>DATJQT010000001.1:0-8591 GCA_035505475.1 Vulcanimicrobiaceae bacterium
CGCAGGGCGATGCTCCCGTAGTACACGGCGCCCCCCGGCGCTTCCTCGGCGACGCCGTCCACGACGAGTAGGTCCTTCGCGAAATGCCCGACCATCAGAATGTCGCAAACCAATCCAGCCATCTGCACTCCTCTCGTGGGGGCGGGAAGAGCATTGCGCTGCCGCCGCGCTCCGTCAAGCTTTTTCGCCCGTGTTCGCTTGCCCGGGCCCGGGATTCCCCCTATACTGCGACCCGCAATGCCGCGGCACGTATGCAACGCCGATTCGCGCGTCGTCTCCGCCCCTTGCGGTTCGTCATGAGGACCCAATGCCCCCCACGGACTGGAATGCCTTCATCCGAAAGCACCGCGAAGATATCGCGCGATCAACCGGACCGCTCGCGGGCGTGCGCGTCATCGATCTTGGATCGGTAGTCGCTGCGCCGTTCGGCGCGACCGTGCTCGCCGATTACGGGGCGGAGGTGATCAAGATCGAGCCGCCCTCGGTGCCCGATGCCATCCGCTACTGGGCGATGGTGGACGAACGCCATCAGCCGTTCTGGCTGGCGACGTCGCGGAACAAATTGCCGATCACGCTCAACCTCAAGCATGCGGCCGGGCAGAAGATCCTTCGAGAGTTGGTGATCCAGTCAGATGTGCTCCTGGAAAACATGCGGCCAGGCACGCTCGACCGCCTGGGCTTTCCGGCCCAGGCTCTTTGGGAACTCAATCCAGGGTTAATCATTGGACGCATCTCGGGCTACGGCCAAACGGGCCCGTATGCCGCCAAGCCCGGCTTTGGCACGCTGGCCGAGGCCATGAGCGGGTTCACATTTATGAACGCCCACCCGGGCGGGCCGCCGACCAATCCTCCGCTCGCGCTCGCCGACATGATCGCCGGCCTGCACCTCGCGTTCGGCGTCGTTATGGCCCTGCGCGGTCAACAGCGCGGCGTCTCCGGCGGGCAGGAGCTGGACCTCTCGCTCTACGAGCCGCTATTCAACTTCATGGGATCCGACTTCCTCATTTATGCGCTCTCCGGCCGGCCTCCGCAGCCCACCGGCAACGAATCCCACTACACCTCGCCCCGCAACAGCTATCGCACCCAGGACGGCAAGTGGGTCGTCCTGTCCGCCAGTTCGCAGGCGCCATTCGAGCGCCTGTTGGATCTGGTGGGCCATCCCGAACTGAAGACCGCACCGGGCTACCGGAACAACCAGGAGCGCATCCAGTCCGACAGCCGTCGTGTCCTGAACCAGATCATCGGCGACTGGATCGCGGCCCGCTCGCTGGCCGACGTCCTGGATGCCTGCGAGCACGCCGGAGTCACGATTGGCCCCGTGTACGATATGGAGACGATCGCGAAGGATCCCCACGTCCAGGCGCGCGGCAGCATCATCCAGCTTGTGGAGCCCGATTCCGGCAAGACCATTCCGTTTCCCAACGTGCCCATCCGGTTCTCGGCGACACCGGGTCAGGTGCGCTTTCCCGGTTTGCCGATGGGCGCCGCCAACGCCGTCATCCTCCATGACCTGCTCGGGTATTCCGCCGACGACATCGCCGCGCTGAAATCCGCCGGCGCGATTTAGCTTCCATCACATTTTTTTGATTGAGAAATTGCCCGGCGCCGCTTGGCCCGGTACACTCCCACCTCTCATCGCGTGGAGGCCAAGATGCGCCGAAAATATCTTGCGTGGTCGTTGGCAATAGTGGGCGCGCTCGTCGCCCTGATCCAATTCGTACCCTACGGCCGTATTGATCCGCCGGAACCAGCCCGCCGCGAGCCGGGCTGGGATAGCCCGCAGACCCGAGCGCTGGCGCAGCGCGCCTGCTTCGATTGCCACAGCAACCAGACGGTCTGGCCATGGTACGCGCTTATCGCCCCCGCTTCCTGGCTCATTCGGCACGATGTTGACGACGGACGAGGGCATGTGAACTTTTCCAACTGGGACCGACTGCAGCGTGGCTTGCGCGGAGTGCGCGGAGACGTCATGGAAGGCCGCATGCCGCCCTGGTATTACCTGCCGCTGCATCCTCAGGCTCGGCTGACCCCCGCGGAAAAGGAAGCCCTCTTGCAGGGTCTCGCTGCGACCATCGCCAAGGATACCCCGCCTCAACCGCCTCCTCGCCAACGCGCCGCCAATCCCGAACGCAAATCCACGGAGTGATGTCGGAGGGAAGACAATACTCCAGTGCGCGGCCTTCCTGGTCCGCCGTGACGGACCAGCCGCCCTCTCCGAGTGGGAGGGAGCTGGGTCCACGGTGGATTGCTCCTCCGGATTCATTTCCCCTTGACTGCTTCTCGGGCTCTACGCCATTCTCCGCATCTAACCGCATGGCATTGTGCGGTACGTATTTCTCTGAACGGAGGCGATATGCTCCCCAAAGAACGGATGATTGCGGCGCTCGATCATCGTGAGGCCGACCGCGTCCCGCTGGGCGAAACGGGCGCGGACTGGGAAATCGCCGAGCGTGCGCTTGGCCGCCCGACCTTCTACCGCTCGAAGTGGAAGGAGTGGGTCGCCGAGTGGGAAGGTCAACGCGATGCGGTGGTCGCATCGTATCAGCAGGATATCCCGGCGCTCGCAAAGACGTTCGAGTGGGACTTCGTTGTGGTCCCTCTGGTGCCGCCCCGGCACACGAAACCCGCCAAGCCGGAAATGCTCGGCGACTACAAGTGGCGCGACGAAAAAGGACGGGTCTGGCAGTATGCGCCGGAAGCCGGCGGCCATCCCATGCTGCTGGAAGGCCCCGCGCTCGAGGCCAAGGACATCGTCGTGCCAGAGCGGGTTCCGGTTGATGAATCCCGTCTCGAAGCAATCCGGCACATTGTCAAAGAAATTGGCGGCACACATTTCGTGTTCGGCCGGGCGCCGGACGGGACATTTCCCTGGGCCGAGACCGTCGGCATGGAAGAGTATCTGATCCGGATGGCGAGCGATCCAGAGTTCACGACGAAGAGCATCGCGGCTTACATGAAAACGTCGCTGGCATGGATAGACGCCATCGCCGAGACCGGCGTGGACGGTATCCTGGTCGCCACAGATTACTGCGACAACGTCGGCCCGCTCATGGGCGGTCGGCTATTCCGGCAATATGTTTTGCCGGCGTTCCGTGAGACCGTTCAGGGCGTGCATGCGAAAGGCAAGTATTTCGTCAAGCACACCGACGGGAACACCTGGTCCATCCTGGACGACTTCGTCGCCGCCGGCGTGGACGGCTGGCAAGGCATTCAGCCGCGCATCCGCATGGATCTCAAGCTGTTGAAGGAGAAGTATGCTGGCAAGCTCTGCTTCTTTGGCGGTGTCAACTGCGAGACGCTGACGCTGGGCACCCTTGCCGAGGTCGAGGCAGAGGTTCAGCACGCCATCCGTTATGCGGGCCCGGGTGGCGGCCTGGTTATCACCTCCGGGAACACTCTGCAGGTCGGAACGAAGTGGGAGAACTATGCCGCCATGCGCGCCGCGGCTAGACGATACGGTTCGTACCCGATCAATGCCTGAACTCGTCAGAATGCAACTGGGCCAGCGAGACACCGCCGGCCCTGTTTACCACTCTTCGAACCTATTTCGCGAAGACCTCAATACGCCCTTCCGATGCTCGTACCCCGTTCACACTGAGCCTGTCGCAGCGCGAACGGGAAAGGCTCGATGCTATCTCAGCAATCCAATCTCGCGCAGATATTTCTGAACACCCGGATGCAACAGCGCCGTGTTCGGCACAGCGCCCACGGTATTCGCCGCCGTACTTTCCCGCGCCTGCGCCAGCCGGGCCCCGAGAGCCGCTTCGCCCTGGTGCAGCGCCCGCGCCAGGCGATAGGCCGTGTCCTCCGGCAGCGTGGGCCGGGTCATGACGAAGCTCCACGACCCGACCGTTGTAAGCGGCGCATCCTGGCCGGGAAATGCCTTGGCCGGGACCTGAACAACTTTCAGGAACGGGTGCTTCTCGAGGACGCGCTGGATCCCAGAGGCATCCGGCACGATGAACCGACCCCCGTGCGGGCCGTTCGCAACGGCCAGGTATGGCGGCCAGCCGATGCTTCCGCCCCACAGCGCGGCGGCCCGTCCATCCAGGACCAGCGGCGGCCCGTCTCCCGCGTGCTCGAAAAAGATGGCCTGGAAGTCACGGTCGCGGTCCAGTCCCAACCCGTCCAGGACGTAGCGGGCCAGAATGCCGAGCCCCGATCCTTTCGCGCCGAACACGACCGGCTTGCCCTTGAGATCCTCGATCGTGCGGTACGGCGCATCGCCGCGCGCGATGAACATGCCGGGCGAGGAGTACATCGCCCACAGAATGCGGAGATCGGCCCTGGGCCGGCCGATGCCATTCAGCGCTTCGTGCGCGCTTTCGCCCTGGACCAAGGCAATGTCGAGCCTGCCCTTTTCTAACAGGGGAACGTTCTCGGCACTCCCTCTTGTATTTTGCGGCTGGACCAGCAACTCCGGATCGGTTGCGTTGATCGTCTCGGCGATCGCGCCGCCATACACGGGGAAGCCCCCGCCCGGTGTCGCTGTCCCGAGTGTCACAGTCGTTCGCATTCCCGCCGCCGCATTCCCGCCCATCGTCACACCTCCGCACAGCAAGAGCGTGCACCCGACTCCGATCATCACCCGCACGATCGTGCGCACGATTATTGTCCGCCAAATGCGCCCGCCCACGTCTCTCCCTTTTGCCGTCCGATTCCGATTCCGGCCCCTTCTATCCTGTCCGGCAGTACCCGGCAAGGGGTATTCTGGTTTGACCCATAGCAGGACACTGGGCATGCTTCGGTCCTCGTTCATTGGGAAGGAGGCTGAAATGGACACGCACGGCCTCGGCTTGCCGATCACGCTGGGCGATGTGCTCCAGACCGGGCTGGTGGTGCGGGATCTCCAGAAATCAATGGAGGCGTACTGGCGGTTGCTGGGCATAGGCCCGTGGAAGATCTACACCTATGCGCCGCCAACGCTCCGGGAAGGCATGGTGCGGGGCCGGCGCGTGGACTACGCCATGCGGGTGGCGATTACGCAGGCCGGTCCCATGCAGCTCGAGTTGATTCAGCCGCTGTTTGGCCCCAGCATTTATGTCGAGCATCTCGAGTCCAGGGGCGACGGCCTGCATCACATCCAGTCCAAGGTCGAGAATATCGAAGAGGTGCTTGCCGCGTTCAAGGTGGCCGGGGTCGAGGTGTTGATGAGTGGTAAATTCGGCGAGGGCGAGTTTTACTACCTCGACACCGAGGCGAAGCTGGGCGTCATCTACGAAATCTTTCGCCGCAAGAGCCGGCCGGAGCCAGAGGCCATTTTTCCACCCGACGCGGGGTGAGGCGGCTTCACATCCGCTCGGCCGCGGTCATCGCCGCCCGTATCCAGCCGAGCGCATGCGCCACCCCCGCGTGCCACGGCGCGGCGCAGTCCAGCAGTGGCGTGTGGTCCGGAATGACCACGCCCTCATACCCGTTCCGATGCAAAATCTGCAGCACCTTGAGCATGTCCGTATCGCCCTCGTCGATGAACGTCTCGTGGTAGCGCGGAACCTTCCCCCGGACATTCCGCAGGTGGACGTAGGCGATGCGGCCGGCACGGCTGTACCGGTCCACCGTGGCGTACACATCCGCCCCGGCCATTTCCGAAACGGTTCCGACGCAAAACTCGATCGCGTTCATTGGGCTTGACGAGCAGTCCAGGACGCGCTGGAAATGGTCCGGGTGGTACACGAGGCGCGCCGTTCCGCGAAGCACCGGAAGCGGCGGATCTTCCGGGTGCAGCGCCAGTCGGACCCCGGCCTCCTCGGCCACCGGGATCATGTCGTTCAGGAAGGCGGCGAACCGAGCCCAGATTTCGTCTGCAGAAACGTGAGGGACGGTCTCAGCAGGATGCTCAGGGTCGAAACGTGCCGGGTCGTACACCATATTCCAGATCATGCCCGACGGGATCGGCCGCTGCACAGGATCCTCGAAGCCGACCGAGTGGGCGCCGCCGCGTGCGAATGGACCTTCCACGCGTCCCCAGACACCAGCGAGACTGAAGTTATAACCCATCGTGCGTATGCCGGCGCGGCCCATCGCCTGAATGATGCCCTGCAGGCGCTCGATCTGGTCTGCTCGTCGAGGCCCGTCCAGCAGCACGTCATACCAGTGTACGGGGGCAAAGTTCTCCAGCGCCTCCAGCGTGAGACCCGCATCGGTCACGGTGCGCTGCAGGGCCGCGAGCCCTTCGTAGCTCCAGATGTCGTCATCCGGTTCCGACAGGCCGAATCCCCACCCGGCCCGATCGGACGTGATCACCCGGCCGCTACCGTCTCGGGTGAAATGCCCCGGCAGGTGGGCCACGATGTGCGTGACGCCGGCCTGCCGGGCGAACCGCAGCGTGTCGGGATTCAGCAGATCCCGGTACAGCCCCAACCCCAGTTTCATCATTCCCCAATCCGGCGATTTTCTTGGTGCGGTGCTCGGCGCTTCCGTTCGCGGCTCTCGGCTCGCCCTACTCCATCTCCACCATGACCTTGATCGTGTTTTCACCGCGGGCATGTGCGGTGGCGAAGGCATCGGCCGCCTTCTCGAGCGGGAACCGGTCGGTGACGAACCGGGCCAGCCGCTCGCGCCGCCGGACGGAGACATCTATGGCCAGGGGGAAAAGATTCGCATATCGAAACAGCGTCTCGATCCGCAAGCCTGAGCGCACGATGGCCGTGTAGTCGAGCGCCATCGTCTGCTCCTCGATGAAGCCAACAGCCACGAAGGTAGCGCCTTTGGCTGCCGCCTTGAACGCAGAGGTGATTGCCGGAGGCGCCCCGGTTGCTTCCATGATCACGTCGGGTCCGCCGCCCGTCTGGCGCTTCAGCTCCTGGACAACGTCGATGCCGCGAGCATTGATGACCTGTGCGCCGAGTTCTTTCGCGAGCGCCAATCGCTGCTCCATGACGTCAATCACCCAGATGTGTTCGGCCCCATGGGACAACGCCGCTTCCAGGCACACCAATCCGATCATGCCCGCGCCGAAGATGGCGACTACGCTTTCCGGGCCGACCCGTCCGTGCGCCGCCGCCTGCAACCCGACCACGAGCGGCTCGACCGTGGCACCCGCCGAAAAGCTGAGCGCATCCGGCATCGGATACACCCACTGCGCCGGGGCCACCACGTATTCCGCCATGCAGCCGTTGTTCGGCGGCACGCCCAAGAATCGAACGGACCCGCAGAGGTTATACCGACCGCTGCGGCACATCTTGCAATTACCGCAGGCAAAGCCCGGCTCCAACACGACGCGCTGGCCGACCTGCAACGTGGTCACACCGCTTCCCACGGCGGCAATTTCCCCGCTCATTTCGTGGCCGGGCACGTGGGGATTCTGCAGCACGATGGGCCCGAGCCGGCCAGTATCGTACAGGTGCATATCCGACCCGCAGATCCCGGCCGCCCGGACGCGGATCAGGACTTCGCCCGGCCCGGCGGTCGGTCGCGGCATTTCGCGAATCTCGATCGTCTCTGGCTTGACCAACACTGCGGCTTTCATGGAATTCGAGGCCATCGGTATCCTCCTAAATTTAACTACGAGGGTTTAAGCGTTGCCGGGCATCATTGCAGACCGCAAAGATGATAAGGCCGCACCCCTTTGTTGCAAGGCGGCCGCCTTGCCTTGAAACATGCGGCCGGAGCCGCCACCGCGGCCAGACAATACCTCGGCAATCTTGCGGCCGGTCGCCGGCACATCCAGCACTGCCGTGTCACCGGCACAGAGCACGAATGCGCCCTGATCGGTTCCCGCCGTGAGTAGTGCCACGCGGTCCGGCGCCAGACGGACAAATTCCTTCGCGACGCGCTGAAGGAATGGGAGGTCCTGATCATCCCAGTGCTGGGCCACGACCACATCGCCGGGCGAAGCCAGCGCGCGCGCGGACTCCACCGCCAGCGCCTCGCGCAGGTCGCGTGTCGTCCGCTGCGCTTCCTTGAGCTGATCCAGCCGCGACTGGACGCTGCGGACGAGCTCCTCATCGGATGCGCCGAGCAGTTGCCGCAACTCTGCCGTTCGCGCCTGGTGGGCACCTAGAAGCTTGCGTACACGACCGCCGGCAACATAGAAAAGGCGCGTCCCGCCCCGCATGGATTCCGTGCCCAGAAGCTTGAGCGTTTCCAGTTCGGCTGTGGACCTGAGATGGGTTCCCCCGCAGGTGTTGAGGTCGATCCCGGCAATCTCTACCAGCCGGATGCCGCCCCGGTGCCCTTCGGGCAATCCCCGCGTGCGGACGGGGAGACTTGCATATTCCTCGGGACTCACCCGCCGGGCAATCACCGAGCGCGCAGCCCGGATTTCCGTAGCCACCGCCTCTTCGAGTGCCTGCAGCCGCTCGGCCTCGAGGCTGGGCGCGTCCAACTCGATGTCCGAGGCATTGGCGCCAAGATGGAACGCGGTCGTCGCCCAGCCGAATCGTTCGTGCGCTATCGCCGTCAGCAGATGTTGCCCCGTGTGCTGCTGCATGTGGTCGAACCGGCGCTCCCAGTCCAGTTCAATCGTCACCTGTCCGCTCGGCGGAGGACCGGCCAGAAAATGTCGGATCGCGCCGTCAACGGTGCGGACGTCCGCGATCTCAACCCCGGCAATACGCCCATGGTCGGCCGGCTGGCCGCCGCCTTCCGGG
>DATJQT010000002.1:0-2345 GCA_035505475.1 Vulcanimicrobiaceae bacterium
ATCTTCTGCACGTCGGCATCCGAAAACGGTCGGTACTGTCCGCCCTCTGACACCATTGGAGATCTCCTGGTCACGGGTGCATGGAATCGGTTACGAGCGACTTACCAATCCATCTCTTCGCGCTGCACCACGATGCCGCGCGCCCTGAGCTCGCCGAAGAAGACGTCGGTCGGGACGTCGGATAGGGGCGAGGCGAGCCCCCGCTTCCGAATGTCGCCGCGCAGGATCATCTGGGCGCCGATGCTTGCGGTGAAGCCTACGGTGCGGTTCATCGCCAGGAGGCCGCTGGACAGGTCGCGGAAATCGATGACCTGGTACAGCAATCGCCGCCGCCGGCCGTTCTTCAGCCCACGCACGTCTACCCGGATCACGGCCACGTCGCGCTCGTTCTCGGCGTACTGGAGCTGCGGCTCCAACAGGTCCCGCACGACGCTGCGCGGAGAGATCAGGCTCTCGCCGACGCGGATCGGGGCGTCATCGAGGAATCCGAGCTGGGCCAGCGGATACCAGAACGCCGCGTGGCCGGGCCAGCGCATGGCAAAGCGGCCGGCATTCTTGATGGTGGCTGCGATCTTGAGCGCCTCGAGATAGTGCATGGCGTTGCCGTTGGGGTAAGCTTCCAGCCCACCGAATTCTTCCACGGTGACGGTGTGAATGTTGGATGCCGCGAAGATCTCGCGTCCGGGGATGGTCACGCGTTTCCCCTCCCGGACCACCTCGGCATCGCGCAGGTACGATTTGAGCACGCCCTCGAATGTCCAGGAGATCTTGTAGCGGAGTGGACCGGTGGCCGCCGTGGCCTCGGGGAAGCCGGCGCCATACGAATAAAACTCGTGCACCTCGTCCAGCTCCCGCACGGCCTGGCCTGCGAGCACCAGATCGATGCCGGGATCGAACCCGAATTCGGGCAGGATCGTCAGGCCGCGCGCCGCGGCATCGCGCCCGAGATCTGCGAATTCGGGCGGCGGATACGACGAGTTGACGAGGTGGAGGCCGTGGTCAACGGCGAGGCGCGCGACCGGCACGTGGAACGAGACCGGCAGCAAGACGATGACCGCCTGCATCCCCTGCATCAAGGTGGCCATACGCGCCGGATCCCGGGCGTCCAGCCCGACCGCCTCGATCTTCGAGGACTTCAGCCGATCCACATAGCGTGTCAGGGCGGCGAGGTCGGCGTCCGCCGCGACGACGCGCGTCACGGCGGGACAGCGCACGAGATCGTAGAGCGTTGCGCGGCCCTGTAAGCCAACCCCGAGTAGCAGGATGTTCACGGAATGCCTCCTCAGAAGGCCAGGCAGCTCGTGACGGCCGTCACGTCCGGCGCCTGCGGCAGATCGGCGATGGCGGCGAGCAGCGACTCACACGTCTGCTCTCCGATAATGCGAACGGTCAAAGAGCGGAACTTGGCCGCCAGTGCTTCGTCACTTAGCGGATTCTCCGGATTGCCGCGTGGGTATTCGACCGTGGTCTGCACCGGGCCACGAGCGGTCACGATCGTGACGCGCGCGATGGTCTTGGCGGGGAACTGGGCGTCAATCTCGGGATCCACCACCACCTCGACCTTGCGCGCCAGGTTGAGGATTTCGGGCAGGCGCAGGTTCGCTTCGCTCACATCCTCCGGCTCGATCCGGCGTCGCAACACGGCGATGGCCAGCGCGAACGGGATGCTGAACTGCGCCGCAATGGCATTCCGCGGAGCGTAGTTGACCAGGCGCGTCACTTCGTCGAAGGTCTCGACCCAGATCTGGCGGATGTCCCCGGGCTGAATGCTGTGCTGCGTGAGGAGATCCAGCACGCCGTCCACCGACGAGTGTGCCCAGCGACAGACCGCATACGGCTTGAAATAGGTGCGGAGAATGGCGTACCGATTCGGATCCCCTAATCCATCGAGCAGCGGGGCCGTGTCCCAGCGCCCCGAGTAGTCCAGGATGTCTTCGGGGCCGAGAAATCCCTCTTCGGCGAGGAGCGCCGCCGCGCAGCCGGTCATGCCCGCCCAGCCAATCACCTCTTTGACCATGCTGTGATTGGCCTGCAGACCGCCGGGGGGGAACGGGCCGTGGGATCCGGCATTGCCGATCGCGGACTGCAGCGTGGCCTGATCGAAGCCGAGCAGCCTGCCCGCCGCCACGGCCGCGCCGAAGACGCCCCAGATGCCGCTGGAGTACATTCGCTCTTTGTACCACGGGACGCGCGCCACACTGGCGCGGACCGCGACCTCGTATCCGGCGATAATGGCGGCCAGGAATTCGCGCCCGGTGACCCCTGCCGTCTCGGCGACCGCTAGTGCGGATGGAATGACCGTCGCGCCCGGATGGCCCATCGCCATGCGGTGTCCGTCATCCAGA
>DATJQT010000003.1:0-13811 GCA_035505475.1 Vulcanimicrobiaceae bacterium
CTCGCGTGGTGTGCGATCACGTTTCTGGTGCTCACGGTGAGCGCCAATAAGCGGGAACCCTACCTCCTGCCGGTGTTTCCCGGGTTCGCCCTCCTCGTGGGCGGGGTTGCGGATGCGGTCTTGGCCGGTCGCGCGGGGGCCGCGCTCCTCCGCTGGTGGCGCCTCGGGGTGCTGGGTGTGGGGGCCGGGTTGGGCCTCGCGATGCTGGCCCTGGTCCTCGGGGTCTCGCCGCGCATCGCCCCGATCCCCTGGGGGTTTGGGCACCTCCTGCTCGGCGCGCTGGCCGTCGGGGTGGTCTCTTTTGGCTGGCGCGCCACCCCGCGCCGCCTGGCCGTCCCGGTCGTCCTCCTGGTCGTCGGGGCGAGTCAAGTGCTCGCCTGGCAGGTCCTGCCGGCCATGAACCCGACGCGCTCCGCGCGGGCCGCGGCCGAGCAACTGCGCGTGGGGACGGCAGGCGCGCCGGTCGCCGTGGCGGGTGACGTGGAACCTGGCGTCATTTACTACCTCAACCTCCTCCCTCCCCGCGACGCCGCGATCCTTCCCGCCGGGATCCGCCAGGCGCTGCGCACCGGATTTCGTGTCCTGGTCGCGCGGCATATGCTCCCGGACGGCATCCTCGAGCGTGCCGACATCGCAATCCGTGCGCGGGCGCACCTGGACCACTCGGAATACCTGGTATTGTCTCGCGAAAGCCCATGAGGCCGATCTGGGCGAACCCAAAGGCGGCCTTGGCCCTTGCTCGGGTAGCGGGTCCCGCAGTCCGGACAGCGGTGGGGACGCTCAGGGTCTTTGGCGACCTGCGCGGCGACGATGCGTTCCTGGACCCCGTGCAGCAGCGCCATGCCCTCGACGAGCATGAGGCCGGAGGTCTCCATCGCCAGGTCGGTCCGCTCGATCGCCAGCGCCTCAGGGCAGGAGTCCGCCCCGGTCGCACTCACGCAGCACAGCTGCGCCCGGATCTTCATCGCCTCCTTCCGCGGCCATAGTGCACCGCCACGCGCTCAATGGCCTCGTGCAGGGCGAAGCGATTCGGGCGGAGTGGCCCGGAGGCCTCCAGGCGGCGATCGATGCTCTTCCACCCGTCCCAGAGCGCGTCCCGGAGGAGATCCCAGGTCTTGGGGGACTGCTCCGGGTACGCGACGGCCAACCGTTGCACGGTCGCGCCCACGAGGGCGGGATTGCTGACCCAAGCCCCTTCTTGCTGACGCTTGAGCATGAGCCGGGAGCCGCGCGGACCGCCGCCCCCTTCGGGCGGAGCGGCCCCTCGGCCGGCGAGGCAGCGGGGCTGACGGTCCTCCGGCGTGCCGGCGTCCACATCGAGCACCCGGATCTCCCCCTCCCAGAGGGGCAAGGTGTCCGCGATATACCGGACCTTCTCGTGACGGTGGAGGTGACTCTCTTTGAGGGGATGGGACCGGGCCTTCCGGCGGAAGGTGTTGAACTCTTGGCCGTGCAGGCGGAACGTATACCCGAGGACCCGGTTTCAATCTCTACAGAGGCCCCCATCGCCTCTTTCCGTCCTTGTCAAGAGGTACCGCACTCGGTGTCCCGTCCGTGTCCAGAATAAATACGCCGCGAGGGTTATTAGCCTTATCGAAGAGCGACAACGAAGTCGAATCGTCCTCCCCCACCGTGAGCAGAATACGAGCGTTCCCCCTTTTATCAGCAATGCTGAGCCCTGAATGGATCGTTTCGGATACTTGCAGCATTGCACTACTTTGCCCGTTCTCACCCACCATTAGGAGAAACGGCCAGCCATTATTTGAATCGAAACGCGCAGGCGTGATCGCACCCATAACTCGGGTTCGGCGCTCCATCGTTCATTTATCGCCAGCCCCCGCAAGGCTGAAACACGAATGCCATCCTATTATTCAGTCCTCCGTGCACCTATGCTACCCAGGCGGCTGCCTCTGGCTTTGGCCTTGGCAGAGATCACTAGCAAACTAAATTGGGCTTGATTAGATCAAGCTTTCATTCCGATTCCCCGACCTGGATAGACCTGTTCCAGTACGGCGTTTCCCTGAGTGGAACTGTCTGAGAAGGCTACCGATGCTCGCCCTCGCCGGGTTTGGTTCGGACTGCAACAGCGGCTGTTCCCGAGTGCCTCAGTTTCACAAGGAGAAGAAGGCTGAACCTGACATTCGCGAGGCCAGTCTTGATTGTTACCTGTCTATTCCTAGGGACGTCGATGGCGTATGGCCAGCAGAGGCAAATCGTGTCCTTCGACGCGCCGGCTGTGGGCAACATGTTCACACAGCAGTACGCGATCGATATAGGCGATGCGCCCGGCCACCAGTTGCGGATCTTCGAGCTCGTGCGCACGTACAGCAAGAACGCGCCAACCATCGAAGGCGTACACCTTAAGGAAGCCTGGATCCGAGGGATGACCGACTACACCGACTCTAATGGCCTCGGCACGAGTTACGTACCGTATGTGATGGAAGACGGCGAAAAGATATACGCGTATGGGCATTTCTTGGCGCATCGTGATGCAAGCGCCGGGGAGACGATGCTGAAGAACATGACTGAGCTGACCGTAACCGGTGGGACTGGCCGATTCCTCGCGATTCGGGGGATCGTGCGGGCGGAGACTCTCTCGGACAATGTGGCTGGCATTAACCAGAACAAAAGTGAAATCGAGTACTGGATGGAAAAGTAAGGCGTCCTCGCGGTTCGCCGCGGCAATCGAAAGTCTCTTGCCGAGACCGTGCGGGGCGCGAGCGGTCAGTCACATCTCAGAGCGCTCCGGGTTCGAGTCGCGCCTGTCTTCTCATGCGTCACATCGAACTAAGGTTTTGAAACGAAACGCGATGACGTGATCGCATCCATAACTCGGGTTCGAGGATTGTTTCTGAGTGCGATTTTCAATCTGAAATTCTTTCGGGCCGCGCAACATCTCCCACGCGCATTCCGCAATCAAGGCATTGACGATGATAAAGGTGAAGACCCTCGGCAGGAGCTTCGGGTCGAGAACCGCCTTTGCAAACTGGTCGGCCGATCTGGTCGGGATCGCGGCAGACTTTCTGATTGACCGGGTCCGCTTAGTCCTTTAATTAGGATATAGATGGGCGGGCAGAGGTCTCGAGCGAGATCCGTTCACACTTCGACTTTGATCAGTCTGAACGGAGGTGCCGTCAAACCGAAGGGGATTTCGTTTGATCGCACTCACAAAGATTTCGGGAAGGCGGGGCGAGGCGCAGGCGATGAGTAGGGATGGTGCGCTCTTGCCGTGGGGATTGGAGGGTTTCATGTTGTGCTTGTGTCGTCGGCGCCACCAGATGGCGCGATTCCGGAAAGCGAGAGAACCAGCATCGAGACACCCCATGCACACGTGAGGAGACGATGAGCGCTCAACAGGTAACCCTCCGACGCGACCTACCAGCCGAACCCGCAGAACTTATTCACCATATCCGGCAAGCGATCCAGAGCATTCGCCACGGGCGATCGCAGATCCTTATCCCCCCATCCTCGCGCGTGCGTTTGTGCGAAGGAGAAGCGAGGCTGTTCTGAGCCTCATGTTTCTCGCCGGGGTGACCAGACGACGAGAGCTATCCCCCCTTTCAAGGGCGGGAAGCTCGTTTCAATTTCGCGGGAGGCGCTGACGTCTCCTGAACAGATAGGGAGATTCGACCATGCGCATTGCAAACGATGTCACACAGCTCATAGGCAACACCCCGCTGGTGAGAATTCGCCGTCTCACCGAGGGCGCACCGGGACAGGTTGTGGCCAAGCTCGAATATCAGAATCCGGCCCACAGCGTGAAGGACCGGATCGGCGTGTCAATGATCGACGCGGCCGAGAAGGCGGGCAAGATACAGCCGGACACTATTATCCTCGAACCCACCAGCGGCAACACCGGGATCGCCTTGGCGTTCGTCTGCGCCGCGCGCGGGTACAAACTGACGCTGATCATGCCGGACACGATGAGCCGCGAGCGGCGGATGCTCCTCAAGGCCTACGGTGCAGAGCTCATCCTGACGCCAGGCAAGGAAGGCATGCCGGGGGCCATCAAGAAGGCGGAGGAGATGGCCGCCAGTGACTCCCGCTACTTCATTCCACAGCAGTTCAACAACCCCGCCAATCCCGAGATCCATCGGAAGACCACGGCCGAAGAGATTTGGCGGGACACCGACGGCAAGGCGGACATCCTCGTGTCCGGCATCGGCACGGGGGGCACGATCACCGGCGTCGGTGAAGTGATCAAGGCCCGCAAACCCTCCTTCCGCTGCGTGGCCGTCGAGCCGGATGCCTCCGCCGTTCTATCAGGCAGCCCGAAAGGCCCACATCTCATCCAGGGCCTCGGTGCGGGATTCATTCCGGCGGTGCTGAACACCAAAATCTATGACGAGATCATCAGGGTGAAGAACGAGGATGCTTTCCTCACCGCGCGACGGGCGGCTCGGGAAGAGGGGCTGCTGGTGGGGATCTCGTCCGGTGCTGCGCTCTGGGCGGCAGTGGAAGTTGCGCGTCGGCCAGAGAGCGCGGGGAAGCTGATCGTTGTGATCATTCCGTCGTTCGGCGAGCGCTACCTCAGCACGCCGTTGTACGCCGACCTGGCGGAATGAAGGGTTAGAGCGGGGTGGCTCGCAGTGTAGGGGCGAATAGCTATTCGCCCCTACACTGTCTGTCCGGAGGAACAATGTTGCGGACCATGCATGCAGATATCCATTCAGTCTTCGACCGCGATCCGGCCGCACGTAGCGTGCTGGAAATTCTCCTATGCTATCCGGGACTGCATGCCGTCTGGGGGCATCGGATGGCCCACTGGTTGTGGACGCACGGGTTCCGGCTGCTTGCGCGCTGGCTTTCGCATGTGACGCGTGCAATGACCGGCATCGAGATTCACCCCGGCGCGTGCGTCGGCCCCCGGTTCTTCATTGATCACGGCATGGGGGTGGTGATCGGCGAAACTGCGGAAATCGGGGCAGATGTGACGCTGTACCACGGGGTGACGCTGGGGGGGACCAGCCTGGCCAAAGGGAAGCGGCACCCTACACTGGAAGATCGAGTCGTCGTTGGTGCCGGCGCCAAGATTCTCGGGGCCATCACCATCGGCGCGGACAGCCGGATCGGCGCCAACGCGGTGGTGATCAAGTCTGTGCCCCGCAATTCCGTCGTGGTCGGGATCCCCGGGCAGAACGTCGCCCGCAGCAAACCGCACACCGAACGGGATGCGCCAGACCTCGAGCATTCGCAACTGCCCGACGTGCTGGCCGCCCGGCTGGAAGCCTTAACCGTTCGGGTGCAGGCGCTCGAGCAATCAACTGTGGGCGCTTTCACGACCGCGCCAGATGTCCGCGGGAACGGGGCACACGATTTCGCGATTTGATGATTCGGATGATCGGGTCCGAGCGGGGTCAGGCGGCTGGTATTTCCAGGCGCCAAGCGGAATATGCAGTTGGGGACGTCCAGACAGCGACGTGCAATCGCGACAGGGCGACCTGGTCGCTGAGCAACGCTAGCTGCTGCGGTGTGGTCAGGCCCGCCGGGCCGTCCTGCAGGGCCGACGCGATCAATCGCGCCCGGGCCGTCTCGCGGGCCGGCGAGCCGGCTGGAGGCGCCGCCGCACAAGCCATGGCATTGACCAGTGGGTCAACGACGGCCTCGATAAACCCCGGCAGTGAGGCCGGGCGGTTTGCATTCCGCCGGACCGTGCGTAGTTCCAGGGGCGGCCGGCTCTCTTCCGGAATCAAGAACCAGCGCGCTTTCCGCGACCGGCGGCCGAGCGTCACTCGGCTCGAATAGACCGAGATCGGAATCGAGAGCGCGAGAGCGCCAACCACCGGCAGCAGCCACCAGAAGAAATCCGCGTTCATCCAGTACACGGCGGCAGCCCAAGCTACGCCGAGCAGGCTATGCGTGCCGTGCCGGCGTAGCGCCTCGTCCCAGGTCGTCTCCGCGTCCTCTCGCGGTGGCGACTTCCACACGATCGGTAATCCGCTGAGCGCCGCGAACACGAATTCGGAATGGAACACCATGCGAATGGGCGCCAGCAACGCCGAAAAGATGATCTCAACCGCCGTGCTCAAAACCAACCAAACCGATCCGCCGTAGTGGCGTGCTCGCCTGCCGAGCAGCAGCAGCACACTTAAAATCTTCGGCATGAACAGGACGGTGCCCGTGGCGGTGGCCAGGCCGAGCGCCCAGTCCAGGTGCCACTCCGGCCAAAGGGGGAAGAGTTGGCGCGGCTGCACGAAATACTGCGGACCGACCAAACTTTGAATCGCGATGAACGCGGTGGAGAGCCCGAGCGACAGCAGCCAGAGCGGGGCAGAGACGTAGGCCATTACGCCGGTCATGAACACCGCGCGATGGGCGGGGTGAAACCCTTCTGCCAGGAACAGGCGGGAGTTGATCAGATTCCCGCGGCACCAGCGGCGGTCGCGCTTCAATTCGTCAATCAAGTTGGGCGGCATCTCCTCGTAGCTGCCGGGCAGATCGTAGGCGATCCACACGGCCCAGCCGGCCCGCCGCATCAACGCGGCTTCCACGAAGTCGTGGGACAGAATCTCGCCGGAGAGGGTGCCGCGGCCGGGCAGGATGCCCAGTGCACAGTGGCGGATAAACGGGGCGATGCGAATGATGGCATTATGTCCCCAGTAATACGCCTCCCCGAGCTGCCAGAAGTGCAGACCGGCTGTGAACACCGGGCCATAGACGCGCGTCGCGAACTGCTGGATGCGGGCGTACAGCGTGTCGCGGCCCGCGGCGCGCGGCGCCGTCTGGATGATCCCAGTGTTCGGGTTGGCCTCCATCAGCCGCACCAGCGCGGTGAGGCACTCGCCGCTCATCACGCTGTCCGCGTCGAGCACAACCATGTACCGGTAATCCCGGCCCCAGCGGCGGCAAAAGTCTGCCACGTTGCCGCTCTTCCGCTTGATCCGGTGGCGGCGCCAGCGGTAAAAGATGCGGCCGAAGGCGTGCAGGTCGCAGCAGAGGTCAAGCCAGGCCTTGGTTTCCGCCACCCGCACGTCCGCCTCGTTGCTGTCGCTCAGGACAAAGAAGTCGAACCGCTCCAACCATTGCGTGCGGGCCAGCGACTCGTATGTGGCGCGGAGCCCGGAGAAGACGCGGCCGACGTGCTCGTTGCAGATCGGCATGATGATCGCCGTGCGGGCATCTGGGGCAAGCGGGGCATCGGGCGCCGCGGAGCGGCTGATTGCCCAACGATCGCGCTGTCCGACCAGGACCAGGAACCCGATCACACCCGTCCAGAAACCGATCGACACCCAGCTGAAGAGGATGATGAAGAGAACCAGAATGGCAATTTCGATCGGCTGCCCGCCGTGATAGGGCAGCACGGCCACCATAAAATACCCTGCGGCCGCGGTCTGGCCGAGAACCAGGAGCATGAGCACTGCCCGGCGCACCGCACCGGCCACCTCCCAGCGACGGCTGGGATGTGTCGCAGCGGGGAAGTCCCGGTCCCGGTCGCGGCCCGGTGTAGCCGGATGTCCGAGGAGACGGTTGAAAGCCCGCGCGGCGCGGATCAGAAACGTGGCAGGCCAGGCGAAGGGCGCCATGGAGGTGCGGTGGATCGGCGGCGTGGTCGTCAGGCGCACCTGCCCGTGCCGGTCGGTCGTGATATAGGTCCCGTTTCCTTCAGTAGGCCGGTAGGCCAGTGCGAGCCGCCGCCGGATCGAGGCAAGAGCAGGATTATCCTGCGCGGTGGGACCGCCCGCGAGGCGTTGATGGACGGCGGCCATCGCGTGGCTTGGATCCGTTTCCGAGCGGACGTGCTTGAGGAGCGCGTGCTTTTCCTCGGGACTCAGCGGCAGCCGGTCAATATAGGCTGCACAGGGCGTCGGATCGGGATCTAATCGGGGGGTACGATGTAGCTCCATATTTCAGACAGCACCTCGGTGCCTTTTTGCAGGTGGAGCCGCAACTCGACGGGCTTGGCGTTGTCCACGCGCCGGATGCGAACGACAACGCGCCAGCCACCCGTGACGTCGTTGAAAATCGTGTGCTGTTCGATCAGCTTGCCATTGGCGTCCACCGATACCGGGGCCTCGGGCGGGGCGCCGGGTGCAGCCTGCCGCAGACCCACGAAGTCCACGTGGAATTCGATGCTATCGTCGGGCGCGCGGACGTAGCCTCGGCCGCGTCGCGTCTCGCCCACCCAGGCGAGCGACGGGTGGGTCTCGCGGTCCTTTTGCCACAGGATGCGATATCCGAACGGGTACGCTTCCTTGGGCTTCGGTACGTCGGCGGGCACCCAGTAGGCGACGATGTTGTCATTGGTTTCATCGGGTACCGGGATCTGGACCAGCTCGACGCGCCCCGCCCCCCAGGCGCCTTTCGGTTCGACCCAGGCCGAGGGGCGCAGGTCGTAGCGGGCCTCGAGGTCCTCGTAATGGCCGAACCAGCGTTCGCGCTGCAGCAGGCCAAAGCCGAGCGGATCGGTCAGCGAAAATGAGGTGACCAACAGGCGCTTGGGGTTGACCAGCGGGCGCCAGAGCCATTCACCGGTGCTGGAATGCACGGCCAGCCCATCGGAATCGTGCACCTGAGGCCGATAATCTTCGTGAGTGGCATGCTGGTTCGCGCCGAAAAAGAACATGCTGGTCAGCGGTGCCAGCCCAAGCTTCCCGACGGCATCACGCAAGAAGAGCTTTGCGTCAACGTTCACTACGGTCGAGACGCCGGGCGTCAGGATGAACTTGTACGCACCGGCGGCGCGGGGGGAATCGAGCAGAGCATAGATGGTCAGATCCCGCGCGCTAGGCCGGGGGCGGACGATCCAGAACTCCACGAACCGAGGGAACTCTTCTCCAGTACTGAGGGCCGTGTCAATAGCCAGACCGCGGGCAGAGAGCCCATACCGCTGGTTGCGGCCCAGCGCCCGAAAGTAGCTGGCGCCCAAGAACACCAGGGTTTCGTCCCGGTACTTCTGGGTGTTGACCGGGAAGTGAATCCGAAAGCCTGCAAATCCGAGATTGCGGAGTGCATTCTTGTCGATCTTGTTCTTCCCGTAGTCAAAGTCATCCGGGTTGAATTTGAGCTCCTTCACGGTCCCGCCCGTCACCTCGTTGATCGTGACCGGCTGCTCGAAGAACCATCCTTGATGGAAAAACATGATCTCGAATTGCAGATTGCTGTTCCGCCAGAGCGCCTTGGGAGGATCGAACCGGATATCCCGGTACTGGTCGTAGGTAAGGCTCTGGATCTCCTTGGGCAGATTGCTGGCGGGTTTCTTGTACGGGGACGCCGCCAACTGCTCGGCCCGCTTGACGACATCGTCGAATGTGAATGCGCACGCTGGAACAGCGACCCAGAGCAGGGACGCGGCAAGCGTAAGAATCAGCAGGTAGTCGGCGCCTCGTCGAGGTGAAGGTTGCGTCATGTCAGCGCATGTCCCCTGGGTTGTACTGAGTCCAATAGATTCAAACGGTAGGATGTAGCGGCATCCCCGACGGAGGCTAACCTACTTTAGATTCTTCAGTCAAGCAGCAGATGCCAAGGGAATGGAGGTGCGGTTGCGCTCGGCCTGGGCTCGTGAGGGTGTTGCCCAAGTGTCTCAGGAAAGTCCAGATCCCGCTACGGCTCGGTCGGGGGAGGTGCAGGGAGCCGGTGCCAGCGCCAGAGATTTGCGAACCAGGCCGCAGGCGCCCAGCGCGCGGCCAGATCATCGAAGAGGGAGTACGCCACCGGCGTGGCGAGAAGAGTCAGCAAGAGGGCCAGAGTCTGTCCGCCCGCAATGACGGCGCCGATCGCCCGGTTGTCGCCGGCGCCCGGCCCGTTGGAAATCAAGAGCGGTAGCATTCCCGCCACGAACGCCAGCGTCGTCATCAGAATCGGGCGCAGCCGGTCCCGGTTGGCCTGCAGAATGGCCTCGTCCCGCGACAAACCCTCGGCGCGCAGGCCGATCATATGATCGATCTGTAGAATCGAATTCTTCTTCACGATGCCGAACAGAACCAGCAGACCCAGGGCGGTAAAGATATTGAGCGATTGCCCGAACAGCACGATCGACAGTAGTGCAAACGGCACGGTGAGCGGCAGGGCCAGCAGGATCGTCACCGGATGCAGCCACGATTCGAACTGGGCCGCGAGGATCAGGTACATGAAGATGATCGAGAGCAGGAACGCCAGACCAAAGTTTAGCGCCGCCGTGCCCATCTCCTTCGACGTGCCGGTCACGCCGACCTCGTACGCCGGATCGAGCCGCATCGCCTTTGCCTCTTTCCAGAGGGCGTCGAGGGCGGACTGCTGGTCGTAGCCGGTCTGCATGTTGGCGCTGATCGTGACTTGGCGCCGCCGCGAGATGCGGTCCACCTGGGACGGCCCCTCGCTTTCCTCGAAGCGGGCCAGATTGTCCATGCTGACGGCCCCGAGCTTTGCCGAGGGCACGGCCATCTGGCGCACGCCCTCGGCCGTCGTCCGCCATTGCTCGACGGCGCGGGCGTGGACCTCATATTGCTCGCCGTTTTCGTTATAGGTCGAGATCTTGCGGCCTCCCACCATCACCCGGAGCGTGTCGGCGACATCGGCCACCTGCACGCCCAGCTCCGCCGCTTTTCGGCGGTCGAGATGGACCGCCATTTCTGGTTTGCCCAGGATGAGCGTGGTGTCGATGTCGACCACGCCCGGCACCTTGGCGAGGGCACCCGACAGCCGCTGGGAATACACGGCTAGTTTCTGAAGATCCGGCCCGCTAATGTAGAACGCGATTTCCTTGTTGCTCATGCCACCGCCGGAAATCATCGCCACCTGGGAGACGCTGGTGCGCAGCTTCTCGGCCGTAAACTTCGGGATGACGCCGGTCCGAACCTGATCCATGATGGCGAACTGGGTCGCTTTGCGCCGATCGATGTCTGCGAGTTTGACGAACACGCGCGCCAGGTTGGCGGTGCGCCGGTCGTCGTCCCCGACCAGGACGACTGTATATTGAACCCCGGGGAGCTGCTTGATCTCGCCGCCGATGCGGGTGGCGATCAGTTCGGTTTGCTCCAGCGTCGTCCCTTCGGGGGTGCGGACGGAGACCTCGAACTGCGATTCGTCATTTTTGGGCAGAAAGTCCTTCCCGACCACCATGAACAACGGCCCGATCGCTACGATGGCGATGACCGAGGCTAGCACGATCACCCAGCGGTGCGCCATCGCCCAGCGCAGCAGCCGCGTATAACCGCCGTCCAGGATGCGGAAGAACCAGGCCTCTTTGGAGGCCCCCTTGTCGGCCTGCCGAGACAACATGCGGCTCGACATCATGGGGGTGAGCGTGAAGGCGACCAGGAGCGACACCAGGATTGCGAACGCCATCGTCAGGCCGAAGGAGTACATGAACCGGCCGACGATACCCCCCATGAAGGCGACCGGCAGGAAGACTGCGACCAGCGACAGGGTCGTCGCCAGGACAGCCAGCCCGATCTCGCGCGTGCCCTCGATGGCCGCCTGCATCGCCGAAAGCCCTTTCTCCTCCATGTGTCGATAGATGTTTTCGAGCACCACGATGGCATCATCAATAACGATGCCGACCGCCAGGGTCAGGGCCAGTAGCGTGAGCAGGTTGAGCGTGAACCCCATCGCGTACATGAGCGCAAACGTGCTGACGATGGATGCGGGGATGGCCACGGCGGCGATCAGGGTCGAGCGCCAGCTTCGGAGGAAGACGAACACGACCAGCGCCGCCAGGATCGCACCCATGATCAGGTGCTCCTGCACGGTCTTGACAGAATCCTTGATGAAATCCGACTGATCGCGCACCACGCGGAGTTGATAGCCGGCCGGCAAACGGCCGCGCAGCGCCGCCAGCTTCTCCTTGACCGCATCCACGACGGCCACCGTATTCGTCCCGGACTGGCGTTGGATGGCGAGCACAACGGCGGATTTGCCGTCCACGTTCCCTGCGGTCTCCGCCTCTTCGCTCCCGTCTTCGGCCCGACCGACCTGCGCCAGGGTGACCTGTGTGCCGCCTCGGTTCGCCACTACGACGCTGTCGAATTCGGGGACGCTATTCACCCGGCCTTTCATCCGAATGGTCAGCTCGCGCTGGCCCTGGGCCAGATTGCCGCCGGGCAGCTGCAAGTTCTGATTCGCGACGGCGCGGGTCACTTCGGTCGCGGTCAAGGTGTAAGCCCGCAGCCGGGCGGGGTCGAGCCAGAGGTTCACTTGCCGAAGACGACTACCCACGAGGGTGACCTGGCCGACGCCGGACAGCGATTCGATGTCGCGCCGCAACGTTTTGTCCGCGAATTCACTGATGTCCCGGATTGGCCGATCGGCCGAGAGGGCGAGGTACAGCACGGGTGCGGCATCGGGGTCCAGCTTGTCCACGACCGGCTGGTCAATGTCCTGCGGTAGATCGGGGAGGATCTGGTTGATCTTGTCGCGGACTTCCTGGGCGGCCACGTCGACGTTCTTTTCGAGCTTGAACTGCACGAAAACTTGTGACACGCCTTCGGTGGAGACGGAGCGCAGTTCCTCGATGCCGGCGATCGTATTCACCGCCCGCTCGACCTTGTCGGTGATCTCTGTCTCGATCTCTTCGGGTGCGGCTCCCGTCTGGCGGGTTGTCACCGTGATCATCGGGAAATCCACCTTGGGGAACAGATCCACTCCCAGCTTGAAATAGGCGAAGATTCCCACGACCACGAGGGAGAGGACGATGACGCAGGCGAGGACCGGCCGTTTGACGGAGAGGGCGGCGAGCCATTGCATGGGGGCTAGCTCCGCGACTCGACAGGGGAGCCGTCCGAGAGCCCGGCGGGAATCGGCTTCACGATGCGATCGCCAGGGGCGATGCCACGCAGGATCTCGATCTGCTGGCCAGGCACCTCACGACCGAGTTGAACGATGCGCGCCTCGGCCTTGTCCTGGCGTACGACGAAGACTTTAGATATGCCGCCCTCGTTCCGGACGGCCGCGGCCGGGAGGACGACGACCGGCCGGGCGGCGGGCAACTCGATCTGGGCGGCGGCGAACAACCCGGGTTGCAGCAGCCGGCTGGGGTTTGGGACGATGGCCTCGACCACCAACGTGCGGGCATCGGCTTTCAGCGCGGGACCAATGTACTGGATGGTGCCTGTGAAGGTCCGATCGGGATAGCTCTGGACGCTGAAGGAGACTTTCTGGCCCTGCCGGATGGCGGTCACGGCGCCCTCCGGAATCGTCAGTTCGATCCGAAGCGGATCGATCCGCACCAGCGTGGCGATCCGGTCACCCTTCTTCATCACACGCCCGATGTTCACGTACTTCTCGGCGATGATGCCGCTAAACGGCGCACGAACGACGGTGTCCTCCAGCGTCTTGCGCGCCATCGCAACCCGGACTTTCTGCGCGAGCAGGCTTTGATACAGCTGGCGCATCTGGTTGACGGTCGTCTCGTATTGGGCTTTGGTCGCGAGGTAATCGGCGCGGCGTAGATCATGCTCCGAGCGCGAGATGGCACCCTCGTTCACGAGCTGCGCGAACCGCTGGTAATCTGCCTCCGCCCGCTCCATCGATGCTCGGGCCTGCTGGGTCTCCGGTGTTTTTAGGGCGTCGAAAGGCTGGCCGTGGGTCAGCCCGAGTCGCTCCCGAATCTGCGCTTCAATGGCTTCGGCCTCGTGTAGCACGTTCTTGGCATCCTCGGCGTCCTGACGCGCGAGAACCTGACCGGCCGTCACGTATTGTCCCCGCTCGATCGGTACTTCAATGGTGCGCTGCTCGATGTCCGCGCCGATCTCGGTCTGCGCATCTGGCATCAGGGTACCCGTGACGTCCAGAGTCGTCGGCACGCGCCGCTCCTCGGCGACGATGACGGTGATCGGCACGGGCTTGGACGGCTCGGCGGATGGGGCGGGCAGGTTGGCCTCTGTCTTTCCGCAAGC
>DATJQT010000004.1:0-34794 GCA_035505475.1 Vulcanimicrobiaceae bacterium
CATGGCCCTCTCCCACAAGGTGTACCGCTTCCGGCTAGAACCGACCGTGACCCAAGCCCGGGGCCTCGTGCAACAAGCCGGTGCCCGCCGATGGGTGTGGAACTGGGCCCTGGCCAGACGACGAACTCACTACCAGGCGACGCAGACCTCCCTGTCCTTCAAGGAGCTCTCCACCGAACTCACGGCCGTGAAGCACCAGCCCGCCACTGCCTGGCTTCAGACGATGGACTCGCAACTGCTCCAGCAATCCCTTCGGGACCTACAGGCCGCCTTCAGCCGGTTCTTCGCGAAGGATGCCCGCTTTCCCAGGTTCAAGAGCCGGAAGCGGGATCGTCTCCGCTTCCGCATCCCCCAGCGGGTGCAGCTGAAGGGCAGCCGGGTCTACGTCCCCAAGGTGGGGTGGGTCCGGATCCGGCAGAGCCAACCGGTGCTGGAACCCACCCGCAGCGCCACCTTTGCCCAGGATGCCGTCGGCCAGTGGTTCGTGACCCTCACGGTGGAGCACGAGATCCCCGAGGGGCCGACGGGGCCGCCGGCGACCGTCGTGGGGATCGACCTGGGACTGACTACGGCGGCCGTGCTCTCCGACGGCACGAGCATCCCGGCCCCACGGTGCTTCCGGACTGCCGAGCGAACCCTGGCGAAAGCCCAACGCGCGGTCTCGCGCAAGCACCTCGGGAGCATGCGGCGTCGGAAGGCGACACAGCAGGTGGCCCGCGTCTATCAGCGGACCACGCGGCAGCGCCAGGACTTCCTGCATAAGCTCACCACCCAACTCGTCACCACGTATGATGCGTTCTGCCTCGAGGATCTGTCCGTCACGGGCCTGGCGAGAACCAAGCTGGCCAAGAGCGTCCTCGATGCCGCCCCAGGCGAGTTTCGTCGGCAACTGGCCTACAAGGCCCAGTGGGCCGGGAAGCCCCTCCTGGTGGTCGATCGGTTCTTCCCCTCGTCGAAGCGGTGCTCCGCGTGCGGTACGCTCAAGGCCGACCTGACGCTCAAGGAGCGGGTCTGGACCTGCGCCGCCTGTGGCACCCACCATGAGCGTGACCACAATGCCGCGCTCAACCTGCGTGACGAGGGGCTCCGCTTGCTGGCCGTGGGGCACCCGGACAGCCACAACGCTCAGGGAGACTGTGTCAGTCCCGGGACACCGGGCAACGGTCGGTGAACTGAGAATCCCGCCGCTTCAGGGGCGGGAGTGTCAAAGGCGGTCGTGCCGAGATCGAAGGTCAGGAATGTGTCGGCAGGCATTTCCGCATTCCCGAGATTGATAGACAGAACCGCGGGCGGAAGTCTCGTCCTCGAGGCACCCCTCGCCCGCGGCAGATTAGCCCCAATCTGAAAATTTTGAATCGCCAAGGCGCCAAAGGCGCCACGGTTGTCAGGTTCAGGACGGCACGATAAACACGAACGCCAAGGTCTCGAGCGGTGGCTTCCACGTTCGGCCCTGACCTGTACATCTGGCGTCCTTGGCGGCCCCGCGGTGGCGTCTTGGCGGTAGATTGTTTTCGGATCAGGGCAGATGGCGCTGGAAATCAGCGCGCCGCCGCCTCCGGCTTCACCATGATCTTGAGGCCTTTGCCCTGCTTCAAGGCGTGAATCGCCTCTTTCGTCTGCGCCAGCGGATACTCCACCCCGAGCAGCGGCTGCAGGTTCAGGTGGGGGAGCCAGCGCACGGCGCGATGGAAGATGTAGGGGCGCAGGAAGGCCCCTTTGATCTGGATTTCCTTGTCGAACAGGACATACGGCCGCACCTTGGCCACCGCATCGGGATCGGCGACTCCCATCATGAAGACGGTGCCGCCTTTCTGGACCAGGTCGATGCCCGTTTCCAGCAGGGCCGGGTGGCCGAGGCAGTCGAACACGATCTCCGGGCCGAGACCTTCGGTCTGATCTTTGACGAAGGCGGCCAGGTCCTGCGTCTTCGGGTCCACGGGAATCGCGCCGAGGGACTTGTTGATTTCTCGGCGATGCGCCTGCGGCTCAGACACCAGCACTTTGCTGGCGCCGCTGTGGAGCAGGACCTGAGTCATCAGACACCCGATCGTGCCCCCACCCAAGACCAGCGCGACGTCTCCCGTTCGGATTTTGGCCAGATCCACGGCGTGGAGGACGCAAGCCAGCGGCTCTGCCAGCGCGCCGTACTCGAAGGAGATCCCGTCGGGGAGTTTGTGGACGTTGCGTTCCAGGTACACCGCATACTCCGCGTAGCCGCCCGGCTGCGCGTAGCGGTGAGTGCACTGGTGCTGTCGTCCATCGCGGCAGAAATAGCACCGATCGCAAGAGAGGCCGGTCTCTGCCGCCACGCGGTCGCCGACCTTGATGCGCTCGACGGCCGAGCCGACCGCCGTCACGACGCCCGTGAACTCGTGGCCAATGACCCGGGGAGGCTTGAACATCGGAAACTTGCCTTCCAGAATGTGCAGATCGGTGGCGCACACGCCGCACGACACGACTTTGATCTGCACCTCGTAGGGATCTTTGACGACGGGGACAGGGAGGTCCTCGATGTCGAGCTGCTCCACGCCTTTCCAGACTGCCGCTTTCATGGGCCGTACTCCTCCTGAGTGTGAAAGGGATAAGTGAAGGTACGTCAATATATCGCTGCGCCCCCGCCACGCAAAGCGCCGCGCGCAAGGTGCTGCGGAGTTCCGACCATCGCTATGCGATTTGTGCCATACGCCGCGTTCAGTTCAGTTGCAGGCCGCCGCAGACGTTGACGGTTTGGCCCGTGATGTAGGCCGCTTCGTCGGAGGCGAGAAAAGTGTACACCTTGGCCACGTCCTCGGGAGTCTCGATCCGCCCCAGCGGGATGGTGGCGACGCGCAGGCGCTTCATCGTTCCGGTGGGCTGGCCTTCCAGCGCCGACCATTCCTTGTCCACGCCGACCCACATGTCGGTATCCACGATCCCGGGCGCCACCGCATTGACCCGAATGCCGTGCTTGGCCCAGGCCAGCGCGAGGGACTGCGTAATCGCGATGATGCCGAACTTTGACGCGCAGTAATCAGCCATCATCGGCTTGCCGGCTCGCCCGGAAATCGAGGCCGCGTTCAGAATGACGCCCTGCTTCTGTTTGACCATCTCTCGTCCCACCGCTTGTGCGCAGAAGAAGGCGGCTTTCAGGTTCAGATTCAACGTGCGGTCCCAATCGGCTTCGCTCAGCAGCATCGGGTCGCGGACGAGGGTGACGCCCGCATTATTCACCAGGATGTCAATTCGCCCAAATTCCCGCAGGGCCGTTTCGACAATGCGCTGGATGTCGGCCGAGCGTGTCACATCCATTTGGAGAGGCACGCCTTTGCGTCCCAGCGCCTCGATCTCTTTCGCCACCGCCTGACTGCCGGCGAGGTCCAGGTCGGGCACGAGGACATTCGCGCCCTCCCGGGCAAACATGAGCGCGGTCGCCTTCCCGATCCCACGGCCGGCTCCGGTGATGATGGCGGACTTGCCTGCGAGTCGCACGTTCAAGCTCCTTTCGGCCATTCGCCGGTAGCCTTCGGGCGAAAGGCCAACGCTTTCCTTATCCCTTCAAAGCCCCGAAGGTCAGACCGCGGACGATGTGCTTCTGGATGAACAACGACAAGATCAAGACGGGGAGCGTGATAATCGTCGCCGCCGCGGTCAGGCCACCCCAGTTGATCTCTTCATAGGACAGGAAATTGTACACCGCAATCGGCAGCGTCCGGGTCTTGAACCCGGCGATGATTAGCGAGAACAGAAAATTGTTCCAGGAGAAGATGAAGCCCAGGATGGCCGTCGCGACGATGCCGGGCTTCACCAGCGGCAAGGCGATGCGCAAAAATGCCGAAAAATGCGAGCATCCATCAATTCGGCCAGCTTCGATCAACTCGCCCGGGACATCCTCGAAAAAGCCGATCATGACCCAGAGTACGAGCGGCAACGCGACGATCAGGTGCGTGAGGATCAGCGCGGAGTAGGTGTCGATCATCTTCATCTTCGTGAACAGGATGAACCAGGGAATCAGATAGGCGATCCCCGGCGCCATCCGCGCGGTGAGGATGGCGAGGGCGATCCCCGATTGCTTGAAGCGGGCTACAGCGTAGGCCCCGGGCAATCCCAGCAGCAAGGCCAAGCCGGTCGAGCCCGCTGCCACAATCAGACTGTTGAGCGTGAAGGTGAAGAACGGGTTCCGGATGAAGACCTCGCGGTAATTGTTGAGGGTCGGGGTGAATACCCAGATCGGCGGAAACGCGGTGTTTTGGACCTGGGTCTTGAGCGAGGATAACAGCATCCAGGCCAGCGGGAACAGGAACGGGATAAGGATCAGGGTCAGCAGGATGTATGTCCACGGGCCTTCGCCCGACTGTCCGAGTCGTCGCATACGCCTCTTTCGTGGCTTACCAGGAGCCGCGCCGCACCTTGATCAAGAGCAGGCTGACGGCCAGCACGAGCGTGAACAGAATCACCAGCAGCGAGCAGGCGTAGCCGATGTGAAAGTAAAACAGGCCGACCTGGAACGTGTAGACGTTCAGTGTTTCGGAGGCGAAGCCCGGCCCCCCTGCCGTCATCACGTAGATGATGTCGAAGGTCTTCAGGCAGTCGATCGAGCGAAAGAGCAGGGCCACCATGATCGTCGGCCGGAGCAGGGGCAAGGTGATCCGCCAGAACATCTGGGCGGGGGTGGCGCCGTCGATCAGGGCCGACTCGTACGGCTCGAGCGGCAAGGTGGCCAGCCCGGCCAGAGTGATCAACGTGATCAGCGGCGTCCATTCCCAGGTATCGACGATGGCGAGTGCCGGGATCACGAGGTTGGCATCGCTCACCCATTTGAACGGTCCAAGCTTGACCAGCCCCACGATGTAGTTCATGACCCCGAGCGTGGGGTTGTACATCATCATCCACACGAGCGCGATCGCGACCGGAGTCGCCACCATCGGCAAGAGGAAGATCGAGCGGAAAAATCCCTTGCCGCGAAACGGCCGATTGAGGAGCAGTGCCAACGCGACGCCAAGCACGACCTGGAGTGCCGTGGCCAATGCGGTGAAATAGAGCGTGAGCCAGAGTGCGTTGCGGAACCGCTCATCTTCGAAGAAGGCCCGCTGGAAATTCTTGATGCCGATGAACTCTGGCCGGGTCAACGAGCTGGCGAACCAGGAATGCACGCTCATGTACACGGTGTAGAACACCGGGAAGATCATCAGGATGAAGACGACGATGGCGGCGGGACTGGTGAAGACCAGGACCGGGTGGCGCTCGATGAACCCCGAAAAGCCACGCTCCTCGGTATGTGATCGCCGGGATTCGAAGGTGAGGTGTTCGGTCATTTGCCTACTGATGCACGCAAGTTAGTGGACAAAAATACGTGACTGTACTTTGAAAAGGAGGAGGTCCGAAGACCTCCTCCTGTCCACACACAATCCCGGTTACTTTTTTTCGGTTTCCGCCATGATGCGCTTCGTATCCGCGGCGGCCTTGTTCACGGCGGCCTTCACATCGCCGCCCTGAATCGAGGTGACGATCGCGGCGCCCACCGCATCCCGGACCTCGGGGACCGCCACCACCGCCGGATTCCAGTTCGAGTTGCCGACCTTGAGGCCCTGAATCAAGGCTTCTGCCAATTCGGGGTTCATCTTGACCTTGGCTTTCGGATCGTTCCAGACCGACGTGCGGCCGCCCTGGACGGCGCGCTCAGCCGTGATAGCGAGCACCTGCTCCTTGTTGGTGGCCCACTGCAGGAACAACCAAGCGGCCTTCGGGCTCTTGCTGCTCTTCGGAATGCCGAGGCCCCACACGGTCGCCATCGTGCCCGGCTTACCCCCCGGACCCTTTGGGAACATCACGTAGCCGATCTTCCCCTTCACCTTGCTCTTTTCCGGATCTTCAACGAAGGCGGAGATGGAATCGAACTCCGTGTACATGGCCGCCTTGCCCTGCCCCATGATCGAGGACGCCTCGTACCAGTGGTTGTTCTCGGAGCCTGGCGGACCGTACAGGCGGAGCAGCCGACCGTACAGATCAAAGGCCTTCACACCCTCGTCGGAGTTGAAGGCTGGCTCGCGGCTGGCAGTCAGCCAGGCGGAGCCCATCGCATACAGGTACCCGGAGAAGATCGACGTGGCGGCGGCCCGCTTGCCGCGCGCGACGAAGCCGTACCCGTTCTGGCCCTCATCGGTCATCGCCTTGCCGTTCAGCGCCTTGGCAGCGGCCTCCAGCTCGTCCAGCGTGGTGGGCACCTTTACGTTGTATTTCTGGAACACGTCCTTGCGGTACATGAGCTGATTGGTCTCGAGCTGGATCGGCGGACCGATGACGCGTCCGTCCACCGTCATGGCGCTGCGGCCGACCTCCATGAAATCGTTCCAGTTGTAATCCGGCGACGTGATGGACGCATCCTTGAGGTACTCGTCAACCGGTTGATACCAGCCGGCCCGCAGGTATTTCAGTCCTTCCTGGGCCGGCATCGTCATGAAGACATCGATGCTGCCGCTGCCGGACTGCAGCTCGACCGACGTCTTGGCGCGGAACTGGTCTTCGGGATAGACCTCGACCACCAGCTTCATCCCGGTCAGCGCTTCAAACTCCTTGAGGTGCGGCTCGATCGCAATCTGCCAGGGATGCTTGTTGAGCATCACCCGGAGCTGCGTCCCCTTGAACTGCTGCCAGTTGAACTGCGCCGCCTCGCCGATCGCTGCCCACGCGACGGCCACGGCCAGGACCCCGAACAGGAACCCGCACAACCAGCGTGTCCGCATTGTGATTCCTCCTCGACAGTTGGGTCGCTCGGATGAGGCCCAGGTTTTCTTGCGCAGAGGCCGCATTGCTAACACAGGTTTGCGTCCGAAGCAAGCAGGGACGATCGGATTATAATGGAGCCGATACGCTCGGAACTGGTAGGCGAGGAGGCCGGGGCGGCCCCTTCGCTCTCACCCGTGGTTACGGCGTGCCGGTGCGGGTCTGCGCCCGGCCGTGCGCGATGAGCTGCTGGAATCGCAGCTGGGTCTCGTCGGCGGCAGCGCGGATGTTCCCTCCCTGCAGTGTTGTAGTGATGAGCTTTCCGAGCGCTTCGCGCGCTTCCGTGACCTCGATAATGGGAGGGGCCCACACCGGGAACCCAGCTTTGCCGGCGAGCTGATAGGTTTGCGCCAGATCGGCCGGGACCTCTTCGCGCGCCATCTTATCCTGCCAGGCGGATTCTCGCGCGACGAGCACGCCGTGCATCAGGGCCTTGTGGACCATCTCGCGGCTAGTCGCCCACTGGACGAACAGCCACGCCGCGCCGGGATTGAAGCTCCGTTTATTGATCGTCAGGGCCAGCGTCGCGACCGTCCCGCTTTCCTTGGGGCCGGCCGGGAAGCTCGCATACCCCACCTGCGGCGCCAGCGCGGTCTGATCAAGCAACGGGTAGATCGAGCTGCCGTCGATATACATCGCGGCGCGACCCTCGGAGAACAGCTTAATCGCCTCGGGATAGTCATACGAGGCAACATCCGGCGGGGCGTAGCTTCCGAGCAGCCGTCGCATCCAGTCCAGCGCGGCAAGACTCTGAGGACCGTTGATCGTCGCCTCGCCGTTGGCGTCCAGCCACGTCCCGCCCAAGGTCTGCAGCAGGCTGGCGTACAGGCCCGTCACACCGGGACCCTTGCCGCGACCGACCAGTGCAAATCCCGGCGTCCCCTGGGGCCCAAACGGCTTGCGGTTGAGGAGCCGCGCGGCGGCCTCCAGGTCCTCCAAGGTCCGCGGGACCGAGACCTTGTACTGCTGGAACACGTCTTTGCGATAAATCAGCGCGAGGTTCTCGGCCATGATGGGCGGACCCAGAATCGCGCCGTCGATTTCGACGCCGGCCCGGAACTTGGGGAAGAAATCCTCCCACTGGTAATCGGCGAGGGTGAGCTTGTGATCCCGCAGGTAGTCATTGATCGGGAGGACGGACCCGCCAACCAGGTACCGCCGCCCGTCCAGAGCGGGGACGCTGGAATAGACATCCACGCGCCCGGGAGCCCCCAGGTCCGCGTCGAGCAGGGTCCAGAGTTCCCCCTGATTGAACACCCGGGCATCCACCTTGATGCCGGTGAGCTCCTCGAAGTCTGCAATGTATTTCACCGTGGCCTGCGCCCACGGCGTATTGCGGAGCCGCACCTGAATCGTCGTGCCCTTGAACTGCTGCCAGTTGAATGCCTGCGGCGAGCGGGAAGAGTCAGAGGATCCCGCACAGCCCAGCGGAACGAGCGCGAGCGCGACCAGCAGATTTCGACACCATCGGTGCATAGAGCATTCTCCTCCTGTTGACACAATTCGCTGTTGACACAATTCGGATCGGTTGGGGCGACGGTTGTGAACCCTAACGCGTTCTGTCGGCACTGTCAACATACGCCGGCGACGCATCAGGCGGCGCGGGCCGCGGCTGCCAGTATAGGTGCCATGCCCGCCAGGAGGAGGACGCTGCAGCCGGCGATCGTATAGAGCACGGAGTACTGCAAGCGGGCAAACGCATTCTTCTCCAGCGCGCCCACACTGCCGGGCATTCCGATCTGCCAGCGCACGGACAAGAGGTTTCTGCCCACGACGGCTGCCTGGCGGAATCCCCGCGCCTTGATTCGGGCGCCCAATTGCAGATCATCGACCTCTGCGTTGGCAATGGCCCGGTGCGTCCGAATGGCTTCATAGACCGGCCGGCGGACCAGATTGAAGGCGCCGATCCCCACGAATGCCCGCGAGCGCGAATTGCGCGCCGCCCAGGGCCGGAACACGAGATTGAAGAGCAGGCCGAAGCAGCCGATCAGGACGGGCTCCCAAAAGCCGGCGGTCTCCCCTGAGGGCGCCAAGACGAGGTGGTCCAGCCCTTCGTTTTCCGCATAGGCGATGGCCGCTTGCAGGCACTGCCGATCAAAAATGACATCCGCATCGGTAAACAGTAGCCAATCGCCCCTTGCCTGCCGATACCCAGCGTAGAGGGCATGCGTTTTGCCGAGCCAGCCCTCCGGGACCGCGCGGACATGCAGGACGGAAAGCCGCGAATTCTGCAGGGCGAAGGTGATCAGAAGGCGGCCGGTGACGTCGCTGGAGCGGTTGTCCACGACGATCACTTCGCAATCCGGATACCGGATACGTGGATGCGAGCAGGCTGGGGAGCGCGCTCGGGAGGGTTGCCGCTTCGTTCCTGGCAGGCACGATCACGGAAAGGTACGGAAGCGCAGCGCCGGATCGAGCAGCGGTCAGGAGCGGCATGCGTCGCTGGGTGCAATGAGGTGGACCTCAGGGGCTCGATTTTTCCCGTGGGATGGTGTGGAAATCTGTTGCGCCCGTTTAGGATTGCGGCTATACATATGGCTTGTTTATCGCAGGTTTATAGGGTTTCACGGCACGGAGAGCGCGTGGATTCGACCTACAGCATTGCCGTGACCTCGTTTCTGGTCGGGCTCTCGGGGGCGATGATGCCCGGCCCCGTCTTGACGGTCACGGTCGGCGAGACGGCGGCCCGGCTGCGCGGTGATTCTGCCTCAGGCCGGCCACTGCTCCGAGGCGCGGTCGTCGGCCCCCTGGTCGTCCTCGGACACGGCCTCCTCGAAGTCGCCCTGATCCTCGCCATCGTGCTGGGGGTCGGCAATCTCTTGACGCGTACACCGGTCGTCGGCACGATCGGCATCCTGGGCGGCGGCGTCCTGATCTGGATGGCCTGGGGCATGCTCCGCAGCCTGAAGACGCTGACGCTCGCCACACCGGCCACCCTCGCCGTCACGCGCCGCCATCCCGTGTGGGCCGGAATCCTGACCAGCGTCTCCAATCCGTACTGGACGCTCTGGTGGGCGACCGTCGGTCTCGGCTATCTCGCGCTGGCGGCGCGGATCGGGCCGGCCGGACTGTTGGCGTTCTACGTCGGTCACATCTGCTCGGATCTGGTCTGGTACAGCGCGATCAGCTGCAGCCTCGTGCTGGGGCACCGCCTGCTCACCGACCGTGTGTACCGCGGCGTGGTTGCGGCCTGTGCCGTGTTCTTGCTCGGGTTCGGGTGCTATTTCGGGGTGGCCGGCGTGCGCCTCCTGACCGCCTAGGGCGCGCGGCCGATGGCCGAACTCCGCGGCATCCTGTTCGATATGGACGGCGTGGTCGTCCGGCAGCGGCTGGATTTCCTGGCGATCAAGCGCGAGATATTCGGCGACACCGATGGCTACATCCTGGAGCGCATGGCCACGCTGGCGGCGGCGGAGCGGGCGCGGGCCGAGGAGATCCTGGAGCGGCACGAGACGGTCGCCGCCCTGGGTGCAGAGCCCATGGACGGCATCCGGGAGTTTCTGGCCTGGATGCAGACCGGGGGCCTGCGGAGCGGCTTGGTCACCCGCAACAGCCGCAAGAGCGTCGGCCTGGTCCTGGACCGGCTCGGGCTGTATTTCGACGCGATCGTCACGCGCGAGGATGCACCGCCCAAGCCCGCGCCGGACCCGGTGTGGCTGGCCTGCACACGCATGGGGCTCGGGCCGTCGGAGGTGGTCTTCGTCGGCGATTTCGAGTTCGACATGCTGGCCGGCCGGCGCGCGGGGACGCGGACCGTGTTGCTGCGCAGCGGCGTGATCCTCTCGTCGGAGTATGCGGATCTGATCGTGGACACGCTGGGGCATCTCAAGAATTCCCTGGCTGCGGGGTGGGGCAACGGGCCGCTCGGGCCGAGACGTGCAGCCGGTGAGGCTGCGGAGGATGGGTCATGATTCGAACGGAGGCACTGCGCGCGGCCCGGACTGGTATCGGGACCGGAACGCGGACCCTGATCATCGGCGTGCTCGGCTGTGCGGTGCTGACGGCCTTGGGCGCCCAGGTGCGGATCCCGCTCCCCGGGACGCCCGTGCCGCTGACGCTGCAAACCTTCTTCGTGCCGCTCGCGGGCGCAGCGCTGGGGCCCGGCTTGGGCGCGCTCAGTCAAGCGCTGTACCTGTGCGCGGGGCTGTTGGGCTTTCCGGTCCTGGCCGGAGGCCTGAGCGGGCCGAGCGTCCTGTTCGGGGCAACCGCCGGTTACCTGCTCGGGTTTCCCGTCGCGGCGTGGGCCACTGGCGCGCTGCTCCGCCGACCCCGACCCGGTCTCGGTCAGGCGGTGCTGGCGGTCGTGGCCGGGATGGCGCTGATCTATGTGTGCGGCGCAGGCTGGCTGGTATTCGGCCTGCATCTTTCGGCAACACAGGCGATCCAGGCAGGCATGCTCCCGTTTCTCCCTGGCGATGCCCTCAAGGCGATTGCGGCTGCCGGGTTGATCCGGGTGTCGCGGCGGGATGGCGCGTAACGTGGACGACTCTTCGGTGAGCGGGCCCAAGCCGGTCCGATACGCCTCCGCAGCCCAGACCGATGTGGGCCAGCGACGGCGGGAAAACGAGGATAGCTTTTGCCTCGCGCCGGAGCTGGGCCTCTACGTCGTCGCCGACGGCATGGGCGGGCACGCCGCGGGCGAGGTCGCCAGCCGCCTGGCGGTGCGGACGATCCGCGAGTGGATGGGCAAATACCAGAAGGGCGAGGCGACGCTCGAGGCGGATGAGGCGCGCGCTTCGGGATCGCAGGAAGCCGCCTGGCTGATCAGCGGCATCCGGCGCGCAAACCGGGCGATCTTCGACCTCGCCGCCGTGCGGACGGAATACAGCGGAATGGGGACGACCATCGTCGCCGCCCTGACCCACGGTCGATTCATTACCTTGGCCTACGTCGGGGACAGCCGGATTTACCGGATCCGGGGCACACGGATCGTGCAGGTGTCCCGCGATCACTCGGTCGTTCAGCAGCATGTGGACCAGGGTATTCTCTCGGCCGAAGAGGCGCATCGGGCGCAGTATCGGCATATGATCACGCGGGCCCTCGGACTCAAGGAGCACGTCGAGGTCGATCTCGCCCAACTGCCGGCCGCGCCGGGCGACGTGCTCTTGCTCTGCTCCGATGGACTGTCCGATCTCGTCAAAGATGACGAGATCCAGGCAGTGATTACCCCCAACGCCACCGATCTCGAGAAAGGCTGCCGCACGCTGATCGAGCGGGCGAACAGCAAAGGCGGCGACGACAACGTCACCGCCCTGCTGGTGCGGGTGCTGAGCGAGGCACCGACGCCCATAACGGCGGCTCCCGCGCCACCCTCGCCACCCGCGGTTCGGCGCCGACCCGCGCCGCCTAAGCGGGGCGGAAAGGGCGGATGGCTCAGGCGGATATGGGGCGGCTGATCGAAATCCAGGCAGCACGGATGGGAATGCTGGCCGCCAGACACACCGGACCGGCCGCACCCGAGAGGTAAGGAGAGGGATGATGCTCACTCCGCGATTCCCCGCGACGGCCGTTGTGCTGAATGCGCAGCCCTGCGCGCTCGGTGAGTTCGATGCGCTCTTCTCCAACCTCACCCGGGACCCGGAGGCGGCCACCGGTTATTTTTTGCGCACGCATGCTGCCGATGCCCGTATCCTGTTCGTGTTCAACGGGGCCCCCTATGCGAGCGGCCGCGTGACCGGGATCGAATGCCGGTTCGAAGAGATTCACGACTTCTTCGCCGATTATGCCGCCGAGCCCGACGCGCCGCTCTCGTACTGCACAGTGGACAAGCGGCTGCTGCTTGGACTGATGGTGCTGTTCGCCCACCGGCCCGCGCTGACGTTCCGGAGCGACCTCGTCCAGATCGACGAGATTCTCGAGGTCCTGGCGGAAAGGAACACCGACCAGATTGTGAGTTTCCGCTCGGGCGAGAGCTGGGCGGTTGCCATTGCGGTGAAGGGGCAGGTCGCGTACTTCTTTCCCCCGTGGGGGGAGACGTTGGAGGGACGCACGGCCGTGGCGCAATGTCGCACCTTCTTCGAGGCCCGTCAGACCTCCGGCGTGGTGGTCGAGATGTATGAAGAGACCCGGGTGAAACGGGCCGGCGACGCGCTCTTGATCACGCCCGAGAACCGCAGCGAAATGTCGACGGTCTTCCTGGGGGCCGTCCAGCGGGCCTCCGCCGTGGAGCGGCTCGAGGCCAGCGAAGACCAGGGACCGGCCGCGCCCGATGCCGCTCCGGCATCTCTGCCCGCCGCCGTCATCGAGCGCGGGGAAGTCGGGAGTGCGCCTCCCGCCGCGGAAGATGCCGCGGAGGTCAGTGCCGCGTTTAAGGGCAATCTCCCAGAATTGCTCTTGTTCCTGGGCGAGAAGCAACTCGGAAGTTTTCCGGTGACGCTCACGGAAATGAAGATCGGCCGCTCGCCCGACAACCAGATCGTCATCGAAAACTCAGGCGTTTCGCGCCATCATGCAATCATTCGGGTCAAAGAGGGTCGGGTGGTCCTGGAGGACCTGGGCAGCGCGAACGGTACGTTCGTCCGTGGCCGCAAGATCGACACGCACGTGCTGCAGGACGGGGACGAGTTCGTGATCGTGAAGCATCGGATGGTGTACCGGCTCCACAAGCCGACGCAGACGGCCACGCCCGTGCAGCGCGATTTCCTCGAGCAGACGACCATCTGCATCGATCCCGCGGCCGTCAACCAGATCGCTGCCGCCACCCCCACCCCCAAGGCTGAAGCGGCCGCCCCGCTGCGCCCCCGGCTCATTTTCCCTGATCGGAAGCGATTCGATCTCGGAGGGGAGGAGATCACGCTGGGCAGCGCGCCGACCTGCGACATCCAGATCACCGGCATGTTCATCGGAAAGGTGCACGCCCGCATCTTCCCGACGCCGGACGGATTCAAGATCCAGCACGCTACCGGCATGGCCGGAACGAAAGTGAACGGCGCCAAGATCGGCGAGCACACGCTGAAGCACGGCGACGAGATCCAAATCGGCAAGCAGAAGCTGCTCTTCCGCAGCGAGCGCTGATCGAACGGCGCGCGCCATGCACCTCGACGTCCTCCTGTTGCCTGCCGAGCTCCCGGCCCGCCCCCGCCCCGAGCGCATTGCCGTGGTTGTGGACGTGATTCGGGCCACGACCAGCATCGTGTCTGCCTGCCAGCACGGCGCCCGGGCGGTGCTGCCGGTCGCGAGCCCGGACGAGGCATTGGCGCTCGCGGCCCAGCGTCCCGGTGCGGTCCTGGCCGGCGAGCGTCGCGGCACGCACATCCCGGGCTTCGCGATCGGGAACTCGCCCCGCGAATTCACCGCGGCGTCGGTCGGAGGCCGCGAGGTGATCCTGACGACCTCGAACGGGACGCGGACGCTGCGCCTGGTGGACAGCGGGCGCCGCGTCGCGATTGCCGCCTTCCTGAACCGTGCGGCGGTTGGCCGCTGGCTCGCGGCCCAAGTGGAAGACGCGTTGATCGTCTGTTCGGGATACGAGGGGATCTTTTCGTTGGAAGACGCCGTCTGTGCCGGCAGCATCGTCGAGCAGGCCAGCGGGAGCGGAGACGTGGACTTGGGGGATGGCGCGCGCGCGTGCCGTGTCCTCTGGGAGCAGTGGCGAGGCGATCTGCTTCGCCTGCTCCGCGACACCGGCTGGGGGCGGCAGGTGATCGCGCTCGGCCTGGAGGCCGATCTCGTGGTCTGCGCGGGGCTGGACGTGACGCCGGTCCTGCCGATTCTCGAAGAGGGCCGGATCACCGCCGCGCCAGAGGCGCAGCGACGCTGAGGGTGCCATGCCGTTTGCTGTGCGGGTGCTGGTGCTGATGGCCTCGATGGGCCTGGTGAGCTTCCTGATTCCCGGCTTTCATTTCGCCGATGGCTGGGCGCTGCTCTGGGCCGCGCTCGTGGTCGGGCTGGCGAATGCCGTGCTGCGGCCGATCCTGATCTTCTTCACGCTTCCGCTGGTCCTGGTCTCGCTCGGCCTCTTCGTCTTCGTGATCAATGCGTTGCTGCTGTACCTGGCCGCCAAGCTGGTCCCCGGATTCACCCTGCCCGGTTTCGGACTCACGCTGGTGGGGGCACTCCTGATCTCGGCTGTCTCATTCGTCCTGAATCGTCTGCTGGCCGACGTCACCCGCATGCGAAGCTGATCACGATATCGGACAGGGATTTCCGACAACGACGATAACAGCTGTCTTCGTGTTCTCCTCTGTCTCTGTCGCTGTCCCTGTCTGATCGCGCGGTCGCCCCGGTCAGTGAAAACGGCCGGCCACGCCTTTGCCGCCAAAGAAATCGTCCAGGATTTCGTCGTCATCCAGGAAATCGCCCAAGCGGTGATAGCGCCGGACGCTGTCCACACCCACGGTGAAGCCCAAATAAAACGCCGTCGCTTCGGCGAGCGTGAGCGACGTCTTCTGGGCCACAATCTGGATCGTGTGCTGCATGTCCGGAAACGACTCGCGGCAGCCGCCGCAGTCGCCGGTAAAACGGATCTCCAATTCGCCCGCCGGATTGCGCCCGATGCGGACGTGCTCGTCGCTGTCCCAGCCCGGTAAATACAGTGCCGTGCGTTCACCTTTCGACTTGGCCATGCTGCCTCCTTGGGTCGGAGCCACGGGAGGGCGGATTATAGCGCAAACGGGTCGGGGGGCAACAGACGAAGAAGCACCGAGTGCGTGATCGTGACCGTGATTGTCACGTACACGCGCACGTCATCACGATCAGGGTCTTTCCGCTACTGGGTACTCTTGTCGAACGTCTCCGCCATGCCGATCCGTTCGGCGGTCGGCGGATGCGAGTAGAGCAACCAGACGAGTGGGCGGGGCGGATTGAGGTCTGCCAAATTGGAGCGGGCGAGATTGACCTCGGATCGGATGAAGGCCGCCGGGTCACGACTCAACTGCAAAGATTCGTAGTCGGCTTGCCGCTCGAAATAGCGCGAGACCCCGCTCTGCACAGGCAGCGTGAGCAGGCTCAGCGCGAAGAGGACCAGCAAGAACAGCGGCAGGCCGGCAATGTCGGCGACGCCGGTCAGTAGGAAGAGTCGCCGCGCAGCGGCCCACTCGAGCACGCGGGCGCCGCACCAGAGTGCCGCCCCGATCGCCAGCACCGACAGGCCCAGGCCTTTCCAGATATGGGCATGTTTCCAGTGTCCCATTTCGTGCGCCAGGACCAGCTCCACGGCCGCCGGGTCGTTGTCGGCGATCAGCGTGTCGTACAGGACGATGCGCTTCGTGCCGCCCAGGCCCGTGAAATACGCGTTCCCCTTCCGCGTGCGCCGGCTCGCATCGATTTCGTACACCTGCTGGACGGGCAGCCCGGCCCGCGCCGCCAACGCCAATACCCGCTGTCGAAGGGCGGGGTTCTGCAGGGGCTTGACGGTATTGAAGAGCGGGTCCACCACGACCGGGGCGAGGGCCACGACCACCACCAACAACATGCTGCCCAGGATCCAGGCCGGCAGGACCCAGCGGCCGGGATAGCGCCGCCACAAGAGCGCGAGCAGCGACCCCGCCGGGATCAGCAGCACCCAGGACAAGAGCAGGCCCTTGCCTCGGTCCAACAGCCATCCGCCGAGGCTCTGCGTCGAGACGCCGAACGCATGTTCGCGGACAAAGCCACTGTAATAGCCGAGCGGCAGAAGGCACAGTTCGCTAAGCGTGACGAGGAAGGCGATGTACAACGCGACCGCGACCGCCGGGTGCGCGGGAACGATCCGGACGGCCGCATTGCGGAGCGTTGCGGACAAGGGGGTCAGCACGAGCGCAAGCAGCAGGCCGAGGCGGAGGATCGTTCCCGCCGCAAACAACCAGTAGCGGCCATCCATGTACGCCTGGCCGCGCACCACGTCCTGCGGGGTAAAGTGGGTGGCGATCTCGGGCGGCACGGGGCCCCGCCCCATGAGCGTAGCCGACATACCGACTCCCAAGAGGACGGCGCCGACCAGGAGCACGATTCCCCAGCGCACGGACCGCTCCAAGTGCGGAGCGCGCTCCGGCCTAGTCGCGGCGGAGCTCCACGAATTGCCCATCCAACGTCACCGTGATCTTGACGCGCACTCCGTGCGGCTCGTAGGCGTACAAGGCGATGCGATTCGCGCCGGGCTGCAGCACCGGCGGGGGGACTTCCTCGAAGAAGTCGCCGTCTTCCCGCCAGAGCTTCCAGCGCTCGGGCAGGAGGTAGATCGGGTGCAGGTTGGTGCCTTCCAGGCTCACCGCAAACAGGCCCGGCGCCACGGGGTCGCCTTGCTCATCGAAGTCCCGATAAAAATAGATCTCGTTGCGGGCCTCGTTCACGACGGGGCACGTCCCGGCCGCAAGCACCGTCCGGGTGCGTCCATTGGCCGTCACTTTCTCGATGCGTTCGAGCGTGCGGTCCATCACCGGGTCCTTGATCGGGCGCTGGGAATCCACCTGGCCGATGAACCATTCGCCATGACTGGCCCAGATCGGATGCCCGTCGATCTCGCCGATCATGCGGGCGCTGCGCCAGTTCTCCTGGACGACCCACAAATCACGGTCGATCGAACCGTCGGCCATCCAGCGCAGGTTCACAAACAGAATCGGCGTGCCGCGGGGCGAGGGGAACTCCTCGCGCGCGACCGACACCAGGTCGTTGCGGATAAATCCGATGTCCCCGGCGCCGAGCCGGACCTTGACCCAAATCTCGCCCTTTTCATCGATGATGTATTGCGGCTGCGACTTGCCGGATTTGCGGCCGACCACCTCGAAGGTTTCGCCCGGACGCGCCGTCTTGAGGACGGTGGCAGAGCCGCGTGGCTCTTGCAGAATAGGCGTGTCCCGGCCCAAGACCACGGCGTCCGAGGCCTGCGCTCGTCCGGTCAGGCCGCCGAAGAGGACCAGCAGGGCACAGACGGCCCAGGCTATGCGCGCTCGCAGCATAGGTACCCGTACATCACGGTTCGTCTAGGGGCGGAGGGGCCAACTGGACGGGCCCGACACATCTACTAAGGATGGCGGAAAGGGCGGAAAATGTCAACGCCGTCAGCCGAGATGAAACACGTCGGGGGGTACCGATTGAAATCACGGCAGCCCGAGCAGGTTGCGAAACCCGGCCTCGTCCAGCAGCGTGATCCCCAATCGGCGCGCATCCTCGGCCTTGCTGCCGGGATCGGCCCCGACCACGACGTAATCGGTTTTCTTGCTCACCGACGAGGTCACGCGGCCCCCCTGCGCCTGGACAGTGGCTTTGGCCTCGTCACGCGTGAGCGTGTCCAGGCCGCCGGTGAGCACGAAGGTCTTGCCGAGGAGGGGCTTGGGGCCGGCCGAGGCGGCATCGGCCATCTGGACGCCGGCCTCCGCAAGCTCGCGCAAGAGGCGGCGGTTGTCGGCTTGCTGGAAGAACAGGTGCACGCTCTCCGCGATCCGCGGCCCGACGCCGGGGACGGTCGCGAACTGTGCCTCGCCAGCCTTCTCCATTTCCTGCATGCTGCCAAACGCGCCGGCAAGCAGGCGGGCCACGTTCTCTCCCACATACCGGATGCCGAGCCCATAGAGCAGGCGGGCAAGGCCGCGCGTCTTGCTCTCCTGGATCGCGCGATGCAGATTGCCGGCCGATTTTTCGGCCAGCCGGTCCAGACCGGCCAGATCGGCGACGGTGAGACGATACAGCCCGGCGATGTCGCGGATCAATTCCCGACCGAGCAACTGCGACACCGCGGCCTCGCCCAGGTGCTCGATGTCCATGGCGCGCCGGCTGCCGTAATGGAGGAGCGACTCTTTGAGGCGGGCCGGGCACGCCGTGTTCATGCAGCGGGCGACGGCCTCGCCCTCGGGCCGGAAGGCGGCGGATCCGCAGATGGGGCAGGTGGCTGGAAACTCAAATTCCTTCGCGGTCGCAGGCCGTTTATCCATGACCACGCTGAGGATATGCGGAATCACATCCCCGGCCCGCTCGACGATCACCGTGTCGCCCTCCCGGACGTCGAGGCGCTCGACCTCGTCGGGGTTGTGCAGGCTGGCGCGGCTGATGGTGGCACCGGCGATCTGCACCGGCTCCAGCAGGGCCCAAGGGGTGAGCGCGCCCGTGCGCCCGACATTGACGTGAATGGCCTTGATCACGGTGGCCGCCTGTTGCGCGGGGAACTTGTACGCCACCGCCCAGCGCGGATGGTGGGTCGTGGAGCCGAGCCGCTGCTCTTGGTCCAGCGAGTCGACTTTTACGACCAGGCCATCGGCGTCGTAGCCGAGGTCTGCGCGATCCTGCTCGACGGCGGCGCAGGTCTCCAGGACGGCGTCCATATCGGGGCAGGCGCGGGAGCGGGGGTTCACCCGGAACCCCGCCCCGGCGAGGGCCTGCATCGCCTGCCAGTGCGTCAGAAACGGCTGCGGCTCGGCATCGCTCACGCCATAGGGGAAGAAGTCGAGCTGCCGGCTTGCGGTGATCCGCGAGTCTTTTTGGCGCAGACTGCCTGCCGCGGCATTGCGCGGATTGGCGAACGGCTCGTCGCCGTCTGTTTCCAGTCGGTTGTTCAGCCGCTCGAAGGCGTCATGCGCCATGAATACTTCCCCGCGCACCTCGAGCGCGTTCAACTGGGCCAACGGACCGCTGAGCCGGAGCGGAATCGCTTGCACGGTCCGCAGATTCTGAGTGACGTCTTCGCCCATACGCCCGTCGCCGCGGGTGGCGCCGCGGACCAGCCGTCCCTGCTCGTAGAGCAAGGCCACGCCCAAGCCGTCCACCTTGGGCTCGCACACGTACTGGAATGTCTCGCCGGGCAGCGCCCGCTGCAGCCGCGCCTCGAACTCCCGAATCTCCTCGGCGTTGTAGGCATTATCCAAGCTGAGCATGGCCACGCGATGCTGGACGGCGGCGAAGCCTTCCGCCACGATCCCGCCCACGCGCTGGGTGGGGGAGTCAGGTGTGACCAGCTCAGGATGCTCCGCCTCGATCGCCTTCAGCTCGGCAAAGAGCCGATCGTACTCGGCATCCGAGATGTCGGGCCGGTCCAGGACGTAGTAGCGGTAATTGTGTTGATGAAGCTGCTCGCGAAGCTCTTCGGCCCGCTGCGTCAATTCCGACTGGCTTGGCATGCTCTGCTCCCACCGTGCATAGCGTCAGTGTACCCCGAGGATACCAACGCCGCAAGGAGCCGAACAGGCGAAATCCATTGGCGGAGTTGGCTGCTCCGGACTGACTCCCACCATCTCTGTGGCCGTCAAAGGAGATTACGAGTGGTTCACCTTGGCAGGCCTGATTCTCAAAGAGGCGGGGACCGCATTTGCCATTCGAGAGCGGCGACAGTTCATGCCACGAGCCCACCTGGCGACTGCGGTGGGCGTTCGAATTTCAATGTGATTCGCCGGCGCTCTCTCGTTCCGCGGCTTCGGGGGATTTGACAGGTGGCGGCGCGTAGCCGACGACCGATCCCGCCCGGATGCGCGCGAGGTACGGGGAGAGACTCGTCCCCGGCAGCGTCCGTACGTTGTCCTCGATCAGGATCGGCCCGATGCCGGTCCCCGCGCCGATCGTGCAGTTCGCGCCGATCTCCACGAGGCCGTAGCGAAATTTTCCGCCACCCTCGTAGGCGTGCACGGTGACGCGGGTATAGGCACCGAGCAGGGTGTTGTCGCCAATGAAGATCAGCTCGGGCCGAAAATGGTCCAACCAGGTGAGCTGCATGATCTCGACATTTTTGCCGATATGTGCCCCCATCAGGCGGTACACGCGATTCTTGAGGAGTGTGCCCTTCATCACAAACGAGACTGTCACCAGGATCCCGAGCAGCAACCGACGGCCGAGCGGCAGGTTCAGGGCTCGCCAACTAATGGCGTTCGGCTCTTCGGGCGCGCCCAGGCCGGAGATCGTATAGTGCCGTCGGATGGGTGTCAGATAGGCGTTGAGGCTCTTTCGACCGGCAGCCGTGGAGGGATCGAGCGTCTCGACGGCCGTCTGTCTGCCGCGGGCCGCCTTGCTGATGTAGACGGTACGGCCCTTGCGGCGCCCCAGCTTGATGGCGCGGTCAATCATCTCTTCGGTGACCTGTCGCATGACCGCTTCCGGAGTCGGGTTCGATGATCCCATGAGAAGTCCTCGCCAGTAATCCTCGCCGGGAGATCATAGCGGGTTGGAGGCAGAAATTCTACTCGCCCGGCTGGCCGCACCGCGTGTCAAATTCCGTGGCATTTTGCTTGACAGCGCCAGGAAATGCGGGCGATTCTACGCGCGCTTCGGAGGTCCGCCATTTGTCGATTCGCTTAAGGAGCCTGCATGCAACAGGTCTATGACTGGATTGATCAGAACCGCGACCGATTTTTACGGGAGCTGTTCGAACTGGTGGCTCAGCCCAGCATCAGCACACAAAACCAGGGCGTGAAAGAATGTGCGGAGATGCTCCGACGCCGGATGGAAGCCGGAGGCGTCTCAGCACAGATCCTCCCGACCGCCGGCCAGCCCGTCGTGTACGGTGAAATCAAAGCGCCGGGGGCGAAGCGGACCGTCCTCGTGTATGGCCACTACGACGTGCAGCCGCCCGATCCGCTCGACCTCTGGCATTCGCCGCCTTTTACCCCGACGATCCGGGACGGGCGGATCTACGGCCGTGGAACCGGAGATAACAAGGGGCAGTTCTTCGCGCACCTGAAAGCGGTCGAGGCGCTGCTCGCGACGGAGCGGGCGCTTCCGGTCAATGTCAAATTCCTCTTCGAAGGCGAGGAAGAGATCAGCAGCCGCAACCTGCGCAGCTTCATCGAAGGGCACCGATCCCTGCTTGCCGCCGATTTCGCGTATTGCTCCGACGGGCCTATGCTGCCGGGCGCGCAGCCCACGATCCTGTTCGGCGTGCGCGGCATCCTGCACGTCGAGGTGTCACTCGAAGGCGCGAACCGGGACGTGCATTCGGGCAATCTCGGCGTGTTCGTACCGGCGCCCGCCTGGCGGCTGGTTCATTTCTTGGCCACGCTGCGGGATGCCCAGGGCAACATTCTGATCAAGGGATTTTCCGATGCGGTGCTGCCCCCCAATGCGGCAGAGCGCGAGGCGTTGCGGCGGATTCCGTTCGATCCGGGTGTGCGGACTGGTTTAGGCTTGCCGGCCAGTTCGCCTGATGCCGGCCCCGAGTATTTCGAGCGGCTGATGTTCAAACCGACGGTCAATATTTGCGGTCTGACCAGCGGGTACCAGGGTCCGGGGAGCAAAACGATCGTGCCCCACTGCGCGTCCGCCAAGATTGACATGCGACTGGTTGCAAAGCAGGACCCCGATGACATCTTCGAAAAGTTTGTGGCGCACGCGAAGGCGCACGGATTCGACGACCTCCAGATTGAACGCCAGGGCGGTTTTTATCCGTCGCGCACCCCGATTGACCATCCGTTGGGTACGGCAGCCGCCCGCGCGATTCGGGAGGGATTCGGGAAAGAGGCGGTCCTGCAGCCCTGCATGGGGGGCAGCGATCCCGACTATTATTTCACGCAGGTGCTCGGCATTCCGCGAGTGAACGTTCCCTACGCCCCGCATGACGAGAACAACCACGCGCCCAACGAGAGCATTGCGCTGGACGGATTCTTCGGCGGTATCAAGACCACTGCCGCGTTCCTGCACGAAGTGGCGAGGCTATAGGTGTGAACGGCGGGTACATGGTGAGGAGGTCGCAATGACACGAAGAGACTTCATGCTGATTGTTGGCCTGCTGCTCTCGCTGGCCGTAGCTGGCACCCCGGCGGAGGCCGCCAAGGATAAAGTTGTTGTGGCTTTCGGATCCAACATTCCCACGCTCGATCCGCACATGCACAGCAGCCGCCTGGCGCACATCGCCGACTGGCACTTGTACGATACTCTGATGGATCGCGATAGCAAGACGTACAAGCCGAGCCCCGGCCTCGCTTCGTCGATCCGGAACGTCAATCCGACCACCTGGGAATTGAAGCTCCGGACCGGTGTGAAGTTTCACAACGGCGAGCCGTTCAATGCCGAGGCGGTGAAGTTCACGATCGACCGCGTCCTCGACCCGGCCACCAAATCGGTCACCCGCGGCAACTTCACCTGGATCAAAGAAGTCAAGATCATCAACGACTCCACGGTGCAGATCATTACCGAAAAGCCCTTCCCGGCCGCTGCCGAGTTCTTGACCCTGGCGTACATTGTGCCGCCCAAATACGTGAAAGCCGTCGGCGATGAGGAGTTCTCGCGCAAACCGGTCGGCACCGGGCCGTACAAGTTCGTCGAATGGAAGAAGGCCGAGCATTTGATCGTGGAAGCCAACGAGGGCTACTGGAAGGATAGCCCGAAAGGTATGCCGAAGATCAAAACCATCGTGTTCCGCACCATCCCCGAAACCACCACGCAGATTGCCGAGCTGCTCTCGGGCGGCGTGGATATCATCCGGAACGTGCCCCCCGATCAGATAGACGTCATCAAGAATTCTCCGAATGCCCGGATCTCTGCCACCAAGATCTTGCGCGTGAACTCGCTGCTGCTCGACAGCGCGGGTCGGGCGAGCAAGACGCCCCTGATGGATCAGAAGGTGCGGGAGGCCATCGCCTGCGGCATCAACGTGGATGAAATGCTCAAGAACATCCTGGGGGGATATGCCGAGCGGACCGCGACCGGGGTCAACCCGCTGCACTTCGGGTTCGATGGATCCATCAAGCCGTATCCATACGATCCGGAGCGGGCAAAGAAGCTGCTGGCCGAGGCCGGGTACCCGAACGGTTTTGAAATCACACTCAACACGTACAGCGGGACGATCACCAGCATGGACCAGATGGCGGATGCGGTGACTGGCTACTTGGCCAAGATCGGGATCAAGCTGAAGCGCCGCCATATCGAGGACGTGGGCACCTGGACCAGCTCGGGAAAGGAAGGGAAGCTGGAGGGAATTCAATATTACAGCTGGGGCTCCAATTCCATTTTCGATGCGGACGCGATCCTTTATGCGCTGACGTATTCCAAGGAGCCGCTCAGTTACACGAAGGATGCGACACTGGACCAGTACCTGGACGAGGGGCGCACCCAGATTGACCCGAAGAAGCGTCAAGAGGCCTATGCCAAGGCGCAGAAGCTCATCCACGAGAAATTTTACTGGATTCCGATCAACGTCCAGTACACGATCGAGGGCGTGAATAAGAACTTGAATTACGAGGCGGGTAGCGACGAGATGATGCGGGTCTATTCCGCCTCGTGGAAATAGCGGCACAGAGAATCGCGGAAAAGCGCCTCGCGGTGATTCGCATTGCCAATCCCCCCGAGCCCCCCTTTTGCAAAGGGGGGTTTGGGGGGATTTTGACGCTGGACAAGCCAAGCAGATACCGTCAGTACTCGGTCAGAATGGGCGACAGTACGTCTCTGACGCGCGGCACTCCGAGGTGTGCGCGTTTCTTGAAATCAAGTAGGAGCACATGCTCAGCTATGTTGTGAAACGGCTCGGCGAGGCGATCCTGGTCTGCATCGGGATCTCGGTCATCACGTTTCTGCTGCTCCATGTCGCCGGGGACCCGGTCCAACTGCTCCTGTCCATCGAAGCGAAGGCGGAGGATGCCGCGATTCTCCGCACAAGCCTTGGACTCGATCAGCCGTTGTATGTCCAGTACAGCATATTTCTCAAAGGGCTGCTGCACTTGGATTTTGGCAAATCGCTGTTCATCCGCGAGTCCGCACTCGGCCTCGTGCTGGAGCGGTTCCCCGCCACACTCCAGCTCACGCTGGCAGGCATGGCGATTGCCCTGGTGATCGCCATTCCGCTCGGCGTGGTCGCGGCGATCCGGCGCTACTCGCTGCTCGACAACTGCTGCACCGCCCTGGCGGTGTCCGGCCAGGCTATGCCGATCTTTTGGCTCGGCCTGATGCTGATCATTTTCTTCTCGGTCAAGCTGCACCTGCTGCCCGCCTCCGGTCGCGGCACCTTCTTGCAGCTCTTGATGCCGGCATTCACGCTGGGGGCGTCGCTGGCGCCCATCACGATGCGGATGACACGCTCCAAGATGCTGGACGTCTTGTCCCGGGACTACATCCGCACGGCACGCGCGAAAGGGCTCAGCGAACAGCTCGTGTTGTTCCGCCATGGGCTCCGGAATGCTTCGATTCCGATCGTGACCATCCTCGGCCTGCAATTCGGACGACTGCTGGGCGGCGCGATCGTGACCGAGGCCGTGTTCGCCTGGCCCGGCCTGGGCAGTCTGGCGCTGTCCGCCATCCGCAATTTCGACTACCCGCTGGCCCAGGCCTGCATCCTGATGATGGCCTTTCTGATCGTGATCGTGAACCTCGCGATTGACCTTGTGGTCGGGGCGCTCGATCCCCGGATTCGGTTCGACTGATGACGAGCGATGCTGCAGCGCCTCTTGCGGTCCGCCGGCCAGGCGTGATCTGGCGGACGCTCTGGAAGTATCGGGCGGGGCTGATCGGCCTCTTCGCCGTTCTCGCGATGTGTGCGATCGCCATCTTTGCGCCGTTCGTGGCCCCGCACGACCCGTACGAACAAGCGGTGACCGGCCGACTGAAGCCGCCGGTGTGGATGGAGAAGGGGAGCTGGGATCATCTCCTTGGGACCGATCCGGTCGGTCGCGATATCCTGAGTCGGATCATTTACGGCGCCCGGGTCTCCCTGGCGACCGGGGCGGTGTCGGTGATCATCGCGGTCGTGATCGGGGTCGCGCTGGGCTTAGTCGGAGGCTATTACGGCGGGAAGGTCGATTCGCTAATCAACAACCTGGTCAACGTCATGATGGCGTTCCCATTCATCCTTTTGGCCTTGACCGCGGTGGCGGTCATGGGCCCGAGTTTCAAAAATATGGTCATCGTACTCGGGGTCACCGGCTGGCCCATTTACACACGGGTGGTCCGGGCCGAGGCGGCACAACTCAAGGCGCTCGAATTCGTCACCGCGGCCCGCGCGATCGGATTGTCCAGTCCCCACATCATCCTGCGCCACGTGTTTCCGAACCTGTTCAACACCGTGATCGTCACCTCGAGCCTCGAAGTCGCGCGCATGATTCTGATGGAATCCATCTTGAGCTTCCTCGGCCTCGGCGTGCAGCCGCCAACCCCTTCCTGGGGAGCCATGCTGGGCGAGGGCCGCACGTACATGCTCACCCATCCCTGGCTTGCCACCTTCCCGGGCATTGCCATTTTCGTGACAACGCTCGGCATCAACCTCTTGGGTGACGGCCTGCGCGACGTACTGGATCCGCATCAGTACTGAGCTGCCGCCAAGCATCAAGAGACTGCGTCGGGGCATCGGAGCACCGGCGAAAAGATACAAGGGAGCTGGCCGAGCGCCGATCACGAACACGAACCCAGTTCCTATCACTGTCGGAATTCGCTGTCGCTGTCGGATATCGGCGCGTCAAATGCGAGGGGTCACTTCGGGGTTCTGGCCTTCGCACCCCACAGGACTTTTCCTACGCGGTGGCTGAGGGACTGGAAATCGAGCCACCGCGCCAAGAATGACGGTGCCAGCTCGATGGCCTGGTTGGGACAGAATTCATGGCAGCAATAGCAGCGGATACACCGCACCTCGTCCACGTTCAGCGATTCCGGTTGGATCGCCGGCAGCTCGACAGGGCACGCTTCGACGCAGACGCCGCACTCGATGCAGCGACCTTCGACGATGCGGGGACGGGCTGTCCATTGGTCCCGGATCCAGTCCAGCGCGCGGCGGGGCAATGGGACGAGGCGCAGCACGTCTTCCAGATGGGAAACCTTCTCGAAGTCCGGGACGCGCAGTGCACGCCAGTCGTCTCCGACGACATCCAGCTCGGGCAGGCTGGTTGCCCCGATCCTGTGGCGCTGTGCGGCCTCTAGGACCGGCACACTCTGCGGATCGATACCAATCAGGGCGCACGCCAGGGTATCGACCGCCGCGAAGTCCCGGCCGGCTATGAGCGCGCCGATCTGCCGTGGGCGTCCGCCGCTCGGCCCCTTGCCCTCCATTCCGACGATCGCGTCCATGATCGCCAAGGCCGGCAGCGCAATCCGGTGCACGTCCAGGATCAGAGCGGCGAGCCATTTTCTCTCCTGCAGACGAAAATGCCATTGGCTCTTGCGAGTGCCGGGGATCAGGCCGTACTGGTTCTTGATCGCCCCCGTGAAAGTCATCTGGGCGTGCGTCTTCAGCTTGGGAAGCGAGACGATCGCGTCCGCGTCGGCCACTGCCCGCGCCAGCGTGAGTCGCTTGGCCAAAGTATTCGCCGGTTGATCAAAGTCTTGAGTCGCCTCGAAGTCTGCGAGCGTTGCTCCCGTCTCCTCAACCACAGCCAGGATCCCGCTGGCCTTTGCCGCCCATTCCAGGCTCCCCACACCGGGGCTATCGCCGACCAGCACGGTTGCACCCACTTCTTGCGCCAAGAGAATGGCGGCCCGAACGACCGACGGGTGGGTGGTGGCGGCCCGCTCGGGCCGGAAACCTCCCAGGATGTTGGGTTTCAGCAAGACCCGTTGCCGCGGACGAATGAAGGCCGCCATCCCGCCAAGCGGCGCGAGGCAGCTCCGCATCGCATGTAACACGAGGTCCGGCTGATACGATTCGACATGCTTGAGGCTGACCAGACTGCCCATGAGACTCCTCGTCGGAGAAGGAAGGTAGCACAGCAAGTGTCACCCGTCAGGCAGAACATCCGACCATGGACCACGGACGACAGACCACGGACTATAGAGTACGGTCTTCGGACCGCGGACCTGTATCTCGACCCTTGCATCTCGACCCTCGAACTTTGGACCTCGAACCTTGCACCGATTTTGAACCTTGACTTCACGCCAGCCGCGCTGCAATATGCGCCGCACTAGTCATGTCCATCAGGGGGGCGGGGCCCATGACCGAACCGATGCCTGCGAACAACCGGGGCTGGATTGTCGTACTGGCGGGGATCGCCATCAATCTGGTCCTGGGGTCGTTGTACGCCTGGGGCGTTCTCGCCAAGGCGCTCGTCGTAGACTGGCATTGGTCCAGAACCGATGCGGCGCTTCCGTTCACGGTCTCGACCGCGGCGTTCGCGGTGATGATGATTTTTGCGGGACGCATGCAGGACCGGCTTGGGCCGCGCGTCGTCGCGGTGCTGGGCGGCATCATGTTCGGGATCGGGTTGGTCGGTTCCTCGGCGGCTCGCTCGCCCGGGGTCATGCTCCTGACGTACGGGCTGCTCGGCGGCATGGGCATTGGCCTCTGCTACTCCGCGACCACGCCCCCAGCCATCAAATGGTTCCCGGCGCACAAGAAGGGGCTCGTCACCGGCATGGTCGTCAGCGGTGTCGGACTCGCCGCCGTGTACGTGTCGCCGCTCACGCAATTCCTGTTACAGAAGACATCAATCCCTCAGACATTCCTGATTCTCGGCATCGGGGCGACCGTGGCGATTTCTCTCGTGTCCATGTTCCTGGCCAATCCACCGGCCGGGTTTCAGCCTGCGGCAGCACCGACCGGCGCCCCTCGGCCGAAGATGGGCAAGGCGGCCCAGTTGGATTGGCATGAGATGGTCCGCACGGCCGAGTTCTATCGGCTCTGGAGCATGTTTGCCCTGACCGCCTCTGCCGGGCTGATGATCATTGCCCACGTGGCGATCATCGCCAGGGAACAGGCTCGCTGGGAGTGGGGATTTGTGCCGGTCGCCCTGCTGGCGATCTTCAATACCCTGGGACGCATCGTCAGCGGGTACGTGTCCGACCGGATCGGCCGCCGTGAAACCATGCTTCTGGCCTTTGTGCTGCAGGCCGTCAACATGCTGGCGTTTGCGTTCTATACCACACCCGGCTTGCTGGTGTTCGGGTCAGCGTTCACCGGCCTGTGCTACGGCACGATCTTCACGCTGATGCCTGCTGCGACGGCGGACTCGTACGGCGTCAAAAATCTCGGCGTCAATTACGGGCTGGTGTTCACCGCGTTCGGCGTCGCGGGCATCCTTGGCCCAATCCTGGGCGGACGGATCCGCGACCTGTCGGGGAGCTACACGGCATCGTACGTCATTTCGGCAGTGATGCTGCTGATCGGGGCCGGGCTGGCGTTTCGGACCCGAAAATCGCAGGCCGCGGAGCCGGCCCCTTCGCGGGCGCGCTAAGCGATCAGACTTCTCAAGAAACAGAACGGCGGGCGCCTTTACTGGCGCCCGCCGTTGTCGTTTGGGGAATACACCCTAACCCGAATAAACGTTTACCGCCAAGACGCCACCGCGGGGCCGCCAGGGAGGCCAGCTGTCATGGTCGGGACCGAACCTCGAAGCCACCATTTGGTCCCTTGGCGATCATGCCTGTCTTCACGTTCTGAACCTGAAAACCTTGGCGCCCTTGGCGTGCTTGGCGGTTCGAGAATGTCGGACTAAGGCACAGCTACCGCTTGCGCGCGAACTTCTGCACCGTCCGGGACCCACGGTCCACTTTGGCGTGGGTCATCGAGACCTCGCCCACGTACAGATCGCCCCAGGCATCCACAGCGATCACATGCGGGGCCATGAACAACCGGTTGTCGAGTGTGTGCCCCTCATTGCCCCAGCGCGCCTGCAGCTCGCCATCCATGTTGAAGACGCTGATCCGCATGCACAGCTCGGACACGTACACGATGTCCTCGGCGTCAATCCGCACATCGGTCGGCCGGAACAGGTCCGTCCACTGGTTTAGGAATTTGCCGTCCTCCCGGAAAACCTGGACGCGGTGATTCTCGCGATCGGCGACCCAGACCCGATTGAAGCGGTCCACCGTCAGGTTGTGGGGCAGGCGGAACTGCGAGGGGCCCGGCCCCGGCTCACCCCACGACGAGATCAACGTGCTGTCCGCGGTAAATCGGTGGACCCGAGCATTGGCGTACCCGTCGGAAATGTACATCTCGCCCGAGGGCGCGATCGCAACCCCGGTCGGCCGATTGAACGGGGGTCCACCGTGAGTGATGGAGGCGATGCGCTCGAAAAGGTCGCCCGCCTCGCGGTAGCCGGTATCCGACGGCTTGTCCTTGGTGCCAAGCGTCTTAAGGAGCTTTCCTTCCGGGGTGAATTTCGAGACAGTATGATTGCGGTCGTCGGTACACCAAATCGCACCGTCCGGTCCGATGCAGCTGCCGTGTGCGCGCTGAAAGTGCCCTTGGCCCCAGCGGGTCACCAGGCTGCCGTCCCGGTTGAACACCGAAATCGGGTAGGTGCTGCGGCTCAAGACGTACACGCGGCCCTGCGGATCCGTGCACACGCCGCCGACATCGAAAAACGATTCCCCGGCCGGCAGCTTGGCCCAGTTATCAACGAGCTCGTATTGAAACTTTCCCTTGCCATACGTCATGGCCAATCCTCCTCTAGCAGTTGCTGAAAGGGCCCATCTGCGGCGTTGGCTCGCTCGCGCGGCGCTGCGACGTACGCCCTACGTACGCCTCGCGCCCCACCCCGCTCGCCGCCTTGCACCTGGGTCTTTTTGACCACCTGCGCGGAAATGAGTTTTCGCAACCTCATAGCACAAGAGATATCGGCCCGCGCGGAAACAGTTGTGCTTATACACCAAACGGCGGGGCAGACGCGAGGGATATTTCCCGTTATTCTGGAAAGGTCTTGACCGCCGTTACCGTTTGTCGTTACGTTCACATACATGTTTCTAGCTCTGATATGGGGATAACCTCACCGCCAAGGCGCCACCGGGGAGCCGTCAACGGGATAGGATTCTGAATTGCGGCGAACACCCCGGCCATCCCGGATGGGGCCATTATGCTTGAGTTCGTCGTTGCCCACGGACCCCTACCCCACTTGGCGTCCTTGGCGACTTGGCGGTTCAGAAGTTTGGATTGGGGCTAGCTATAAACGAAGAACGGAGGAGACCATGCTCGCGTGCAGGATTTATGGGGCGAAAGACTTGCGTGTGGAATCGGTGCCGCAGCCGGAGCCGGGGCCCGGCGAGGTGCTCTTGCGATTGGGGGCGGGGGGAATTTGCGGATCGGATCTGCATTATTACTTGCACGGAAAAGTCGGTAGCTTTGTCATCCGGGAGCCCTTGATTCCCGGCCATGAAATTTCCGGGACCGTCGCCGCGGTCGGTAACGGCGTCACCCGGGTGAAAGAGGGCGACAAGGTTGCCATTAATCCGTCGCACGCCTGCGGATCCTGTCGCGCCTGCCGCGCCGGGCGTGAAAACCTGTGCACCGGCATGCGGTTTCTCGGGAGCGCCAGCGTCTTCCCTCACGTGCAAGGAATGTTTCGCGAGTTCTTCGTCATGGGAGAACGGCAGTGCTACCCGATTCGGACGGCCGCCAGTCTCAGCGATCTGGCGTTTGCCGAGCCGTTGTCGGTTGCACTTCATGCAGTGAATCGGGCGGGCAGCCTGCTCGGGAAAATCGTCTTGGTCACCGGGGCCGGGCCGATTGGCTGTCTGATCGTCGCGACAGCCCGATTAGCGGGCGCCGCCGGCCTGATCGTCACGGACGTCGTTGATCGGCCGCTCGAGGCGGCCAAGCGGATGGGTGCAGATGTGTGCATCCGCACGGACCGAGTTGAGGCGGAAGCCGCGCTGGGTCAGCTTGGAGAGATCGATGCCGCGTTTGAAGTCTCCGGGAGCCCGGCCGGCCTAAAGGCCTGTTTGCAGACCGTGGCACGCGGGGGACGCATCGTCCAGGTCGGAACGCTGCCCGCCGACGGGCTCCATTTCGCAGCCAACCAGGTGATGGCGCGCGAGATCGATTATGTCGGGACTTTTCGTTTCGGTGTTGAGTTTGACTGGTCGGTGCGCTACCTGACGGAAGGGCGCGTCGATATTCAGCCGCTGCTCTCGGCGCAGTATCCCCTGAAGGACGCAGAGGCGGCGTTTCAGCTGGCTGCCGATAAGAGCAAGAGCATCAAGGTGCAGCTCGTAGCGGCGGAGTAGGGCGAGAACAGAATGGCAAAGGGGAGCACGGGAGCATCGGAGCACCGGCGAGGTGCCTGAAGGTGAGCTCTGCCGTGCACGCCCAGATTCATTTCCGAGTCGGGCCAGGTTTATGCGTTTGGTGCGCAAAAGGTGTTCGGTACCTATTTACCGCGGCCACCCGCGGCGAGCAGGCGGCCGCGGAATGGCAAGGCATATGGGACCGTTGCACTAATTGCCAACGTAATTTCTCTCGGGCAGAGCAGCGGATCGATCTCGTACACTCTGCGGATGAGACGGGCCCAGGCCTGCCGAATGGTGAATGAGGTGGTCCCCGGCCGGGCAAATGGACGAGGCCATCACCCGGGCCGCGGCCGCCGTCACGGGCGGCGGCGTGATCAGCGCGGGGGCGAACCGCAAGGCCATCCGCCTCGGCCACGAGCCCCGGGACCTCTTCCGGCAGTATATGGCCCTGTACTGTCGGGAACAGGCCACCTGCCAATTCAGCCCCACGCTGATCCGGAACCTCGAGCGCAACTGGCGCGCAGCAGAACGGCCTCGGGAGTAGCGCCTAACCGACCCTGCACCTTCCTGCGCCCTCGTCTTGACAGCCACCAAGGGCCAGCGTAGAGTCCCTTTTAGCGGGTCAGGCGCTCTCTCTTTTGAAGCCCGTGACGCGAGCCTGCGCTGAGGAAGCGCTAGTCGGCGTAGATGTGCAAGTGGGGTGGACAGTGGTCAACTGGCATCGCTTTGCACCTGCCGACTTCGAATACGACTTTGAACGGGACGAACTTGGCAGCCACGGTGTTATATTCGAAGAAGCGGTAGAGTGTTTCTTCTCCGATTTCGTGGTGCGCCGAAACAAGTCCTACCATGACCGCTTTCAACTGGTGGGAAGGACCATCGGCGGACGGAGGCTCAAGATCATCTCCAAACCCCCCAATATTCAAAGGACGTTCGGTTATTCTTGAGGCGCGGACACCCTCGCCGTGAGGCGAGCGGAGGAGCGCCGACCGGCAGAATTCGCTACCACTGTGTCCCCGGCCGGCCGATAAATAGGAATACTATGAAACTCACGGCCCAGGTGAAGCTCCAGCCCACGCCCGACCAGCGGGTACTGCTCGACCGGACGCTCCGGGCAGCGAATGCCGCCTGTACCTTCGCCAGCCGGGTGGCCTGGGAAAGCAAGACCTTCCGGCAGTTCGCCCTCCACAAGCGGGTCTACCGGGAGATCCGCACCCGCTTCCACCTGTCGGCCCAGCTGGCCATCCGGGTGATCGCCAAGGTGGCCGATGCCTACAAGGCCGGCCGGACAGGAGAGCGGACCTTCCGTCCCCGCGGCAGCTTCCCCTACGATGTGCGCATCCTGTCCTGGAAGGTCGCTGAGCGGACAGTGTCCATCTGGACCCTCGGAGGCCGGCAGGTGATTCCCTTCGTCTGCGGGGAGCGCCAGCAGGCCTGGCTGGACTCCCAGCAGGGGGAGACCGACCTGGTCTCCCGGGACGGAGCGTTCTATCTCCTGGCCACCTGCGTGGTGGCCGAGGTCCCGGCGATCAGGCCTACCGACGTCCTCGGGGTCGATCTGGGCATCCGCAACCTCGCCGTGGACTCGGATGGTACCCGGTACTCGGGGGCCCACATCCTGAGCCTCCGCCACCGGCACCGCCGGTTGCGGACCAAGCTCCAGTCTCAGGGGACCCGGGCAGCCAAACGGCGGCTCCGGCTCCGTCGCCGCAAGGAGCGCCGGTTCCAGGCCGACGTCAACCACTGCATCAGCAAGCAGCTCGTGGCCAGCGCGCAAGGCACCCGCCGCGCGATCGCCCTGGAGGATCTCCAGGGGATCCGGCAGCGGGTCTCGGTTCGCCGCGCTCAGCGGGCCACGCTGCACAGCTGGGCGTTCGGCCAGCTCCGGGCCTTCGTGGACTACAAAGCCCGGCTGGCCGGCGTGCCGGTGGTCCTGGTCGATCCTCGTTACACATCCCAACGCTGTCCGGCCTGCGGGTACACGGCCCGCGCCAACCGCCCGTCCCAGTCCCGGTTCTGTTGCGTGGCCTGCGGCTTCGCTGGGCTTGCCGACCACCTCGCGGCGGAGAACATCCGCCGGGCTGCCGTCAACCAGCCAGACGTTGTGCGCGATGACGTCCAAGCTCGCCTCCACGGGAGAACTGCGACCGAGCGCAGCAGCAAGCTACCGGCGGGAGCCGGTAGTAGTTGACTTTCCAGCTCAAGCCAGAGAACGTGGTACGTATCATCACGGGGTGGTCAATATGAGCATAAGAAGCAGGACCAAGAAGATGATGTCCGCAAGGGACATTGATCAGCTTGTCGCCGCACAGGCCAATGACGAAGCGGCCTGGGGAAAGCCTGTGCGTGTCCAAAAGGCCAAAGCAGCGGCACTCTCCATTCCCGCCGATCTGGCGGCGCGCGCAGCGTTCTTCGCGCGATTGCATCGGAAGACCAGTGCCGAGGAGTGGCTCAGGCACATTATCCGGGAGCGCGTGGAACTCGAGGAAGCCGCGTTCGCCGGAGCGAAACACGATTTGGCTGCAAGGACCACCCGATAGAACACCCGATACACCCGATAGGAAGTACCACCCACCCGATAGGAACCACCCGAACAACCCGATACACCACCCGATAGGAAGTTGGAAAACCGGCCCCGGCGGACACCGCGGCCACAGAGGCAGGATCGGCCGCGGGGGAGGGAGCCGAACCGAGGGACCTAGGTGCGAGATCACAAAAGCGGCGAGGACGCTAGCACCGGCCGACCAGCTGTGTCAAGGCGGAATCTGCTAGAAAAGTGGTAGTCCTTGCAGTTCTTAATCGTCAGTGCGCCGAGCCGCGGCGCCCGCGCCCAGGTACAGACGCGTTCAGTGCCGGCGCCCCCTCACACGCTCAGGGGGTCCAGCAGCCGGGATTCCGCCTCGCAGGGATCGTACGTCCATGCGGGGCGTTCGCAGACGAGGGGACGAGCCGTTTGCCTTGGTGGGGGCCGTGTGGCGTCCGGGGGAGACAGTTCCAGATGCTCGAGAATCTGCCGGATCACCGCGGGCTGCTCAATCACGGGCGGTTGCAATCGGTGCGTCCCGCGCGCCGGGTCGCTGAACTTGGGTCGTTGGCAACCCCGGGGGTACAAATCGGGTACAATGGATTCCGGATTTCCGTTTTGCTGCGAAGAAAATACCGGCTGCGATCGACCTCCAGCTTCCGATTACGCGGCCTGTGGCATGGGCTCCAGGGTGACGCGCAATCCGAGGGCTTCAAGGCGGGCGATGAGGCGGTCTCGGATGCGCGCAGTGTCCCGCCTGT
>DATJQT010000005.1:0-6735 GCA_035505475.1 Vulcanimicrobiaceae bacterium
GCGTTGAACTTCCGCAACAACTCGTCGATGTTGCGGCCGAGGTTGTACCAGTTGACCTCCACGTTCAGGAGTTTCCCCTCGGGGTTGATGATGAAGGTCCCGCGGAGGGCCAGGCCAGTCGCTTTATAATAGACCCCGAACACCCGCGGCAGGTTCCCGGTCGAGTCGGCACCCATCGGGTACTCGACCTTGGCGAGTTCCTACTCTTCGCGCTGCCAGGCGAGATGGACGGACTGCGTATCAGTGCTCACGGTAACGATGTCACAGCCCATGCGAACGAAGCGGGCGTGCTACTCTGCCAGAGCAGCGAATTCGGTCGCTCAGACAAAGCTGAAATCGGCGGGGGAGAAGAAGAGAATCGTCCAGCGGCCTTTGTCGATCTGCTCGCACATCGCAAACTTGCCGAATTCGCGCTTGGTCGACTCGAACGTGGTGATCTCGAAATCGGGTACCTTTTGACCCAGCCCTACGACGTCGGACTTACAAAGCTCCTTCGGTGGCGTGTTAAGGAAGCGGGCGTATTACACCCGGAGAGCACGAGAGAATCAACCAAGGACAGCGGAGATGGGTGACGGGCCGATCCAATCCTATTTACAGGGCATCGGCCAACACCTCGATCAGGTGGCGGGCCCGCCGGCCGGTGCCGTGCGCGATCTGCTGACGGCACGAGATGCCGGCGGCGACTATGGCGCAGTCCGGCCCCTTCGCCTCCACCGCAGGAAAGAGCCGCCGCGCGCCAATGGCCAGCGACAGATCGTAATGCTCGACTTCATACCCGAATGAGCCGGCCATGCCACAGCACCCCGAGTCCACCTCTTCGACACTCGCGCCCGGAATGGCGCGGAGCATCTCCAGGCTCGGGCGCGAACCGAGCAGCGCCTTCTGATGGCAGTGGCCGTGCAGCAGGTACGCGCCGCTGCCATTGCGGAACGCGAGGCGCAGCTCGCCCCTCTCCTTCAGACCGGCCAGGAATTCGTCAATTAGAAACGTGCCCTTGGCCACCTGCGCGGCGCGCGGATCGTCGAGCAGGTCGGGGTACTCGTCGCGAAACGTGAGCATGCAGCTCGGCTCGCAGCCAACGATCGGGATGCCACGCTCGACGTAGGGGGTTAACTTTTCCACATTGTATTGGGCATTCTGTTTGGCGTGCTGGATCAATCCCTTCGAAATCATCGGCCGGCCACAGCACTTCTTGTCCACGAGCAACACTTCAAAGCCGGCGGCCTCCAGCACTTTGACGGCGGCCTTGCCTATTTCCGGGTAGTTGTAGGTCATGTATGTGTCGTTGAACAGTACGACCTGCCCCTGGCTGCCCCGCGCATGCGTACCCCGCCGCGCCCACCAGCGCGTGAACGTCTCGGGCGCGAAGGGCGGCAGCGCGCGGTTCTTGTGGATGCCGAGGCGATGAAATAGCCAGCGCGCCGGCGCGCTCTGTGCAACCCAAGTCGAGACGGGCGCGCAGGCGCAGCCGAGCCGGTTCAGCCGCTCGATGTCGCCGAACAGTCGCGCGCGGAGCGGGGTCCCGTGCTTGGCGTAGTAGTGCGCCAGGAACTCGTATTTCAGCTTGGCCATGTCCACGTTCGACGGACATTCGGCCTTACATCCCTTGCACTCCAGGCAGAGGTCGAGCACCTTGTACATGCGACGGCTGGTCAACGCGTCGGCCGGGAGCATGCCGCTCAGGGCGGCGCGCAGCGCGTTCGCCCGGCCGCGGGTGGAATGCTCCTCCTCGCGCGTGACCATGTAAGACGGGCACATCGTCCCTTCGAGCTTCTTCTTACATACTGCGGCGCCGTTGCACATCTCGATGGCACGATCGAATCCGCCTTCCCGCCGATAGGCAAAATGTGTCGCCACGGGCTGTGTCTTGTACCGTGGGCCGTAGCGCAAATTCGCGGTCATCGGCGGCGCGTCCACGATCTTGCCCGGGTTCATGATGCCCTGCGGATCGAAGACGGCCTTCACGTCGCGGAAGGCCTGGTAGAGCGTCGACCCGAACAACTTCTCGTTCCAGCACGAGCGCGAGAGACCGTCCCCGTGCTCTGCGCTCATGGCCCCGCCGAATTCAAGAACCAGATCGCTGACTGCCTCGGCAATGGCGCGGAGCTTTTCGATCTCCGGTGCGTGTTTTAGGTTAATGATTGGCCGCACGTGCAGGCACCCGACGGATGCGTGACCGTAATAAGCGGCCGAGGTGCCGTGGTGGCGCACAATCATATCCAGCCGCTTGATGTATTCGGCCAGATGAGCGGGCGCGACCGCGGAATCCTCGATGCCGGCCACCGGCTTCCCGTCGCCGACCATCCCGAGGAGGAGCGCCATGCCCGCCTTGCGCACCTTCCAGATTCTGAGCTGCTCCTCTGCGGTGACGGCGCGCGTATAGGCAGTTCCGATCCGCTTGGCGCGGAGCCGGCGCTCGAGGCCGTCCAGCTTGCCGATCAGCTCGGCCTGCGTCTCGCCGAAATATTCGACGAAGAGTAAAGCACCGGGATCGCCCTGGACGAAGCTCATCTGCCGCGCGTATTCCAGCGACTGGCGGGTCAGGTCAAGGATGTACTTGTCCTCGAGCTCGACGGCAGTGGGATGCGTCTCCAGGATCTCGACCGAAGCGTCCAGCGCCTGAAACATGTCCGGGAAATGGACCACAATGAGGCCGAGTTGGTTCGGCTTGGGCCGCGGGACCAAATTGATCTTGGCCTCCAGCGTGGTCGCGAGCGTCCCTTCGGAGCCGATCAGGACACGACTCAGGTTGAACGGCCGGTCGGCCAAGAGCTCGTCAAGGGCGTAGCCGCCGACCCGCCGCAAGATCTTGGGGTAGCGAGCGCGGATTTCATCCCGGTGCCGGTCGAGCAAGGCGGTGACGGTCCGGCAAATCTCCCCTTCGCGGGTGGTCGCCCCGGCCAAATCTTTCAGCGCGGCAGCGTCGAGATCGCGCGCGTGCAAGCGATCCCCGCTGGCCAGGAGGCAGCGCATCTCCAGGACGTGGTCGGCGGTCTTCCCGTAGATGATCGAGCGCGCGCCGGACGAGTTGTTTCCCATCATGCCCCCGAGCGTGGCCCGGTTGCTGGGAGACACGTCGGGTGCGAACCATAAACCATGGGGCCGAAGCTCGGCGTTGAGCTCGTCCAAGACGACGCCGGGCTGGATGCGGGCCCAGCGCTCCTCAACATTCAGCTCAAGGATACGGTTCAGGTACTTGGAACAATCCAGCACGACCGCGCGGCCGACGGATTGTCCCGAGAGGGCTGTGCCTGCGCCTCGCGGAAGAATCGGTACCCCGTAACGGCGACAGGCATCGACGGTGGCGTGGATATCCGCTTCGGTGCGCGGGATGACAACCCCGAGCGGCTCGATCTGGTAGATGCTCGCATCGGTGCTGTAGAGCACCTTGCTCACCGCATCGAACCGGACCTCTCCCGCGACGGATTGTTTTAGATCGCGAACCAGGTCTGCGATTTCAGCGGTCGCCGCCGATGGGCGTGCGTCATGCGTCATGATTGAACTCGACGGTTCGGACGGGATGAGCCGGCGGTGAGATTGGATCGGGAAGTCATGGTCGCCCCTACGTACCGGTCCACCCCAGGCGATAGATGGCATTGGTGGTGGCGATGATCATCCGGCCGCGGGCATCGAAGGTGAGGCCGACCACATTCTCGCCGGAGACCGCGAGTGTCGCCTGGCCGTCGGCCCCGATCCGGAAGATTCCGCGCTCGCCGCGATGAATGGCGACGACAAACAGCCCCCCGTCGCGATCGAAGGCCAGGCCTTGCGGCCGGGCCAGGTGCTCGAAACAGCGGGAGACCGACCCGGTCTGCGCAATGCAGTAAATGGGATCGTCATTGGTGAGCGTGGGCGCCGTCACGTACAACTGGCCATTCGGCCCGAAAGCCAGGTGATACGCGGCCACGCTGGCGGGAAGCTTGGCGAAACGCCGCACCGACCCGTGCGGTGCAACGGCAAAGATCCCGCCGTTGCGGTCGCCGACATAGAGCGTGCCGTCGGGGGCAAACGCGATGCCGGTTGCCACGCCCAGGCCCTCGGCAATCACTTCGGTCTGGCCGGATCCGACCACCTTGTGGACCGTCCCGTCATTCCGGCTCGAGATGAAGAGCGTGCCGGACTGGTCGAGGGCCAGGCCGGTCGGGTTCATCAGGTCGCTCACCAGTGGCTCGACGTTGCCCTCGGGCGATATGCGGAAAACGGACACGCCGTTCGGTGGCGCCTGTCCACGGCTCCCACTGAAGGTCGTGATGACCCAGCCGTCTTTGTCCACGACTGGGTTTGTCACCGGATGCAGTTCGTCGGCGAGCTTTTCCGCCACTTCGAAGAACGGGCCGTCGCTTTTTCCGTCCGGCCAGGTGACGGTGACGAAGCCGGAACTGGCTCCCTCGGGTATCGGCGCGACGATCTTCGTCGGCGATCCGATGAGCGGGCGAGTGTCGGCCTCGCCAAAACAGGGGACGACCTGTCCAAGATCGGGAGTGCACAGATCGGTCCCGATGATCGTCACCCGGCCGCCTTCCACGCCGGCGAGCGGGTGAATCCGAGCGATGCGTGGGGTGGTCACGCTGCCTGTCCTCCGTGTTCGAGGTGACGACTCGTCGGGCCGTTGCCCGCCAATTAGGGACGCCGAACCAGGATGCGGAGTTGCTGCACGTTCCGCCGATCGTCCGCCAGCCGATCCCCCGCATCAGGGGTTTCCACGATCATCGGGATGCTGCGCAAACGCGGATCGTTCACGAACCAGCCGAATGCTGCCAGACCAAGCCAGCCCTTGCCGATGTGCTCGTGCCGATCAATGCGGCTGCCCAGGTCCTGCCGCGAATCGTTCATGTGGATCGCACGCACGCGCCGCAGCCCAACGCACGACTGGACCGCGCGCAGAGTCTGGCGGTAGCCGGCGGCGGTACGAATATCATATCCGGCCGCAAATAGGTGGCACGTATCGAGGCAGATACCCACCCGTTGCGGGGATTCGATCTGTGCAAGCATGGCGGCGAGCTGCTCGAACCTGTACCCCAGCCCGCTGCCCTGTCCGGCGGTATGCTCCAACAGCACCCGCACGCGCAATTCGGGAAGCGTGGCGTGCACCAGGTTGAGCGCTTCGGCCACCCGCGCGATGCCGTCCTGCTCACCCGCGCCGGCATGCGAGCCGGGGTGGGTGACGAGGTACGGAATGCCGAGCTGCTCCGCCCGGCGTAGCTCCTCTAAAATTGCGGTAACCGATTGTTTCCACGTGGCGGCGATGGGCGCGGCCAGGTTCAGCAAATAGCTGGCGTGCGCAATCACCGGCCGGATCCCCGTCGCCCGAAGGTTGCGGCGAAAAGCGCTCACCTCGGCGTCGAGCAGCGGGCGCGCTCGCCACTGGCGATTGCTCTTGGTGAATACCTGAATGGTGTCGCACTCTGCTTCCCGTCCGCGCAGGGGCGCTTGATCCAACCCCCCCGCGATCGACATGTGAGCACCCAGCCGTGGGCCACGACGACCGGCGCCCTGATTCGTCATTCGCTAGTTCCGCTCCGCCGTGCTGCGGGCAGGGGGCCAGCGCTCGGCCATGAGGCGTCGAAAGCGGGGCAGATAGATCAAATCGAACGCCAGCTCCTTGCCCGGAAATAGCCCGAGTGCCGTATGGCGCGTTGCCACCACCAGGGCCTCCGCCTCCGTGCGCGAGAGATCGCTTTGGGCGATGACGCTCATCGCCAAGCTGACGACAATCCGCAAGTGCCGAAGGCGCCGCTCTTCCTCGTGAAGCTCTTCAGGGTCGGGGGACATGAACGTCAAACTATAACAGGCTAAGTGTGCCTTTCCAAGCTGGAGGGGCTGCGCCGGCCACAGGGGAATCTCGCCAGGAGTATGTGCGTCAAACCCCTTGCTGTAGGTCGCTATGATTCCTAGAATAGGAGAAGGAGGCCACATGTCGGACCAATCACCAGAATCTGACATTCCGCTGGTCAGTACGAAGGACGCGATCGCCGAAGTCCAGCAATGGCTCGAGGTAGAAGGGATGGACCCTGAGCGAGTGTTTGCCTCTACCGGCGACCAGGTGATTCGCTACAAGGACCTGATCGGGCATCTGCGACGGGGAACGCCCGACGGAGTGATGCTCCGGTTTGCGATTTCGCGTGGGCGCATGATCCGGCGGGAGCGAGCGGAGACGTTCAATCAATTGTTGACGATCGCCGGCGCAGAACCGGCCGACCAGCGTCGGGCGCCGGGTATCGAGCACCGCGAGACGGAAGGCGAGCCACGAGCCGCGGGCCGCGAACAAAGGAGCGCCAAGCACCGGGCGCCAACCACCGGGAAGCTCAAGAAACAGAACACAGAACAGTGAACCTTGAACGTTGACATGTGGACCGTCAACTGGGTGCACGGCTGAAAAATGATGTTTATGGTCATGCCGCCCGCTGCGCCTCGGCACGACGTTCCCAAAACCCTTCGAAGCGGCCGCTGAGTCGGCAGCAGCGCAGGGCGATGATGGCGTTCGCGCCCCGCAGCGTCCAGTGCATGCCGGCCCGTTTGAGTCGGGTGCCGATCGCGACCTTGCACCCGGCCTCGACCACCCCGGTCGAGGTGCACAGCCCCGCGGCCCGGAAGGCAGGGTACCGCATGCGCGAGCGGTTCCGCTGGAAGTACTCTAAGCACTGCTGGGCCGCCGGGTGCGCCCGGGCGGGCCGCGCGAGCGCCCGCAGCAAGGCCGGGAAGGCGCCGGTCACGAGTTCGGTGGCGCGCCGTTCA
>DATJQT010000006.1:0-10103 GCA_035505475.1 Vulcanimicrobiaceae bacterium
GAGAGGTTCTACTGGAAGCTAACCGGCACACTGCAGACCGTCACGAGCTGGGATACCTACCTATGGGAGCTGACCCGCTAACCCGATTGGCGAACGGCTTCCGAAGAGCGAACCTACGAGGCGTTCACGAACTCTCAGCGGGGGAATACCTCGAGTTAGCAGTAGCCTGTGCGTGCGGCACCTGATCCGCGGATTCGCGGCACCACCAATCGATGCCGCCTAGTAGGGCGAGCAAGCTCGCCGACGTGCGGAACGTGCAACAATCACGGAAGTGTGGAGTACCGCAGTACTGCACGTATTCTTCTTCGGACGGGACCCGCACGCGCCTAAGGAACGGGGTCAGGGCGCACCCCGTGCTCGGCCGAAACAACGGGCACGGCGCCTTGCGGACATTTGTGAACGGGTGGCACATTGACTTGGCAATGGCTGCAGCATTCATCGGTGCCTCAGAGGTCCTGCAGGAGGCCTCGGACGGCGCTGGCGATCACCCACTCCGAGGCGTCCCAAGGCGTGACATCGTCGTCGTGCACTTCGGCGCGGTAGGCCACGGCGCCGGTCTGCCGCTCCACCAGCTCGATGACCAACTCCCCCTCGGTCACCTCGGCACGCGTCACGGTCAGAATCGCCGCCGGTCCGCTCCGGGATGGGGCGGCGGGATTCCGGTGCGAGACGAAGCCACCGACCTCGTGTTCCGCGGTCCGAACCCCCACGTGGTAGCGCACCAGAAACTCTGCGACCTCTGGGGCACTTTGCCGGTACCCCTTGGCCCCGAGGGTGGCGGTGATGGCCGCGCGGATGCGCTCGTGCACGAGCGCATTGTTGACGCGCGGGTCGAACTCCTCGGGCCGCGCACCCAGCATGGTGGGGGTGAGGGCATAGCTGGCCGTCGGGCGGATCGCCATCTCCGGGTTCCGATAGATCTCGGCGTCCTTGTGACTGCATCCGGCCACAACCATCGTCAGACTGATCATGCACCCGATCCAGAGCGTCCGGTGCCGCGCATGTTGGCAAGTCATCTCACCACCTCAGGCTCGGATCGAGCCAACGGAATCGAGCGACGTCGGGACTCTGCAGCGGCATCACCGCCCGTTGTGTGGCGAGGGGTCTGGGCGGAGGGCGTGGAACCGGCAGATCCGGTCGTCCAGCCGATCCGCGAGGTCCACGAGGGCCGCGCGCGGCAGCCGGAGGAGCGCCTCCATTTCCGGGGGCGCCAACTGCAGCCCGAGCTGCAGGCACGCCCTGCCCGGATCCTCCACGAAGCCCTGCCGAAAGGCGGGGTCCGTGAGCATCCGACCTAGGGCCCGTTCCACATCCCGTTGACTCATGCCGTCCTCCTGTATGATCCGGTATCCGTGCCCGCCGTCAGCGACCCCTCACCGCTCTCGTGTGATTCCGCACGCATGACAACCCTCTGACTTCCTTTCAGGGCGTGCGCTGGAACACCGTTCTGAAGATCTTCCGGAGCTCGGCGCCCAAGGCGGGATCGGGGAGGTACCGCACGATCGCCCGAACCGTGAATCCACACCGCTGACAGCGCTTGTATTGAACGAGCCAGCGCCCGTCCGCCCAGGGTCGTCCCACCTCTTCCATCGCCGAAAAACAACACGCGCTGGATTGGGGTGGAGAGACGATCCGTTGGGGGAATCGGTTTTCGGGGGCTTTATTCGACGTGTACTCAATGATGGTCCGCATACAGTCTCCGCGCGAAACGGCCCGAGCGATGACCGCACGGGCGCCATTCCGAAGCCGTGTGTTGGACGGGTACCCCCGTATTATCTCGCCACACGAAGAACGCCTCACAGCACCCGCTAACCGCCGCCTATCCTTGTCATCATCCGCAGGAGCGCCCGCGCTGATCCCGAGCTTCGGAAGGCTAGGCGCCCAAATGCATGCCTGATGCCTCGCATACAAGCATCGTTCGCGCCAACTTCAGGACGGCAACTCTGGCTAAACTCTGGCCCAGAGTTCAGGAGCTGAGGTGTTGTCCACACTTGACGTGGGGGATCGCACAAATGCCGTGCAAAGGAACACATCGCGGATGGTTTCCAGAGTCCGAGCGGAAGGCTACCAGCAGAACGGAACGCGAGAAGTCTGTGCCGGAAACGCTTTTTTGATCTTTCGGATCATGATCCCTTCTCCTAGTAGTCCGCGGACCGCAGGACGACTGTGGCATTGCACTTGCTCCTCAACCTTTCGGAGAGTGGATACAGCGCTCGCGAGACTGGCGCTTGACATGGTGACCGTATCAGGTGGGGTATCGGATTCCACCGGGGGAAGGTTTTCAAATTCCCTTGGAGCGGAGGCTATGGGTATGGTTGAGAGTGTCAACAAACTTCAGGCCGCGTTCTTGGCGGGACGGATGGACGCCATGGCGGAGCAGCGTCGGACCATCCCTGAGGGCGTGGAGGATCTCCTGCATATGGTGCTCTCCGAAAGCGACTGTGCGTCCTTGACTGGGCTGAGCAAGGCGCTGTTCCATCGAAACGCAGAGGCTGTCTTGCGCCTGCTATCCCCGGTTAGTCTGCTGCCGGTTGGCAGCCGGAACGGCGGGAGTAATGGCGGGACACCCGAGGCGTCCTGATAGTCTGGGAGGGGGTACGCGGGCAGCTCCGACCGGTGTTCCGGCAGATGACCTTTGAGAGGGAGCGGCAGCAATGACGAAGGTGTTCCGGCGCTCGCTGGGTGCGCTCTTCGTGAGCCTAAGTACCGTCCTGAGCTGGCCGGGGCCCCCGACGGAAGCCGGCCCGCTGCCGGATCTCGCCTGCCGAAGCCTCGCCGCCCTGTATGCGCGGGTGCCAGAACAGTTCGATCCGCAGGACATTGCCGCATTGCAAGGGTGCATTGGGGCCGCGCTGGCTCAACTGGCGCCGGTGCCCCTCCGGCCGCCGGCACCCGCGCAGCGCGTGGATCGCTTTAAGGGCGATTGGCCGGAATCGGCGCCATGGACGACCCCGCCCGACCGGTTTCCGTATCCGATGATGTGGTGAGGATCGAGCGAGCCGGCGAATCGTACTCCCGAAATTCATCGGCCCCGAACGGGCCGACCGAACAGACACCCGGTGCCGGTGGGTCCAGAGGGAACTGCTGGGGACCTGTAGGAGTTCACATGGGAAGCAATGCAGATCTGGGAGCTGAGCGCGGAACACACGGGCGCGCCAGACGCGCCGACGATCCATTGTGGGTCATCGTCCTGGCCGGCGGGCAGGGCCGTCGGCTGGCCAATTTCGTGCGGACGACGATCGGCGACACGCGCCCCAAGCAGTTTTGCCGGATCATCGGCCGTCGCTCGATGCTGCGGCATACGTGGGACCGCGCGGGCCGCTTGGTGGACGGTGCGCGGGTCGTGTCAGTGATCACCAAGGGCCAGGAAGACTACCTAAAGGAGGAGGCCCGCCAGGCGCGGATTCCAGGACGCGTGCTCGTGCAACCCGATGATCGGGGTACCGGCCCGGGCCTCCTGCTTCCTCTGCTGTGGATCGCGCACCGGCAACCGGACGCCTGCGTGGCAGTGTTCCCGGCCGATCATTTCATCTGGGAAGAGTCCCGCTTTCTCGGCTATGTCGCCAACGCCGTGATCGAGAGTCGTCGGCGGCCCGACCGCGTCGTGCTCCTCGGTCTCGCGCCGGACACCCCCGAGACGGACTACGGCTGGATCCAACCGGGCGCTCCCCAGCCCCGCGCTTTCCCCCGGGGCGAGCTGTTCACGGTGGCGCGTTTCATCGAAAAGCCGGAGGAGGCCGCGGCCCGACAACTCCAGGCGACCGGCGGCGTGTGGAACAGCGGCGTGATGGCCGGGACCGTGTACGCCTTCCTGCAACTGCTCCGGTCCGCGCGGCCGGAGGCGGTGGAGGCTCTGCAGATCGCGGCGAGACACTTCGAAACGTCGGCCGGGCAGGCGGCCATGGCGGCGGTCTACAAGCATCTGCCGGCCTTCGATTTCTCGCGCGACGTCTTGGCGCCCGGGCACGACACCCTGCTCGTGGAACTTGCCCGGCACCTCATGTGGTCGGACTGGGGAGAACCAACCCGCATCCTGCAGGTCATTACACGGCTCGAAGGCCGTCCAATCTCCTCGCCCCGCCTGGGTCCCGTCGGACAACGGTGTGTGGGCGTAGGTTCCGCTCGTGAATACTCCCGACGTCTGCGCGTGATCTCCAATCCAGGGGGTGATCGCAAAGGACGTTTCCCCGAGCGGAATCTGTACGATCTGGCCAACGTACACTGCAGCATAGCCAAGGAGGCACCACCGCGGCGGTGATGCAGTGCCCATACCGCATCCGCAAGTCTACTTCGAGGTGGTTCTCGATCGCTGAATGTGTGATGATTATTGCTTCAGTGGGAAATCGTCATTCTTCGCACTCTGCACTGGTGAGGAGGGCTCCGCGATGTTCTGGGTTCATTTCGCCATCCTGCTGTTAGCGATCTTCATCGGGATTCGGGTCGGGGGGATTGGGCTCGGATTGATCGGCGGGACTGGCGTAACCGTCTTCACGTTTGCCTTCCACATGCAACCGGGCTCCCCGCCCATTGACGTGATGCTGATCATCCTGGCCGTCGTGGCGGCGTCCGCGACGCTGCATGCCGCTGGCGGCCTGACGTACATGGTGCAGATCGCCGAGCGCCTGCTCCGGAATCATCCCCGGGCGATTGTACTGCTGGCTCCGTTGTGCACCTACGTATTGACCATGGCGGTGGGGACCGGCCACTCGGTGTATATGCTCCAGCCGATCATTGCCGACGTGGCTTACAAGACCCGCATCCGGCCGGAGCGGGCCATGGCCGTCTCTTCGATCGCCTCCCAAATGGGGATCACCGCCAGTCCGATCGCCGCCGCGGTGACCAGCTTCCTGGCCATGGCCTTAAAGGCGGGGCACCCGATCACGCTGTTCAACATCCTCAGCGTCACGATCCCGGCCACCGCCATCGGGGTCCTCGTCGCCGCCCTCTGGAGCCTCACCCGCGGCAAGGATCTCGAACAGGATGAGGAGTTTCAAGCCCGGCTGCAGGACCCCGCGTTCCGTGCGCAGCTCGAAGAAAGTGCGACGCTGCTGGACCAGAGCGTCTCCCCGACGGCCAAGCGAGCGGTGCTGATCTTCTTTGCCGGGGTCCTCGCCATCGTCCTGATCGCCGTGTTCAACCTGGCGCCGGTCCCGGACAAGACCCCCGTCCCGATGACCACGATCGTGCAGATCGTCATGCTCACCACCGGCGCGGCCGTCCTCCTGTACACGCGGGTGAAAACGTCGAAGATCATGGCGTCTTCCGTCTTTCATGCGGGGATGGTGGCGGTGATCGCGATTATGGGGATCGCGTGGATGAGCGATACGTTCATCGACGCGCACAAGACCGAGCTCGTCACCGCCATGAAGGCCATGGTCAGCCAGTACTCGTGGCTCTTTGCGGTGGCGATGTTCTGCGTCTCGGCCTTCGTAAAGAGCCAGGCAGCGACGCTCGTCATCATGGTGCCGGTCGGGTTTGTCCTCGGCGTCCCCATCAACCTCCTCATCGGCATGATCCCGGCGTGCTACGCCTATTTCTTCTTCTGCTTCTATCCGAGCGATCTGTCGGCCATCAACTTCGACCGGACCGGCACCACGCATATCGGCAAGTACCTGCTGAACCATAGCTTCATGATCCCCGGACTGATCGGGGTCGGGACCGCCACGGTGGTCGGCTACCTCATTGGGGCGTTTCTGCTGAAACTCTGAAATTGGTTCGGGCCCGGAGCATACATCCGGCCGCATGGCCGGATCGCCAAGCGATACTTCCATGCGGGTGAATGCTACCCGGTGGGCGGCCTGACCGGGAGCTCGAGCCGCGGGCGGATGTCGTGGTCGGCGCGGTGCTCCTGCCGGGAGCCAAAACCCCCAAGTTGGTGACGCGGGAGATGCTGAAGACGATGAAGCGCGGCACCGTCCTGTGGGAATCGCGCGGCCGGCGCGGGTGACCGGGGCCGTGGAGTAGGCCAGCGCGATCACCGCTTGGTCCCCCAGCACGTGGGCAATCTCCGACACGCGGGGAGTCTATCCTCGAGCCGCCAACTCCCAGCCAACCGGAGGGCCAGCACTCCTTCCGCAGGGTGGCTTGTATCCAGCTCCCAAGGCCAGGGCGTGGGCTGCCATGGCATGGGGCAATCGGATGGTGGCCATTGTCATCTCTTCGCCGCTGCCGGTGCTGAGCTGAATAGCAGTGAGGAGATCGACAGCATCGCTGCACCAGTCCTGGGCCGGTGCAGCCGCCGACAGCGTATAGCAGCGTTAGCCTTCGCGTCGAAGCAGCATCGTCTCAACTTCACCGAAGTACCTGTTCCACAATGTATCGTACGTGCCATCTGAGCGGTCCGGACACCCCTGGCCCACAGCCGCCGCCAGAATCGCCATGATCGCCGCGGCGGCGTGGGGCCGGGCGAGGCGCGCGCCAGCCTGGCGTATTTGGGCGAGTCGGGCGGGGTCCGCCAGCAGGCCATCCACCAGGGCGGGCACGGCGGACAGTGTGGGGCAGCGCACCGCGGCGCCCGCCTGGATCAGGATCGCGCTGTTGCGGACCTCGAGGCCGGGGAGCGGGCCGGCGAAGACGGGCACGACCGCGCGCGCCAGCGCCTCGGCCGTGGTGAGCCCCCCGGCCTTGCCGACCACGAGATCCGCCGCTGCCATCCACCCATCCATGTCGTTCGTGGGGCCGATTACGGTCAACGGGTGCCGGCTGCGCTGGTCCGCGAGGCGGCGCCGCAGCCGGGCATCGGTGCCACACAGCACCACGATCTGCACCGGCTGCGAGACGCGGCCTAACAATTGGACGAGGTCGGCGAGGGGGCCCATGCCGCACCCGCCCGCGGTGACCAGGATCGTGGGCCGATCCGGCGCCAGCCCCAGGCGGGCCCGGGCCGACCGCTGGTTACGCGGCACCGCGAAGACGGGATCGATCGGGATCCCCGTGATATGGATCGAAGCCGCGGGGACGCCGAGTGCGTGCAAGTGGGCGGCGGCCTCCGCGGTCGCGACGAAATACCACTCCACGCCCGGGTACACCCAGAGCGGGTGCACGTCGAAGTCCGTGACCACGAGCCCGATCCGGGCGGCGGGCTTCCCTGCTGTCTGACAACGCGTCAGCACTTCCGCCGGCAAGAAATGCGTGCAGAGAATCACGGAGGGATGGGCGGCCCACACCATCTGCTGGAACGTCCGGGTCTGCAGGGCATCGAAGGTCCTCCGCGCGCTCTGCAAGCGCCCCGGGTGATCCAGGACCCGGTAGAGCCAGCCGAGCACCTCCGGGCAGTGGCGGACGGCGGCGGTATAGTAGTCCGCGTACACCCGGCGGAAGAGCGGGTTCGTGTACTGGAGCACTTCGTGGTGGATTGCCGGGATCCCCTGTGCGCGACAGGCCGCCAGCAGGGCTTCGGCCGCGCGGACGTGCCCGCCGCCCGAGGCCGTGGACGCGATCAGGACGGAAAGGTTCGGCGGAACCCCGTCCCCGGTCCACTCCGATCGGGGCCGGTGTGGGAAGCTGGTTGCGCGATCTACCACTTGGGTGTCCAGGTTCTGGAGCGGCATCACGTCTCCTCCCAGAAGGGGGCGCGCTTTCCGAAGAACACGCCCCCGCACTCTTCTCCTATAGCTGCTATCTAAGCGCGGATCATGCCAACTTCAGGTCGGTAACCTCTGTAAAACATAGATCCGGATCGCCGTTCCTAGTGTTTTCTGCTCACCCTAGGTGGCGAGTTGCACATTTCGGTGCACACGCGCACATGGATGGCGCCGGGAAGGCTAGCCGGGGCTAATGTCGGAGGGGAACCTTTGAGACGGTGTAGAGGTACAAGCCGCGGCAGCCCATGAAACGGAGAGTGAAGAGGATAGCCGGCCGCAAGCGCCCGTCGATGGTGAGGCCTGATCCCCGTGCTACGATACGGTTGATGCTTGACCGCGACCGTTTGTCTATCCACACTGGTCCGGCACAAAGCAAGTTTGGCACTGCGCTTGCTCCTCAACCATTCGGAATCGGTACCTGCCGGCCGGGAGAGAGGATACCCCTGCCGTTGATACCGTTGCCCTGAGACCTAGCCCCAATCGGAAATTCTTGAACCGCCAAGGCGTTAAGGGCGTCACGGTTGTCCGATTCAGCACGGCACGATAGACACGCACGCCAAGGTCTCGAGCGGTGGCTTCCAAGTTCGGCTCTGACCTTTACATCTGGCGTCCTTGGCGGCTCCGCGGCGGCGTCTTGGCGGTAGATTTTTTTCCGGATCAGGGTAGATGACGTGGGCGATCTGTCCCTGTTCTTCCTCATCGGTGGTGCATGCGAACATTGCTGCTGAACCCTCCCTCGTTTCCGCACTTCGACGGCGGTGCCAGCTCGCGCTGGCCCGCCACGCGCGAAATCGTGTCGTACTGGTATCCCGTCTGGCTGACCTATCCGGCGGGCCTGATCAGAGAGAGCCGGCTGCTGGATGCCCCACCCCACGGCGTCACACCGGACCGCACCGTCGAGATTGCCAAGGCCTACGAGTTTCTCGTGCTGTTCGCGAGCACCCCGGGCTTGCAGAACGAAATCCGGCTGGCGGAGATGATCAAGGACGCGAATCCGCAGATCCACATCGCATTCGTCGGCCCGCACGTGACGGTGCAGCCGGACCAGAGCCTGGCCGCCTCGCGGGCCATCGAGTTCGTGGTGCGCAAGGAGTTCGAGTGTGCGGTGACCGAGTTTGCCGCCGGCCGGCCGCTCCAGGCCATCCAGGGGGTCAGCTTCCGCCAGAACGGGCAGATCGTCCATACCCCCGACCGCCCGGCCGTGGCCGATTTGGACGCCCTTCCCTTCGCGGTGGAGACGTATCGGCGCGACCTGGACATCACGCGCTACACGGTCCCCTTCCTGAAGCATCCCTATCTCGCGCTGCATACCTCGCGCGGCTGCCCTGCCCGGTGCACGTTCTGCCTCTGGCCGCAGACGCTCAGCGGCCATGCCTGGCGGGTCCGCAGCAGCCAGAACGTCGCGCGGGAGGTCCAGCTAGCGCGCGAGGCCTTCCCGTCCCTCCAGGAGATCTTTTTCGACGATGACACCTTCGCCTGGCGCAAGTCCCGCGTGCTGGATCTGTGCGAAGCGCTGAAGCCGCTGAAGTGCACCTGGTCCTGCACGTCCCGTGTGCACACCGATCTCGAGACCCTCAAGGCGATGAAGGCCGCGGGCTGCCGGCTGCTGATCGTGGGCTTCGAATCCGGGGATCCGACGATCCTGGAGAACATCAAGAAGGGGACGACGGTCGAGCAGGCCCTCCAGTTCAGGCGGCATTGCCGCACGGCCGGCCTCACGGTACACGGTGACTTCATCCTCGGGCTCCCCGGCGAGACTCCCGAGACCATCGAGCGCACGATGCGCTTCGCCGAGGCCCTGGACTGCGAGACGATCCAGGTGTCGATCGCCCACGCCTTCCCTGGCACCGAGTTTGATGCCTACCTGAAGAAGCACTCGTACTGGCTCGACGAGGCGATGACCGACGAGCTGGGGCACCAGCTGCCGCACTACAGCTATCCAGGGCTGGATCGGCGGCGCCTCGTCCAGGCGGTCGAGGCGTTTTACGCCCGCTACTACTTCCGGCCGCGGATCGTCGTCCGCATCCTGCGGCGCGCCATCTTCGACGGCCACGAACGGACGCGGCTCTTCACCGCAGCCAAACAGTACCTCGCGCTCCGCAAGCGGCGCAAAATCTTCGCCCGTGGCGACCACCGAGAATGACTCTTGGCCGCCCGCTCCCGGCTGCGAGGAAGCGGCCCGACGCGAACGCATCCCAGCAAGGCGGCAGCTTGGGGGTCACCCCGGGCCGGCAACGGCACGCTGTGTTTCGTCGTGGGTACGGGGTGCCAGCAAACGTCTGCCGTCTGCCCGGGGTAAAGCGCGTGAATGCGTACTGGTAGTTCGAGATCAGCACATCGAGTCGAGCCCGGCCATCAATTGCACGACTCGGTTCCCGTCCAGCGAACCGTAAAGCTCCTTCGCCAGCACTGATCCAAAAAAATCTACCGCCAAGACGCCACCGCGGGGCCGCCAAGGTGATAGGATTCTGAATGGCGGCTAACGCCCCGACCGCACCGGATGGGGCCATCCTGTTCGAG
>DATJQT010000007.1:0-1073 GCA_035505475.1 Vulcanimicrobiaceae bacterium
GGTCTCCCGGTCGCGCAGCGATGCCAGGATGAAGCGGAAGATCCGCGGCCGATGCAGGCGGACCAGCGAATCGAAATCATCCGGGGTCTCCGCATTCCGCGCCGCCAGTTCCATTCGAATGGGTAGACCGATTTTCGCCAGGCGGGGTTTACATGCCGATACGGCACACCTGTGCCGGCAAAGCCCTCTTCATCGGGCGTCTGCTAAACTGGAAGTTATCCACTCCCCGGGAGGAACAGCCTAACTTGAATTCTGCAATCCTCGCCCTGGAAGACGGGACCGTCTTCGAGGGACGGAGTTTTGGTGCGCCCACGCAGCGCTCGGGCGAAGTTGTCTTCAATACCGCGCTCACCGGATACCAAGAGGTCTTCACCGACCCCTCCTATTCCGGCCAGATCGTCATTCTCACCAATCCCCAAATCGGCAACTACGGCACCAGCTCGCTCGACAACGAATCGGCCCGGCCTTACATCGAAGGACTGGCGGTGCGGGAGTTCTCCTCGATCGCCAGCAACTGGCGCAGCGATGCCGAGGCGGACGACTTCCTCGCGCGCGCCGGCATCCCCGTGATCAGCGATCTCGACACCCGCAACCTGGTCCGCCACCTGCGTACCCGGGGCGTCATGCGCGGCGTGCTTTCGTCCACCGAGGCCGATGCCGCCAAACTCGTCGAGACGGCGCGTTCGATCCCGCCCATGGCCGGCCTCGATCTCGCCACACGCGTCAGCACACGCGAACGCTACCAGTGGACCGAGCCCGTGGATGCCTGCTCCCCCTCCGAGCACGTGCCCCGCGCGCCCGAGCCGCGCTATCACGTGGTCGCGTACGACTACGGCATCAAGCACAATATCCTCCGCCGCCTGGTCACCGCCGGCTGCCGCGTGACCGTGGTGCCCTCGCTGACCAGCGCCGAAGACGTGCTGGCGCTCAACCCCGACGGCATCTTTCTCTCCAACGGCCCGGGCGATCCCGAGCCGCTGGTGACACAGGTCGGCAACATCCGCAAGCTGCTCGGCCGCAAACCCATCTTCGGCATCTGCCTGGGCCACCAGTTGCTCGGCCTCGCCTGCGGC
>DATJQT010000008.1:0-17836 GCA_035505475.1 Vulcanimicrobiaceae bacterium
CAGGCCTTCTCAGCGGCGGCACGGACGAACTCGTCGCCAAGGGCACGATCATTCACATCTTCTCGTAAGAGGCGGCGACCACATGTCCGTTGGTGGCCACGTACCCATCCGGATGGATGACGAAGCCGCTGCCGGTCTCGATGTGGGGATCGGGGCGAACGGCCCGGGCAGGCCCTGTCCCACAGTCAATGGAGACCTCCGCGCTCACTTCGCTGCTGATCAACGCCACGGCCGGTCGGGCCCGCTGAATGCTCGCCTCAAGCTCTACATCGCCGGCATCCTGTCCGGACGCCGCCCAAGCGGGAAGCACAATGCAGAGCGTTGCGGCGATCAGGCTCGCCGCGACACTGATCCTCATGTTCGACACTCTGTCCGTGCGCGATCCCTCGCGGATCTGCCAGAAGCCGAAAAAGAGGACTGGTAGATCACAATCAATGCTCGGTTTTCTCACGAATCCAGCACCCCTACAGACAATAAACCCGTGGATATTAACATGAATCCTCCTCGCCCGCAGGGACTCTCGATAGGCGCGGCTTCGCCGGACTGTTTCCCGGTCGGCTCTTTCATGCATTATGTGTATTGACACTTATCGTTATAACGACTATATTTTGCATCATGAAACGCAAGCCCACATCCCCGCGGCCGACCCCCGAAGAAGAGGCGTATGTCGCCCTGCAGCGCACAGCCGATCGGCTGCTGCAGGGGGCCGAAGCCACGCTGAAACCCCACGGCCTTTCGGCGACGCAGTACAACGTGCTCCGCATCCTCCGCGGCGCGGAACCGGACGGCCTCCCCTGCCGTGACATCGGGGAGCGCCTCATCACGCACGACCCGGATGTGACCCGGCTCCTTGACCGGTTGGAGCGTCGTGGGCTGGTTACGCGCATGCGAACGTCGGAGGATCGGCGGGTGGTCCGAACGCGCATCACGCCGGCTGGGCTCACGCTCCTGCAGGCCCTCGACGGTCCGATTGCCGACACCCACCGTCGCCAGCTTGGCCATTTGCGGGATGCACGCCTCCAGCACCTGCTGACGCTCCTGGAGGCAGCCCGCGAAAACGCGGGATAATGTTGTGTTGCTGCAAGTCGTGTAGACAGCTACCGGTCAGACGTTATGCCGGACCGGGAGGCCCGGGCACCGCGGGAAGGAGACAGACTATGAAGACAGAGAGCAGGCAAGCGGAATGGGCATTGACTGTGCTGAGAGTTGTCGTTGGAATCGTCTTTACCGCGCATGGCGTCCAGAAGCTGTTTCTCATGGGCCTTGCGGGCGTTGGCGGCTTTTTCGCACGACTTGGACTTCCCGTCCCGATGGTCACTGCGGTCGTTGTGACCGCACTGGAGCTCTTCGGCGGAGCCGCTCTGATCGTGGGGTGGGGTACGCGGATCGCGGCGGCACTGTTGGCCGTTGACATGCTCGGCGCGATCCTCACAGTCCATTTACGGCAAGGCTTCTTCCTCCCGAACGGGATGGAGTTCGCCCTGACCCTCTTGGCCGCCAATGTGGCCTTGGTCGTCGGCGGAGGAGGAATGGCCTCAGTGAATGGCCTTTGGAAGTGGGGCGAATAGCCTGCGGCGGCGAGGGGCCAACGCTTGACTGGCATGGCCGCTCACCGATAAAGGCAATGCACAGGACGACAGGCTCGCAGCCTGGACTGTCTAAGAAAAAAGCCATGACTGGACGAGTAGACGATAAAGTGCTCGATCAGCTCTTTCGGGACGCCCGGACCCATACCGCCTGGCAGGCGCGACCCGTCGAGCCGGCCACGATGCAGGCGTTGTACGATCTGGTCAAGATGGGTCCGATGAGTGCGAACAGTTCTCCCGCCCGGTTCGTATTTGTGACCTCGCCCGAGGGGAAGGCCCGCCTGAAGCCGTGCCTGGCGCCAGGCAATGTGGAGAAGACGATGGCCGCTCCCGTCACGGTGATCGTCGGCTATGACACGGAGTTTTACGAGAAACTCCCGACCCTATTCCCGCACGCCGACGAACGCTCTTGGTTCGTCGGCAATGCGTCGCTGGCCCAGGACACGGCATTTCGGAATAGCAGCCTTCAGGGCGCGTATTTGATTCTCGCCGCCCATGCGCTCGGCCTCGATTGCGGCCCGATGTCCGGGTTCGATCCTGCGAAGGTGGATAGCGCGTTCTTCCCGGACGGGAAGATCAAATCGATCTTCCTGATCAACTTGGGGTATGGCGACGCCACAGCCCTGTACCCTCGTTCCCCGCGCCTCTCCTTCGGCGAGGCGTGCCAAATCGTGTAAGCAAGGCAGAGGAGTATTCGGATGGAGCCATTGATGCCCGCCGTCTTCGTTGGCCACGGCAATCCCATGCTGACTTTGGGGGATAATGAATACACACACGCCTGGCACTCTCTCGGGGCAGCCCTCCCACGCCCGCGTGCCATCCTCTGCGTGTCTGCGCACTGGTATGGTCCCGGGACGGCGGTGACGGCCATGCCTGCTCCACGGACCATTCACGACTTCGGCGGGTTCCCACAAGCGCTGCACGAGGTGCAGTATCCCGCGCCTGGGGACCCGGTATTAGCCCGCCAGGTTTCGGCCCTCCTTGCACCCGTTCCGGTAGGGCTCGACGCCCGCTGGGGCCTGGACCATGGAACCTGGACGGTCCTGCGACACGCGTTTCCTGATGCCAAGGTCCCCGTCCTGCAGCTCAAACTCGATGCCACGCAAGCGCCCGCATGGCATTACGCGGTGGGCCAGCGCCTCGCGCCGCTCCGCGAGCAGGGTGTCCTCATTGTGGGGAGCGGCAATCTCGTCCACAACTTCCAGCACTATGCCTGGGGGCAACCCAGGGCCCCGCTCGACTGGGCGGTACGCTTTGAAACCACCGCCCGGACCGCAATCCTCGAGGGGAACAATGCGGCCCTGATCGAGTATGACACACTGGGTGACGACGCGCGCCTCGCTATCCCGACTCCTGATCACTATCTCCCACTCTTATATGTTCTTGCGGTGCGGACGGCGGCTGATCGGTTCACGTTCCCGGTAGAAGGGATCGAGGGTGGGTCGATGTCAATGCTGGCCGTCCGCGTGGGTTAAGTTGGGAGATACCGTCAATATATTGGCTCTGCTTGAACCACAACCCGTCAGATATCCTCCCGCTGGTTATTTTGTTCCCCACCCCGAGTTCATCTACACCCATCCCCCATTTGCCTTGACACGCGCGTGCCGACCGCTTGATATTGCGCCCAGAGGCGTGATCGAGTACGTGAAGAATGGCATGGACACATTAATCGGCATTGCGGTCGGCATCGGGTTGAGCGCGGCCTGCGGCTTCAGGGTGTTTGTCCCCCTGCTGGTCATGAATCTCGCGTCCCTGAACGGCCTCCTGCATTTGTCACCAGGGTTCGCGTGGATCGGATCGCATTACGCGACCATCGCCTTCGCGACAGCGACCGCGGTGGAAATCCTGGGGTATTACATCCCAGGGCTGGACCATGTCCTTGATCTGATCGCCACGCCGGCTGCGGTCGTTGCGGGAACTGTCGTGACCGCCTCGACCATCACCGATCTGTCGCCCTTTCTGAAATGGACCTTGTCGCTGATTGCCGGCGGAGGGATCGCCGGCCTCGTGCAAGGCAGCACCGCAGCCCTGCGCGCAGGCTCATTTGTCACCACGGCGGGCATCGGCAACCCGGTCGTCGCCACCTTGGAACTTGCCGGAGCGATCGGCACGGCCCTCCTGGCCATTCTTGTTCCGGTCCTCTGCCTCATTCTCCTCGGCATCTTGGGTATTCTCGTCATCTTCAAGGCGGGTCGGTCATTGCTTCAAAGAATGCACCGAGTGTAGAACCTTCGGGCTGCGGGCTTTGCTCTATCTTCGAACTGCATTTTCGTCAGATGGAGAGCATGAGCAGGAGCAGCATGGGTGCTTTGCGCTTGCGGACACACAGACACTGCTTCGCGCACCTCCTCCCGAATGGATCAAGAACGGGCAGCCTAGATCAAATTATCGGTTGATAGTTTTCATTCCCTCCGGCGCATAGCGCTCGCCGGCGGCGGCACCTCTTGGGGTGATGCGGTCAATCGCCTTGAGATCATCGGCGGACAAGCGCACCCGCACGGCCCCGGCATTTTCCTCGAGGCGCTGGCGCGTCTTGGTGCCGGGAATCGGTACGATGTCGTTGCGTTGCGCCAGCAGCCAGGCGAGCGCTAACTGCGCCGGAGTGCAAACCTTGTCGCGCGCCATCGCCGTAACTCGCTCGACCAGCGCCAAGTTCTTCTGAAAATTCTCGCCCTGAAAGCGCGGCGAGTTCCGCCGGAAATCCCCGGGATCGAGATCCTCATAGCGCTTGATCTGGCCGGTCAGGAACCCGCGGCCGAGCGGGCTGTAGGGCACCAACCCGATGCCGAGCGTTCGCAGCGTGGGGAGAATCTCGTCCTCGACATCGCGGCTCCACAGCGAATACTCGGTTTGCAGTGCCGCGATCGGATGGACGGCATGGGCGCGGCGGATGGTCTCCGGCTTGGCCTCCGAGAGGCCCAGGTATCGGACCTTGCCGGCTTGGACCAGCTCTTTCATGGCGCCGACGGTATCCTCGATCGGGACGGTGGGATCCACGCGGTGCTGGTAATACAGGTCAATGTGCTGCACGCCCAGGCGGCCCAGCGACGCATCGCAAGCCTGTTTGACATAGGCCGGGCTTCCATCAATGCGGCGCAGCGTCGGATCGGTCGCAGAGCGGACGATGCCAAATTTCGTGGCGAGGACCACAATCTCCCGCCTTCCCCTAATTGCACGGCCGACCAGCTCTTCATTGCGAAACGGCCCATACATATCGGACGTGTCGAGGAACGTGATGCCGAGATCCAGTGCCCGCTGGATCGTCGCCACCGATTCCGTGTCATCGCCCTTGCCATAAAACTCGGACATCCCCATGCATCCCAGGCCAAGCGCAGAGGTACGGAGCCCTTGGCCGCCGAGCTGTCGCTGCTCCATGCTCATACTCCTTCGTCAGATGTTCGTGAACCGTCACAGGCTTTTGCCGGTGGCGCGATGCATGGCCGATTGTAACCGCGGATAGCGAAATCGTCGCTGATTGCGAAAAAGCTGACCGTGCGCGTGACCATGATCGGCGCGACCGATTAGCCTGACCAGCCGGCCCAGCGGCCGGCTTCGACCGCGGCGAGAAACTCCGCAACGTGAATGTTGAACAGAGCCGGCTCTTCGAGATTCGGCGTGTGCCCGCAGGCCGGAAAGACGGCGAGCCCCGCGTGAGGCATCCAGCCGCGCATGACGAGCGAGGGCTCGACGCAGGGCGCGTCGCGGTCCCCCACCATGATCAGAGTGGGAACACGCAGGGTCTTCAGCCCGGCCGCGACCTCGAAGATCGTCTTGCGCTTGGACATCACCTCGCGCGCCAGATGGGCACAGACCACAGGATCGTGCTCGCCTGCCTGGCGCAAAAACTCGGCGAAGCCGCGCGGGTCCTTGCCCTTGAAGGTTGCCCGGGTGGGCACGGTGTCGAAGGCGCGGATGCGCGCGGCGATCCCTTCGCGGTCAAGCGCGGCGGCCGTGGCCGCCTGCGCCTTCAGAAACTCTTCCCGTGCGACGGATCCGGCGCCCGCCCCTACGAGGATGAGGCTTCGAACCATCTTCCCGTGTGCCAAGGCGAAGTCTCGCGCGACATTTGCCCCCATGGAACATCCGCCGAGGTGCACCGGACCCACCCCGAACGTGCCGAGCAATTGATGGAGATCTTCGACCAGCAAATCCTGGGAGTATTCGCGGGCCGTCTTGGGGATCGTGGATGGGGCATAGCCCCGGTGATTGTAGGCGATCACGCGGTAGCGTCGAGAGAAGTAACGGACCTGCGGCTCCCACGAACGCAGATCGCCGCCGTACTCGTGGACCCACACCAGCGGGGCGCCCTGCCCGGTTTCCTCATAGTACAATTCGACCCCATTCACACTCCCCATGGGCATTGCCAGCCCTCCCGGGATTCAGTCTCAACTCTCGTCCAAGACATTTCACCGCAGAGAGAGAGTCGCAGAGGAAGCGCTATGGATGTATCCGCCGCAGACCTCCAGGTGATGACGGCGGATCAGGATCTTTCACACAATCGGAGCCAGGATTGCTCTGCGTCCTCCGCGTCTCTGCGGTGAGACCCGCAAGGATCACGTCTACGCAGTCGGCCACGGATTTCCGGCCAGGAAGCCGCCATCAATGGGAATCGTCTGGCCGGTAATGTAGTCCGACGCGGGGCTTGCCAGGTATACGGCGAGTCCGGCCACATCGCGCGGAGTGCCGAACTTGCCCTGGGGCACGTGCTCGCACACCCAGCGCACGCGGTCCTTGCCCATCTGCTGCTGCGTCATTGGCGTGGTGATCCATCCCGGGGCAATGGCGTTCGCCCGAACATTGTATGGCGCCCACTCGACCGCGAGGTAGCGTGTGAAGTTCGCCAGGCCCGCCTTGCTGATCCCATACGGCGAGATCATGTGAAAGCCGCGATACGTGGTCATGGACGCGATGCTGACGATCTTGCCGTACCGTTGGGCCACCATCCCCTTGCCCACGGCCTGCGTCAGGAAATAGACGCTCCGCAGGTTCGTGTTCATCACCTCGTTCCAGCCTTCGACGGTGGCGTCGAGCACCGTCATGCGCCGCTGAATGCCCGCGCAGTTGACCAGGATGTCAATCCGCGGATACGCCGAGAGGACTTTCGCCACTAGGTCGGGCAATGCCTCGATCTGGGCCAAATCGGCGGGCAGCACGAATGCCTTGCGGCCCAGTGCGCGGACACGCTCCGCAACCCGGTCTAAATCGGCGGCGGTTCGTGAGACGAGCGCCACATCCGCACCGGCCTCCGCCATCCCCAGCGCGATGCCTTCCCCGATGCCCTTACCCGCCCCGGTGATCAACGCCACCCGGCCGCCCAACCGGAAGCTCTCGATGATGGACACTGGCTACTCTCCTGGCCTGCGCGAAAACCTATCAGGCTGCTGAAAAAGGCCCATCTGCGGCGTTGCGGCGCTCCCGCGGCGCTGCGACGTACGTGCGAATACGCCTCGCACCTCGGATTGCGCCGCGCCTTGCACCTGGACCTTTTTGAGCCGCCTGGCGAAAAGCGAGTTTTTCATCAACCTGCTAGATTCGAAAATGCGGGATCTCAGACGTATCGCCGTCCGGACTTCGACATGCACAGTGGCAACGGACATTCTGAATGTGGCTCGGTCTCGCTTACTCCGTTCCGTTGGACGTCGGATTTCGCGATTCGCAGGGCACGCCCATTTGGCAGAACCCGCAGCCGTAGCCTTCGAACCCGAAATGCGTGGGAACATAGCTCTTAGTCATGTCCAGATAGGCACGGCACTTCACCTTGTCATGACCCTCTGGAGTCACGGCCCCGACTGGGCAGCGCTCGATGCACTCGCCGCAGGTCCCCCGGGCATGATAGAGGCAGTAGGCGCGATGGTCGGAATAGGGCCGCGGGGTGGGCGGGATGTGCATCTGCGCGATAACCGACCCGCAGCGCATGGCCTGCCCTAACCGGGTGATCAGTCCATCGGTCAGCCCGAAGGTTCCCAAGCCGGATGCGTAGGCTGCATGCCGCTCCGACCAGTTCGAGGCAAAGCCGAACTGCGGCGATTTCTGTGAACCATACGTGGGCAGCAGGAGCGGCGCGACCGCCGCAATCCCCGCCGCGCCCAAGGTCTCCACCACGTGTTTCCTGAGACCGACGTTCGCCTCCTCCCCGAAGATCCGGGCCCGAAAGCAACTCTCTGTCGGCATGGTCGTGGCCGCACGCATGTCGGCTTTGGTTTGTTCGGTTTGAGGCAAGATCCAGGAAATGACGGTCAACTGGTCTGCACCGCCCCTGAATTGCGGGAAGGCAAGCGCGAAGGCTTCTGCGGGCGTCCAATGGAACGGGCCCACGTGCTCCTTGTATGATGGGTAGAGCGGATCGTCGCCCCGCGAGAATCCGACCAGCGGCTCCGCCCAGGCTTTGTCGTGGGCCACATTTTTGAGGCTATTCGCAGGCGACCGCATGAAGGTGCATATGATATTTTCGACCCACTGTGCGGGATTACTTACGTCGGCAACTTGCGGCATGCTCGTCCCCCATTGCCCCTTTCTTTACTTCACCGGCGCGCATGTCCCATTCCAGTATGCACGGGCTTCGCAAACGCTCCCACTTGGGAAGGCGCACATCCCGCGCTCGGGGTCAGTGCTTGGGCTCGCCGGTGCCGTGTATTCGCCTCCGGTAATTATGCAATACCGAGCCGCAGGCGCCATTGCAGGCGTGACCGTCCTCCCTCCTGCCAGGCACGCGCCACGCAACAATGCCCATTCCTCGCATTCACGGTCTGCGGCAAAATGGCAGACGCCGTATTCGCCCCCGTCGCCCCGCCGCTGGATAGTTAGGGCGCCGCCTTGTTTCACGCAATTCTGGGAGGCCGGGTTGGCAAGCGCCGCAGAAACTCGCGGCTCGGCGCTGGAACGGTCTGCGGTCTGGCCCGCGCATGCTACACTCACCAAACCGATGAGTAGAACGGATGTCGAAACCCTCAATCGCTGGTCCCTTCCCGGATAAAGGCATCCGCTCTCAGCCGATTCGCCTCCGCCTCAAGCAACACCGCCGGTTTCCCTGCGATTGAAATCTCCCTCACTATCCTGAGAAAGGAAGAACGAGGGGGATTGCCTGAATTGTACCCAGCCCGTTACCCGCAGCACCGAGCGAAAGCCGTCACGGCTTCTCGCGCCTGCGCCATGTCGGACGGCAGGCCGGTAACATTGAGGCGGCAGCGGCCCTCCGTGAACACGGGATAGAGATGCGCTCCGTACAATTCCCGCGCAGCGTCCGGCTTCGCCGTGGGATTCCGGAACAGCCCGGCGTAGCGCTCGGTGAACAGCTGCGCCAGCGGCGTTCCTGCTGACAGCGTCCCCCACTGCGCCTCGGCCTCCGCACAGCGGTGCAAGGCACCGGCGTGCTCCGCTTCGAGGCGGCCGCGGTCCTTGATCAAGGCCTTGACGAACGCTCGCGTGATGGGATGCTCGAACGAGGATCCCCGCGCCCGCACCAGGGTCGTCAACTTCTGGCCGATCTCTGCGCGCCGGGACGGGTCGGGCAAAAAAACCAGCAGCATCCCGCAGGGCCGCAGCGCGAACGTGACAAAGGCCTTGGTCGGGCTGATCGCCAGGGCGAACGGCACACCCGCCTCGGCGAATGGCAGGACTTGCGCACGGAAGCTGTCCGCCATCAGGGTCGCGTACGGCGTGGTGGCGACTCGCCGGGCACACTCGAATCCGGGATAGGCCCGATCCAGAACCACGAACGCGCCGGATGCCGCGGCATCCTTCGCGCGGGCGCTGACGACATCGGCCGACGGCACTTGGCCGGTCGTATTCATCGGACCGGCCTGATAGAGGGGCAGCACGCCGTCGCCTTTAGCAATACCATTGGACGCAAAGGTTTGGAACCGCAGCCGCGCAGAGATCGAAACCGCCCGATACGCCGGCCAGCCCAGCTCTTCGACCGCCAAAGCGGTCAGACCCTCTTTCAGAAGGGTGGCCGCTTGCACGGCCGTCTGTACCGCTCCCGTCCCCGCATCGGAGGGCAGCAGGAGTTCGAAATGCTGGAAGAGCGATTCGGGCACGCCCTGCCAGTGCAGGACGGCTTCGGTCAGCTCCTTTTTCGCCGCATCCGAATTCAGATACGAGCCACTGCCGCTGCTCTGGAGTTCCTGCTGGACATACTCCAGCAGCGTGGGCGAGGTGGGCAGCGGTTTGCCGTTTCCGCCCAAGAGGATGCCGATCCCGTAATTCTTCCCCTGTAGGTCCTTTTTGCAGAGGATCCCCGCGATCTGATTGGGATCGAGCCCCGTCTGGCGCAGCCGCGCCGCTTCCGCGATCACCGCATCACCGAAATGCTCTTGGGTCGCCATCGTTCGATGCCTCCGACTTCGGTTCTTGCCGCGACACACCCTCCCCAGCCGGCGCGTCCCGCACGCCTCGTGTGCATGCAGAACTGTCGGCACAATCCGGAGGACGCTAGTGCGCAACCAATCGCTGTGTCAAGCGGAAATCAAGCAACTCACCATCCTTGCCGTGTGTCACGGCCTCAGCAATGTCGAAATGACATGTAGGGATTAGTGATTCCCGCACGCCTTTCACGCCGCCTGATCGTTGCGGCACGCTCTTGGTTGTGCCGGTCCAAGGAACCAACACATTGGGCGGACTAGCCCGGGGAACCGGCGAACCGGATCGCACCCAATCGCGTCGAAGCCCAGCACCCCGCGCCGCCGCAACCGGGGAATGCGCATTAGCGCCGGGTTTCTATGCAAGGTGTCGAAAGCGCGGAGGCGGAAAAGGCTTCAGGCAGGCCTCGGCTCGGTCGAATCTTTGGACGCTATGGCGTGGATTTCTTCGAGGGATTTGCGCCGGTGCCTATGTCTTGCTGCGGCGCGTTCTTCGCAGTAGATTTTGCCGTGTCCTTGCTGGGCGCCGATTTCTCAGAGGATGCGGTCTTCTTCTTCGATTTCTTCGGGTTCGTGTTCGTCCCTTCATCCGCCTTCGGGCTCTTCACGGTCGGATTGATTGTATCCTTGCTGGGGGCGGCAGCCGCCGGACCCCCGAGAGCTTGTCCGAAGGACGGCGCGGCCACGGAACACATCAACAGCGCCGAGAACACAATCACGCAGATCTTCATCTGCGCCCTCCTTCTATGCTCCAGCCCAATCGCCAAGCTTTTGAGCGTTAGCAACGCAGTGCACCCTGGGCAGGAATAGCCACCCGGAGAAAGCACCCGGGGATCGTTTACATCCCAAGGTAGGCTTTCTTCAGGTGCGGATTGGCCAGCAGGTCTACACCCTTCCCTTCCAGCACGATCTTGCCGTTTTCCAGCACGTAGCCGCGGTGGGCAAGGCGCAGCGAGTGCTGGACGTTCTGCTCGACCAACAACACAGTCGTCCCGTGCGCGTTCACATCCTTGACGGTTTCCAGGATCTGCTTGACCATCAGGGGCGCCAGTCCGACCGATGGCTCGTCCAGCATCAAGAGCCGCGGCATCGCCATCAACCCGCGCCCGATCGCCAGCATCTGCTGTTCGCCACCGGACAGGGAGCCGGCCAGTTGGATTTGCCGGTCTTGGAGCAGCGGCAGCAGGCCGAAGACCGTCTCCAGCGTCTTGCCCCGCCGTTGCCGCGCCTCGTGTGAATACGCCCCCAGCTCCAGATTCTCCAGCACCGTCATGTACGGAAACAGTCGGCGGCCTTCCGGGACCTGCACCAGACCACGGGCCACGATCTTGTCGGGCGGGAGGTGGTCGATGCGCTCGCCCCGGAACGAGATGGTACCGACAGTCGGGCGCATCAGCCCGGAGATGGTGTTGATCGTGGTCGTCTTGCCGGCGGCGTTCGCCCCGAGCAACGCGACGATCTCTCCCTCCTGCACGGCCACGGACATGCCGTGCAGCACACGCACGTCGCCATACGCCACGTCGATGCCGCTGACTTCAAGCAAGGAGGTACTCCTCTCCGAGATAGGCGTCGATGACCCGCTTGTCCCCGGCCACGGCCTTGGGCGCGCCATCGGCGATCTTCTCGCCATGGTGCAGCACCAGGATGCGTTCGGAGATGGTCAGGATCGCCGCCATGATGTGCTCGATCACCAAGAGGGTCACGCCCCGGTCCCGAATCTTCTTGAGGGTCTCCAGCATCTCGACCAGCTCGGTTGGGGTCAGCCCCGCCATCACCTCGTCGAGGAGCAGGAGCCGCGGCCGCGTGGCCAGCGCCCGCGCGACCTCCAGGCGCTTGCGGTCGGACACGGTCAGGCTCTTGGCCGGCTGGTCCTGGCGGGCGCCTAGTCCGACGAGCTCCATGACTTCGAGGGCGCGCTCTCGGGCGAGGCCGGGATCGGGGGTGCGCAGGAAGCTACCCACCATCACGTTCTGCAGCACGCTCAAGTTGCTGAAGGGCTTCACCACCTGGAAGGTCCGCACCAGCCCGGTCCGGCAGCGGCGCGGCGCGCCGAGACGACTAACGTCCTCGCCCGCGAACACCACCCGGCCCTGATCGGATCGGAACGCGCCGGACAGCACGTTGAACAGCGTGGTCTTGCCCGCTCCGTTCGGCCCGATCAAGCCCAGGATCTCGCCCTCGGCGATGCCGAAACTGACCTCCTTGAGCGCGGCGAGCCCGCCGAAGAACTTGGTGAGGTTCTCGGCCTCCAGAATCATGACTCCCCTTTCACTGGCGGCGCGGGCCGGGCCTCGTGATGCCCGAACGCGCGCTTCACCCGTCCCGCGATGGACGGCACGATGCCCTGCGGCAAGAGGATCACGACCACGATCAGCGCGGCGCCGTACACCACCAGGTGGAGCCCGTGCAGCTCGCCGCCCAGCTTGGCCTGGAGGCCCTCCTGGAGCGGCGTCACCAGAAACGCGCCGGCCACCGGCCCCCACACCGTGCCGATGCCGCCGATGATCGCCATCATGGCCAGCAGCACCGAGAAGTCCAGCGAGAAGATCGCGAACGGCTCGATGAACAGGATGTACTGGGCATAAAAGGTGCCGCCCAGCGCGGTCAAGAAAGCGCTCACCAGCGTCGCGACCAGCTTGTAGCGCGCGGTGTCGATGCCGAGCGCCTGGGCGGCGTCCTCGTCCTCGCGCAGCGCGGCGAGGTAGTAGCCCAGCCGGGAGCTCTCGATCCAGAGATTCACCATCACCGTCAGCATTAGGAAGATCAGCGCCACCACCGCATACGCGGAGAGCTGGCGAAAGATGAAATTGCCGACGGCGGGCCGGAACGGCACGCTGATGCCGATCGAGCCTCTCGTGAGATCGTGGGCGTAGAGTGTAAGGATCCGGAGCACCTCGGCAAAGGCGATGGTGACCAGCGTGAAGAACGGGCCGCGCAGGCGGAAGCTGGGCCAGCCGATCGCCCCCGCAACGAGGGTGGCGAGGACCCCCCCGATCAGCATGCCGATCCAGGGCGAAATCCCGAAATTAATGAACAGCAGGCTCGACGTATAGGCGCCGATTCCGAAGAAGGCCGCGTGTCCCAGCGAGAGCTGACCCGCGAAGCCCCCCACGATGTTCCAGGCCGAGCTGACGGCGGCATAGAACAACATCATGATCAGCACGTGGAGGTAGAACTTGTCCGCCACGTTGAAGGCCAGCACGCTGACCACTGCGGCCAGGCCGACGAGCGTGTACAGCGAACTGGTGGGAATGAACCGATAGGTAGAGAACATCGTGCCCTCGCGCTGCATTGGGGTGCTCATTTGAGCCCGACCTCCTCGGCTCCGACGACTCCAAACAGCCCGGTGGGGCGTACCAACAGGACAATGATGAAGACTACGAAGTACACGGCCTCTTTTAACTCCGGCACATAGAATCCGCTGAACGCTTCCACCAACCCGATGATGAAACCGCCGAGCAGCGCCCCCGTCAGGTTCCCGAGGCCACCCAGCACCACCACGACGAACGCCGCGAGCACGAAGTAGGTGCCAACCGTCGGGAACACCGGGTAGAGCTGCATGAGCAGCGCTCCGGCGACGCCCACCAAGGCCGACCCGATCGCGAAAGTGAGGAGGTACACCCGATCGATGTTGATCCCCATCAGCAAGGCGGCCGTCCGGTCCTGGGCCGTGCAGCGGATCGCTTTGCCGAGATACGTCCGCTGCAGAAAGAGGAAGAGGAGCCCCGTTATGGCCAGTGCGACCAGGAACGCCACCAGCCGCGAGACTCCCATGACGAGCGGGCCGATGGACAGCACCATCCTGGAGAGCTTTGTCTCTACCGACCTGTAGTTCGCAGTGAGTGTCACCAAGGCCAGGTTCTGCAACAGCGTGGAGAGCCCGACCGTGGCGGCGATCTGCATCGAGGGAGACGCTCTGAGGATCGGCCGGATCACGAGCAGCATCGCGATCACGCCGACGACGAAGAGGAGCGCCACGACGATCGGGATCGAGACGTACGGGTCGAGACCATATTGATGGAAGAGCCAGAACGAGGCGTACATCGCGATCATCAGGAATTCGCCATGCGCGAAATTGACCACTCGCAGCACGCCGAAGATGAGGGTGAGCCCGATGCTGATCAGTGCATAGACGCCCCCCAAGAGGATGCCTGAGACCGCAACCTGGGCCAGGATGACTCCCATGTGGTCACCTTTCCTGGACAGAGCTGTGCGTCAACCGCCGGATCCTAAATCCCCCCAACCCCCCTTTGCAAAGGGGGGCACGGGAGGGATTTGGCTCTTACGCGATCATCTGATCCGCACCGACAGCAACCCAGAATCATCGGCGAATGCGAAAGGACCGCTCTACCGGACGTCCTACCGGCAAAGCGGCCCCTTTGTCAATCACCGCGGGTCGGAACGCCCACGCGCACGGTCCCGCTTAGCTCTTGTGCTTCATGGCGGCGGGCCAGGGGATGATCGCCTCGGCCACCGCGGCCGCCTTGGGCCAGATGGTCAGCTGCTTCCCGTTCTGCCACTGAAAGATCAGCGGGAATGCCCGCAGGTCCTGCCCGGCATTCTTGTCACCGGGCCCGGCAAACTTGACGCCGTATCCCATCGGCGTCTTCTGGTCAGGGATGTCCGTGGCCAATGCGGCCTTCTGGATCGCGGCGGGATCTGTGCCGCCCGCCCGCGCGATGACGTCGAACAGCACCTGGGAACCCATGTAGTTCATCAGCGAGTGGCCGGAGCGGGGCGGTTCCTTGAACATCTCCTGATAGGCGTCGGCCGCCTCTTTGGCGCCCGGGGCAAAATTCGGGTTGATCAGGTACTGCGTGTTGTCCACGTTGAACACACCGGTCGCATCGTCGCCCATCGCCTGGGCGAACTCGGTGAGGGCGTAGCCGGCGCCGGTCCCGATCACGGCCTTGGGCCAGAAGCCCAGCTCGCGGGCCTGTTTCCAGAAGATCAGCAAGTCTTGGATATAGGACGTCGCGATCAGCACGTCCGGCTGGGCCGCTTTCAACTTGAGGATCAATGGCGAGAGGTCAGTCGCCTTGGAGCTGTACGGATCCCGCCCGAGCACTTTCAGACCGAGCTCCTTCGCCTTCTGCTCGGCCCCGACGCCGACTGTCGTCCCGTAGAGCGCGTCCTCGTGGACGATTGAGATCTTCAGGTTGTTGGGCGCGATGCCGAACTTGGGTGCGAGCACCTCTTTGCTGTACTCGGCCGCCTTGCCGCCGTACATGGAGCCCATCGGGGTAATCCGGAAGAGATACTTGAACCCGCGTTGGACGATGGGATCCGCTATGCCCCCCATCTCCCAATAGATCGTCTGGTTCCGCTCCGCGACCTCGGAGGCTGCCAGCGCCAACGGACTTGCGTATGTACCGATCAGGATCGGTAACTTTTCACTGGAAATCAGCCGGTTGGCCTGCGAGACGGCTGCGTTGGCATCCGGCGCATCGCCCTTGACGAACTCAATCTGCCGACCCAGGATGCCGCCCTTCTTATTTTGGAGCACGCGGGCAACCTCCGCCCCGCGCCAGCTTTCCTCGCCCAAGAGCGCCATGCCGCCTGTCAGCGGATAAATGGCGCCAATCCGGATCGGGCCGCTGGCCGCGGCAAACGCCCGGGCCAGGGGTGCGGACGCAGCCGCACCGACCGCTGTCGCCCCGATGCCCTTGAGCACCTGCCGCCGCGTCAAAGATCCCATCAGGAGTTCCTTGACATCCATTTTGCCCTCCTTGTGTGATAAAGCAGATCGAACGCTTGGCCAAGTGCGCTACGAGATGACCACCAGATCCAGTCAATGAGATACGAACCGTACTGGTTAATGCGCCGGGAGGCGCAGGTCAATCACTCTCACTCTCTGGCCGAACGCAGGCATGAACCTAGGCAAGGTATTCTCCGCAATATATCACGCGAAAATGAGAGTTCAACGACAATCCTTCGCCGGCGCGTCCGCTCCTGACCTGCGGCCTCACCAACCGGGACAGGCCGCCTACGCACCGTTGACGGACGGCGTGAGCGGCGCAACCGGCTCCGGCTCCGGTGCGCCTGCCCCGCCGATGGCTGATGGCGGGCGGGTTAGCGCTCGCATTGCTGGTTGCGATAGGGGGTCCGCGCTCGGCATCCGCGCGTTCCCGCTGCGTCGCCGGTCGAGCGCAGCCCGTCCGGCCGCATCGAGTGGAAAGGCTCCGCAAGGGCCGCCGATCGCGCCGGACGCTGGCCCCGCACGTTTCGCCTTCTCCGACGCAAGGGTCCGGGCTTAGCAGGCGGCTCAAAAAGGTCCAGGTGCAAGGCGCGGCGCGATCCGAGGTGCGAGGCGTACTTTGCGCGTACGTCGCAGCGCCGCGCCGGGTACCCATTCCGATGGGTGGCTGCAACGCTGGAGATGGGTCTTTTTCAGCCGCCTGCTAGATCAGCACACCGTCCATCCAGCCCAGCTTGACCACCTCGATCCGGGCGAGATCGCTCACGCCGAGGCCGTACTTCGTGTCGGCCAGTTGAATGTGATGCGGGGTCACGTCCAGGGCTCGGTCCTCCCCGAAGAAGGCAACCCGCTTCGCCTGGAGGAGGTGAGCGCCGACCGTATCTACCGCCACCGGGTCGGTCCCCACGATCAGCCCCTGGTAGGGCCACACGTAGCGCCGGTCGAAGAAGTTGGCCCCGCGCCCGTAGAATTGGGGCGTCAGCGCGCTGAGGATGTTCAGGCGCGTCTTGCCTTTGACGGCAGGGAGCGTCCAGATCTGGCCCAGCGCGGCGCAGCCATCGGGGTGGTATGCCGGCCGGTCCGGGACGAACTGGATGTAGTTCTTGAGGCACGTCCCCACCCCGGCCCAGTGATGTGTCCGGAGCGGCCGGACATTGACGAGCGCGGTCGCGTTGCGAAAGATCGGATTCTGCAGGACCCCCCGATCGGCGACGTCGAGGCGCGACTCCTGGACGCCGGCGTCCACAACGCGGCGCCGGATGGCAGCCTCCACCTCCACGGGGGTCGGCAGCCGCTCCCAGGCATTGCTCTTGATGCCGACGACATCGGTTGGCCGAATCAGCGCACGCCAGGCATCGGCCGGATTGCCCGCACCGACCAACGTCTGCACCGCCTCGTCAAGCATGGTTTGCACAATCGCGCCATTAATCTTTGCCTGCTCCCCGACCACGTCGGCGTGTCTGATGAGGACGACCTTGGCCGTCGGTTGCGCCCACGCCTCCCCAAACACGCTCGCGCCGGTGGCGGCGATTGCGGTCCCCATCGTGAGACGGAAAAACTCCCTCCGGGTGCAGTGTGCAGTCATCATCGCACGCTCCTCAACGCCCGCTCGGTAGCGGTGAGCAACGCCTCGGCGGCCGCCTCGCTCGGCGCACCAATCGCCGCGGCCAGAAACGTATTCTGTTGCCGGACCACCGTCCAACGTCCGTCCGGCCTGCGACCGCGATCCGCCCCGCCGGTCTCTGAGAGATAGGCCGCCATGAGCCGCCGAGAGGCCGCAGTCGCCGCCGCAGTGCTGGGGTACTGGATTAGGAGCAGGCTCGTTTTCGCAGCATCCTGACCATACTGGGCGAGGACCGCCCCGGTCTGCCGATTGATGCCGAGGACATTCTCGTGGGAGATGAAGAGCCTCTGATTGAGCAGGACGGGGCTCGTGAGGTAGCGGACGCTCGTATCGACCAGACCCGCATCTCTGCCGGGAATCAGCCCGACGACACGGGGCGGCGTTCCCTGATCCCGAATGGCCGCCGCCGTCAGCCGCCCGAGCTGGAGCACGGCCGAGTCGGCCGCTGGCCCTTCCCCATCGGCAAAGATGCTGATGAGGTAGCGTCCCTTCCAGAACCGCAGCAGCCCGCCGCCGATCTCCGACCCCTGGCCGATCCCCACACTCTCGCCTTGCCGCTCGAACGAAAAGA
>DATJQT010000009.1:0-6458 GCA_035505475.1 Vulcanimicrobiaceae bacterium
ATGAAGGTGGCAAATACCGGTGTGGGCCCGATCTTCCAGGCGGCCCTCCGGTCGGTAGTCGCATCCCTGCTGGTGATCTGCTGGGCACAATGGCGCCGGATGCCGCTGATTCACCGGGACCGCACGTTCTGGCACGGCGTCGTCATTGGGGCTCTCTTCGGTACTGAATTCGTATTCGTCTATCTTGGTTTGTATTTCACGACAGCGTCGCATGCCGTGATTCTGCTGTACACCGCCCCGTTGTTCGTCGCCCTGGGCGCCCATTGGCTGCTGCCTGCCGAACCGCTCACGGCGCGCAAAACGATTGGGCTGGTGGTTGCGTTCCTGGGGCTTGTTGCCACCCTCTGGGATAGTCTCGGCGTCCCGAGCCGTTCGCAACTGCTCGGCGACCTGTTCAGCCTGACAGCCGGCCTGCTCTGGGCGGTCACTTCCCTGTACCTTAAACGAGTGGTGCGAGGATCCATGTCGCCATCGCAGATGCTGTTTTATCAACTGGGCTTCTCCGCGGTACAGTTGTCGCTCATTTGCGTCTTGTTCGAACCGAGACACGTGACGAACTTGAGCCCGCTCGTGCTCGCGTGCCTGGCGTATCAGGGAATCGTCGTGGCATTCGCCAGCTACCTTGTTTGGTTCTGGCTGGTCAAAGTGTATCCAGTGAGCGACATCTCTGGCTTCACGTTTCTGACCCCGATTTTCGGTGTTCTACTGGGCGGCCTCTTGCTCCATGATCCGCTCACCGCAAAGCTACTCATCGGGGGCAACCTGGTGGTTGGTGGAATGATTCTCGTCAACATGCCCGCGCATCTGTTCGCGCGGGCCCGGTAAAGGAGAAGCGCATGGCGAAGCAACAACTCAAACCCGGCAACTATCTCTATCCGCTCCCGCCCGTCCTGTTGACGTGCGGCCCCTTTGAAAAGCCCAACATCATCACGCTCGCCTGGGCCGGGACACTCTGTTCGGAGCCGCCCATCCTGGGCGTGAGCATTCGACCCTCGCGCCATTCGCACACGCTCGTGCAGCAGGCTGGCGAATTCGCCGTGAACGTCCCAACCGCAGAGATGACCCGTGCCGTGGACTGGTGCGGAAACGTCTCTGGCCGTACCGAAGACAAGTTCGCCGCCATGCACTTGACGCCGGTGCCCGCCCGCACGATTCGCACCGCACTGATCCAGGAATGCCCGCTGAACATCGAGTGCCAGGTGATCCAGACCGTGCGCCTTGGATCGCACGATCTCTTCCTTGGGAAGGTGGTTGCGGTGCAGGCGGACGAGACGCTGATCGATTCTCGCGGAGAAGTTGACCTGTCACAGGCTAAGCCGCTAGCCTATGGCAGTCACGCGTACTGGGCGCTCGGAGGCCGGATCGCGGCCCAAGGGTACAGCGTTCCCAAGTAGCGTCCGCCCTGTTTGCACCTCTGCCTGGAGGTAACCCATGCCGTCCTTACTGGATCCATTGGACCGCCGTATTCTCGATACCATCCAAGACAATCTCGGATCGGCCGCGCAGAACCTGGAATGGCTCCGGAAACACATGCCACCCATTTTCTTCGTCACCATGCAAGAGGATGCACCGGCCCTGGCCAGCCTCGCCGCCAACCTTTCGTGGCTGCGTGAGAACCGCCACCTGATTCTTACCGACCGGGACAACGAGCTCACGCTGGCACGGCTGGACCTGCCCGGGTCGATTTACGAGACGCTCGAGCAGATCCGGGATCGGGATGTCTCGTATGCGGAGATGGTCCATTCCTCCGCGCCCGTGCCCGGAACCGGGCACCCGCTCGAGGTCCAGCGCTACGAGTTCGACCGCAAGCCCACCGAAGCGATCCGGACCGCGGGTCCACTTGAGATTCCCGATCGCCTCCGGCGCGAGATCGCGCACGCCCTCAAGGTCCATTATGGGCCGCTCGACGCGGAAGAACGAGACAAGCTGATCCGGCTGCTCTGCCTCAATAATGATCGGTACGTGCGCGTGTCCCCGCCGCGGCGGATCGCCCAGACCTTGTGGCTGCTCCACCAGAGCCGAACGCACGGAGGAATCTTCCTCGACGTCGAAGCGGCCGGCCCCGAGGAGCCGAACGAGACGCGGGTGCTCTTTGCCGTCGGCAATCCGCCCCACAAGGAATACCTCGCGCAAGTCATGGAAGTCTTCAACCGGCTCAACCTCGGTGTGCGCCGCTGTTACGTCCTGATGATCACCACCGAGACGCATCCCTACTTCCTCGGGAGCTTCTATGTAACCCGGCGGGAAGGCGGGCTGGTCGAACGGGATTCGTCGCTGTTTTCGCAGCTGCGCCGCGAACTCTACAATACGCAGATCCTCGATGCCGACTCCCCGACCTATCGCGACTTCGTCGTGCGGCGGATCTTGACGGGCGACGAGGCGTCGCTGATCAACGCGTTCATCGGCTTTTGCCACACCAATCTGGCGCACAACCAGCCGAACCGGTACACCTACGAGGACGTGATCCGAGCGTTTCACTCTCACCCGGACATGGCGCTCCAGCTGGTTCGATTGTTCGAGGCCCGCTTCGATCCCGAAGTGCCCGACCGCGCCGCCCGGTACGCGGCCGAGCTGGTCAAGACCGAACACGAAGTTGCCGCCTACAACACCGGCCACAAGCGACTGGACGAATTCCGGCGATCCATCTTCCGCACGTCCCTGCTGTTCATCCGCCGAACCCTCAAGACCAACTTCTTTATCCCCGAGAAGCACGCGCTGACCTTCCGCTTGGACCCGTCCTATCTCGACGATCTCGGGCCGGATTTCACCGCCGACCTCCCGGCCGCGCGTCCGTTCCGGGTGACGTTCTTCTACGGCCGGCACGGGCTCGGCTACCACATCGGGTTCTCCGATATCGCGCGGGGCGGGTGGCGCACGATCGTCACGGACACACGGGACGATTACGTCACGGTCGCCAACAACATCTTTCGCGAAACCTACGTCTTAGCGCATACGCAGCACCTGAAGAACAAGGACATCTACGAGGGCGGGTCGAAACTGGTCGTGGTCTTGCGCGCCCCTGGCACGCGCACGCCCGAGCAGCGCGATCAGCTCCTCCAGAAGATTCAGTACGGTTTCATTAACGCGTTCTTCGACATCTTCGTCTCGCAGGACGGCAAGCTGATGGATCCGCGCGTCGTTGACTATTACGGGGAAGACGAGGCAATCGAGCTCGGCCCAGACGAGAATCTGCACGATCAGATGATCGAGACGATCGCCGAGCTGTCTGTCCGGCGCCGCTACGTCCTGGGAATCGGCATCATTTCCAGCAAAGTGGTGGGCATCAACCACAAGCAGTACGGGGTCACGTCAACGGGCGTCGTGAAGTTTGCCGAGATCGCCATGCGTGAGCAAGGCATCGACATCGGCAAAGACCCGTTCAGCGTCAAGTTCACCGGCGGACCGAACGGTGACGTGGCCGGCAATGCTATGCGCATCCTGCTCGACCGCTGTCCCCGGGCGGCCATTCGGCTGATCCTGGACGGGACAGGCGCGGCCGTGGACCCACATGGCCTCGACCATGGCGAGCTGAAGCGCATCGTCTTACAGCATGACGTCGAGGCCTTCGACCCGGCGCGCCTTTCCCCCGGCGGATTCGTGCTCTACCGGAACGTGCACCGAAGCGAAGGATTACGCGAGCTGTTCAAACGGGTCGCGCGGACGGACCCCGGCTTGGAAGAGGCGTGGGTGACGCTGGACGATTTTCAGAATGAATTCGGCTCGCTGTTGTTCACGGTCCCGGCTGACCTGTTCATCCCGGCCGGGGGCCGTCCCGAAACCGTGGACCGCTCCAATTGGGAGCGCTTCTTCGCTGCGGACGGAATCCCCACTGTGCGGGTCATCGTCGAAGGGGCCAATTCTTTCCTCACCCCGGAGGCACGCGGCCTGCTGCAGGAAAAAGGCATCGTTGTCCTGCGCGACGCCTCGGCCAACAAATGCGGCGTCATCTCGTCATCGTACGAGATCATTGGAAACCTCTTGCTGAGCGCCAAAGAGTTCCTCGCGCACAAGGAAGCCTACGTGGCAGACGTGCTCACGATCCTCGAGCAGCGGGCCGCCAACGAAGCCGAGCTGATTTTTCGCCGGCACCGGGAGGCCGGCGGCAAACTGAACTATACGGAGATTTCGAACGCGATCAGCATCGAGATCAACCAGTACTATGAGCAGTTGTTTGGATTTTTCCAGAGCCGTCCAGAGCTGACCCTCACTCCCCTCTTCCGCCGCGCGTTACTCGCGCATTTGCCGCGACTCATCCGGGAGACCTCCGCCTTCCGCACCCGCGTCCGGTCGTTGCCCCCCAAGTACCGCGCCGCCATGCTCGCCGTCGAGATCGCATCCACGATCGTGTACCAGGGAGGATTCGATCGAAATGTCGAGGAGGACCTGCGCCGATTCGTCGGCCGCGTGTTCGCGTGAATCCTTGACCTGCTTCTGCGGGTACGGCAACCGGCTCCGCACCGGATCATAGTACCGCGCCCGGTAGCGCGGCCCAGTGCGCGCAGTAGATGAAGCGGAAATCCCCAATGCAGTCCGTCGCTTCGCGCTGCGAGCGCTGCCCAGACGCCCGATTCGCCACGGTGATCCCCTGAGGCGAGTTACGGCTCGCCAGCGGACCCGCCGGGAGCGATAGCACACTTGTCTCGGCGACTTTCGAGGTGCCTCGGTGTTCGGCGCCCTGACCATGCTGCATGACTGTACCGCTCTCCGGCCGGGCGATGCGCTGGCCATCCAGCCGAACCGTGGAACCAATGCGCCCGCCATAAGCGGGCGAGGCCGGTCAATGGCTGTCTCGCCCGCGGACATCAGAGACTCTCGCGCAAGTCCTCCGCGGAGAGGTTCGCATCGCGCAGAATGCTTTGCAGGAGCTTGGGGTGCAGGATTTGTCACGCATGGTAGGGAATGGTGACCCGCTTGCCGTCGGCGTTGCGGAGGATCCGATGACTGCCGCTGGCCCGGACCTCCTCGAACCCGAATTGGCGCAGCACGCGGAGCATCTGGGCAGCGGTGACCCGGGGCAGCCGCGGGCTCATACGGCGATGTCGAGCACCGCCAACGTCACCTCCCCGGCCACCGGCAGCGGCTCCCCGAGCGCCAAGCGGTCTTCCAGGTGCAACCGGATGGCGTCGCGGATGTTCCGAACGACTTCCTCGTAGGTCCGGCCTTGCGTGTAGCACCCCTGCAGCTGCGGGCAGTTGGCCACATACCCGGCGCGATCTCGCTCGACCACGGCGGTCAACTGCAAGCGATGCTCTCCGGGCGGCCTGGTCCGACGAGGAAAGTGGCGAGTTGCTTTCTGGGGCATTCTGCCTCCGTGCGCACGCCTCAGGATCTGACGACCCTCTCTTGTTGTGAGGGTACCATCCCCGGCCAGGGAACCCAAGGAGAAAGCACGAGGATCTCCCAGCCACCCGCCGCAGGGCGGTCGCCGCACCCGGGGCTCGCGGTCCAGTCTCCGGCCATGGGAGTGCCGCTTATCAGCGTCCCCGATGCCGCAATCGGCGAGCGGAAAGGGAGCTGCACTCGTCAAGCATCCGCGGCGCGCCGGACGCTACGTGGGGCTGCCGGTGTTCTTTGGGGAGAATCCATCCTCTGGGGTGAGAGAGGCAAGGGCCCGCGGCGCAGGCCGCAGCTGCGCCGCCGGGTGCGTGGCCGTGTGGACGGCCTGGAGCTGCGGGATGGAAACGTGGGTGTGCAGTTGGGTGGTGGTGAGTTTCGCGTGGCCGAGCATCTGCTGGATGTAGCGGATGTCGGCGCCCCCGTCCAGCATCGCGATGGCCATCGTGTGGCGGAAGAGATGGCAAACCCCGTGCTGGCCGAGGTGGGCGGCCTCGAGGTACTCCCGGACCAGGGCACTGAGGTGGTTCGGATGCAGCGGATTGCCCTGAGCACAAGCGGAACAGACACACCTCCGTCTGAGACAAGCGCCAGGCCATCGATCACGCCAGCGATGTTGCCAGGGTTATTTTGCGTCAGCAGGCTTTGGCTCGCGCTCGTCCCGCCTGTCGGCGGATCCAGCGGGCTTGCACTCGCGGTAGCCTGACTTGTCTGGAGCGGATTCGACACAAGTCCTGGTGGATCGCTCAAGTTGATAGGGTTGGCATTCGCGTACGCGTGCGGATTAAGCCCTCCTTGCAGCCCGATCGGATCCCGCTGGGCGAATCGCCCGATGATGGGATCATAGTACCGCGCCCGGGAGTACGATCCCGCCGTGCAACTCGTTCCTCTCTTGCGACACTATAGCCGGGCGCCTTGCGTGATTATGCTGCCAGTCGGAGACGCAGGGGCACCCCGGCTTTCGCACACAGTCCGACAAGGTAATCCAGAGAGAGCAGCTCTACCTTACCCTGGGCGATCTCGGACAGCCGCGGTTGGGCGATCCCCAGCCGCTTCGCCGCCCGGGCCTGGGTGAGCCCCTCCCGCTCCATCCACGCGCGCAGCGCCTCGGCGACCTCCGCCCG
>DATJQT010000010.1:0-2256 GCA_035505475.1 Vulcanimicrobiaceae bacterium
GATTTTCGGCATGACCGCCTCCTACCAGTGTGAAGTTGGTAGGAGTCATCAGCCTTCGGGCGAAGGCAGTTATGGGGGACTCCATCCCCAGCCGTGATCAGGATAGGCTGGCAGGTGTTGCGCAGTCAACCGCAGCGCCAATCATCCATACCAGAATCCATACCAATTCGCTGCGCCGCTATAGCCAGCCTAGCGTGCGTGCCCTGGTTCAGATCTGGTCCGGCTCCCGCGGCACGCCGGGCGCTTCCCGGTATCGGTGCTGCCGCGTCCCGATGTAAACCTCTGAGAGCAGGCCCGAAAGCGCTGCGACGAGGGCCGCCATGCAGATGATGAACAGGACCGCCACCACCGTTTCGAGGTGCGCCGTAAACAGCGACCCGATGAACAGAAGTGCGATCACCGTGCACACGAGCAACGCGCTCCCGATGCACAGCCCTATGGCGACGTAGTTCAGGCGGATGCGTCGGGCGATTACCCTCCGCTCCCAGCGGTATTCCTGCGCCAGCTCGGCGGGAGCGGACGGCAGCTCCTGGGCCAGGTAGCGGGACCGATCCACGATCCGCGCCAGCCGGTTGGTAAGAACGACGAGGATGGACGCAATCCCGGTAAGCAGGAACACCGGGGCCACGGAGAGCTGGATGATGTGGCTCAGTTCGCTGACGGCCGTATCCACGGGCATGTATTCCTCCTACTACGCACTATGATACCCACGGACGCACCGTCGGGCGGACCCGATTGCCCGAAGGTGCCTGCAATTCCGGTGCCGCTCCGAAGTTGGGAGGCGGGTCGCCTGACGGACTGGCGGACGTAGTCGTGAAGTCGCGCGACACAAAGGAGACCCGTGGCATCCTGCGCGACGCCCCATCGCAACAGGCCCGGGAAAGATCGGGCGCGGCTGCTGGTCGAGCTGACCAGCGCCCGCACAGCAGTGCGCCGGCTGCTTGCGCAGGTTGAACCTGCTGCGGCCGAGGTAGATGATCTCGGCGCTCGGTGCGGCGGTCTTCCCGAACACGGCCGTGGTGGCGAGCCTAACGTACCCAAGTCCCCCGGGGATGGCCAGGGAAGGCCCGGTTGATCGGGACATCGTTCTCCCTATTGTAGATGCAGCCCCCGCGCATCGACTATGGAGTGCAGCAGAAGGCTGCGGGGAGAGAACGATGAAATACCTGTTTCTCATTTGCGTGGAGGAAGGCGTCCAGCTCGGTGCGGAGGATGCAGCGGCGGTCGGTCCCGACACGGAGCGATGGGTCGAGGAGACCACCCGAAGCGGCGCCCGCATCATGGGCAACCGGCTCGAGGAGGTCTCGCAGTCGCGGTGCGTGCGCATCCGCAACCGCAAGCCGTCTACAACGGATGGGCCGTTCGCGGAGACCAAGGAGCAGATCGCGGGCTTCGACGTCATCGAGTGCGAGGAGATGGACGAGGCGATCCGGATCGCGGCACGGCACCCGGTAGCCCGGTTTGGAACCATCGAGATCCGCCCGTTCTGGAGGGGGTAGACCGCCCGCGGGCGGTTTGCCGCTCCCCGTTCCTTTTCCAGATACTATTAGTGGAAGGAAAGGAACGTTCACAATGGGTGGAATCGCCATACATGGGTTTGGACGAATCGGCCGCTCGACGCTGAAGGCGGCGTTGAAGCACGGGCTGTACGTACCGGTCAGCGTTTCGGATATCAAGGACGCGCCGACGCTCGCGGCGCTGTTCGAGGCGGACAGCAATTACCTGCGCTGGCACGAGCCGGTCAGCGCCACCGCAGACCGCATCACCATCGGCGGCCGGGAGATCCGCTACATCGACTCGACGAAGTCGCTGCCGGATTGGGGCGCGCTGGGCGTGGACCTCGTGGTGGACTGCACGGGCAGGGCAACCACGCGGGCCGGCGCCCAGGCTCACCTGGATCGAGGCGCAAAGAGAGTGCTGATCAGCGCGGCCAGCAAGACCCTGCAGGACTGCGACGCGGTCCTGCTGCCGGGGATCAACCTGGACACCTTCGATCCGAAGAAGCACTCCATCGTCAGCATGGCCAGCTGCACCACCAACGCCCTTGCGGCGGTGATCAAGGTGCTGCGGGAGAACCTGGGGATCCGCCACGGCCTGTTCACCACGGTGCATGCCTACACCAACACGCAGTCCCTCACGGATCAGCCCATGAAGGATCGCCGTGATTCCTGGGCGGCCGCGGAAAACGTGATCCCTTCCTCGTCGGGCGCGGCAAAGGCGCTGGGCTTCATCTGGCCGGACTTGAAGATCACGGGA
>DATJQT010000011.1:0-1183 GCA_035505475.1 Vulcanimicrobiaceae bacterium
GCGGCCAACCTGCTGGGTCTGGCGCTCCAGGACCTGGACGAGGGCAAGAGCCAGATCGCGCACGGCGAGACGGTGCGGGAAACCGCGAACATGATCTCGTTCATGGCGGAGGCAATCGGAATCCGCGATGACATGTACATCGGCAAGGGCAACGCGTATATGCGGGACGTGTCGCGCGCCGTGCAGGAAGGGTACGCGGCGGGCATCCTCGAGCGGCGGCCCAGCGTGGTGAACCTGCAGTGCGATGTGGATCACCCGACGCAGGCCATGGCCGATGCCATGCACCTGATCCGGCATTTTGGTGGGGTGGAGCATCTGCGCGGCAAGAAGCTGGTCATGAGCTGGGCGTATTCACCCTCGTACGGCAAGCCGCTGTCCGTGCCGCAGGGCGTAATCGGGCTCATGACCCGGTTCGGCATGGATGTGGTGCTCGCGCATCCGACCGGGTACGAAGTCATGCGGGAGACGCTCGAGGTGGCGCAGCAGAATGCGGCGCGCTGCGGCGGTTCGTTCTCCGTGTCCCAGGATATGCGCGAGGCGTTCCAGGGTGCGGATGTGGTGTATCCAAAGAGCTGGGCGGCGTACGCCGCCATGGAGCGGCGCACGGATCTGTACGGCCGCGGCGATATGGCCGCGATCAAGGAGCTGGAAAAAGAGTTGCTCGCGCAGAACGCGACGCACAAGGACTGGGAGTGCACTGAACAGCTAATGAAAGACACACGGGACGGCCGGGCGTTGTACCTGCACTGCCTGCCGGCCGACATCACGGGGGTGAGCTGCAAGGAGGGTGAGGTCGCAGCCACCGTGTTCGACCGCTACCGGGACGCGCTCTACATGGAAGCCAGTTACAAACCGTACATCATTGCCGCCATGCTCTTTCTGTCTCGTATCGCCTATCCCGCCGTTGTCCTGCAACGCCTGCTGGACAATGCCCGTGCCCAGGTGGTCTAGCCGCCGTGAGGCTGGTCAACCGATCGAGGCTGGCCAAGAGATTGGTCTGGCTGTTGGCCGGGATGAAGTATCGGTCGGGGAGATGAAACGCCATCCACAATTGCACTTATTGCGCAGCGTAATCCCGTATTGACCTCGGCGGGCGAGCAGGGCACGGCTGACGATGACCGCGCCTCGACTTGGAGCCGTACTGGGGAAAACCCGACGTACGGAATCTTAGGGAGGGTGCTGG
>DATJQT010000012.1:0-1978 GCA_035505475.1 Vulcanimicrobiaceae bacterium
GGAGATGTGGATCAGCCCTTCGAGGTCGTTCTCGCCCTCGATGCGGGCAAAGGCGCCGAACTTGGTGAGCTTGGTGATGGTGCCGGCCACCAGCTGGCCGGGCTTGTATTTGGCCTTGATCACCAGCCACGGGTCGTCTTCACGGCGCTTCATCGACAGGCCGATGCGCTTGCGCTCGCGGTCTACGTTGAGCACGGTCACTTCCACTTCCTGCCCCACCTTCAGCACTTCGTTGGGGTGCGCCACGCGCTTCCACGACAGTTCCGAAAGGTGGACCAGGCCGTCGGCGCCGCCGATGTCGACGAACGCGCCGAAATCGGCCAGGCTGATGACGTGCCCCTTGCGGACGTCGCCGGGCTTAATCTCGGCCAGCAGCTGTTCCTTCTGGGCCTCACGCGTCTCCTTGGCGGCGGCGCGCTCGGAAAGGATGAGCCGGTTGCGGCTGCGATCCACTTCGATGACCTTGACCTGTGAGGTCTCGCCGATCATGCGCCCCCACTTTTGCTCCGGCGTCTCTCCGCCTTCCGAGCGGCGGCGGCGCGCCGAGCTCAGCTGCGACGCGGGGATGAAGCCGCGCACGTTGCCCAGCTTCACGATCAGCCCGCCCTTGTTGAAGCCGGCGATGCTGCCGCTGTAGACTTCCTGGGAGGCCAGCAGCTCCTCGGCCTGCCGCCAGTCTTTCTCTTCGCGGGCACGGGTCAGCGACAGCACGATGTTGCCGCTGCGGTCTTCGGGATCCATGACGTAGACCGAGACGATCTGGTCCACCGCCAGCGCGGCTCGCGTGGCCTCGTCCAAACTGTCCAGCTCGCGTCCGGTGATCACGCCTTCCGATTTGGCGCCCACATCCACCAGGATTTCGGTGGGGGTGATGCGCGCGATCTTGCCGTCGCGGATTTCGCCGCGCTGCGGCATGTTCATGCTCTGGTCCGAATCGAGCAGGGACTGCATCGGATGAACACTGGGGGTGGGCTGAGGTGCATCGTTGGTGGTCATTAAGTGAATCTTCTTTCTGAGTTGTAGATTGTCGGGCATTATACGGGGGAATCTGAGGAATGGCAACCACCAGCTTTGGGGGGCAGGGTGGTATAATCCACCATAGCGGGCCGATTCCGGGCAGTCGCGGGCGAAGCCCGCCCCCCGGCTGTCCCGGACGGATATCCGAAATTAAGTCCACCTTATGCCATCTATCTTCCCATTCACTGCCATTGTAGGCCAGGAGCGCATGAAGCGCGCCCTGGTGCTGAACGCCGTCAATCCCCGCATTGGGGGAGTGCTCATCCGGGGAGAGCGCGGCACGGCCAAGTCGACGGCCGCGCGCGCCCTGGCGGCGCTGCTGCCCGACGTGCGCGTGGTGCGCGACTGCCATTTTGGCTGCGACCCCGACCGGCCGACCACCTGGTGCACCGAGTGCAAGGAGCGCGCCGCCCAGGCGCCCAACATGCCGCTGCCGTCGGAGATGCGGCGCACCTCTTTCGTCAACCTGCCGGTGTCGGCCACCGAAGACCGCGTGGTCGGCACGCTCGACATCGAGCGCGCTATCAAGAAGGGCGAGCGCCACTTTGAGCCCGGCGTGCTGGCCGCCGCCAACCGCGGCCTGCTGTACATCGACGAGGTGAACCTGCTCGACGACCACGTGGTGGACGTGCTGCTCGACTCGGCCGCCATGGGGGTGAACGTGGTTGAGCGGGAGGGCATCTCCTTCGCGCACCCCGCCCGGTTCATCCTGGTGGGCACCATGAATCCCGAAGAGGGCGACCTGCGCCCGCAGCTGCTGGACCGCTTTGCCCTCTCGGTGGACATCCGCGGGCTGACCTCGCCGGCGGAGCGCGTGGCTATCATGGAGCGCAACCTGGCCTTCGAGGCCGACGCCGAGGCCTTCCGGGCCTTGTGGCTGCTCAAAGAGCGCGAGCTGTGCGGCGAGATCGTCCAGGCCCGCGAGATCGTGGACCTGGTGACCTATTCCAAGCGCGACCTG
>DATJQT010000013.1:0-5039 GCA_035505475.1 Vulcanimicrobiaceae bacterium
TGGTGGTGCTGGTGAATAGTTTGTCGATTGTGGCGAGGATGTATCTGCGGTCGCGGAAGAAGTGGTGATGAATAGTTGGCGGCAGGCAGTTGGCAGTTGGCAGTGAGGAGTCAGCTCTCTTACTGCCAACTGCCTGCTGCCAACTGCCAGATATTTTTCCTCTTGCTGACACCCCGAAATGGCGCTACACTCCAGTGATACTGGAGGTGATACATGGTAGTAGCTCCGCGTAAATCCCCATCGAAGTCCACAACCAAGACGAGGGCAAGTCTGTCCCGGACAGTCCGTCGCAGCTTTGCGCTTCCCCGGCACATCGTCGCGGAGGCAACGGCTGTGGCCCCTGCGGAGTTGCAGACCAACCTCAATCGCCTGGTCACCACCGCCCTGAAAGAGTACACGGCCACCCGGAAGCAGCAGGCCTTCGAAGCCGCCATGGCGGCGATGGCGGCGGACCCTTCGGTCACCCGTGCCTCCGACGAACTGCTGGAGGCCTTCCGCACGACCGAGGCGGACGGCCTCCCCGATGATTAGCCGCGGAGAGATCTACCTCGTCAATCTCAATCCGGGTCAGGGCCGCGAGCAGAAGGGGGTGCGCCCGGTTCTCGTCGTCTCTGCCGATGCCATCAACCGGCAACCACTCGTCGTCACCGTGGTGGCCGGGACAGATGCGACGCATGTTCCGCGCGACTATCCGACCAATGTCCGGGTGCCGGCCCGCGAGAGCGGCCTGCCGAAAGAGACCGTGTTCCTCTGTTTCCAGCTCCGCGCCCTCGATCCCCAGCGATTTCAGGATCCGCGGACCGGGCAGGTCAGACCCGTGGGCTGCCTGCCCGCCACGCGCCTGGCCGAGGTTGATCGGGCCTTGCGCGCCGTCCTGAACCTGTAGGCCGCCAGACGCTCTTCCATCCGCATCCGCGCCTCGGATCCCCGACGGGCGGACCGGCGGGGCGCCCGGTGCGCAGCCCGAGGATGCTGAACCCGAGGAGGTTCCCCTCGGCATTGCCCCGCGCCGTGAGAGCCTCGTGTGCCGTTGCACGCTTGGTCCCAGGGGCCTCTACTGCACCCCAGGACTGCCGCGAAAGAGGGCCCTATCGGTTACGCTCTTTCTTCGGCTGCAAACTGCAAACTGCCAACTGCCTGCTGCCTGCTGTTCTTACTGCCTACTAGCCCCAATCCGAAATTCTTGAACCGTCAAGACGCCAAGGACGCCAAGACGGACGCGCTTTGATTGGGAACAACAGGCCCGAACGCCACGGCTCAAGCCGGTGCGTTCCGGTGCGAATCCGAGAAATCGATTCCATCTTCCTTGGCTGGAAGCGCCACATTGAAAGTGACCAGATTCCACGGAACACCTAACCAGCGGCGGCGGGAACGTGATCAGTTGGGGGCGATGAGCACACGCCAACACGGACGCATGGAGGGGCAGGCGCCTTGAGGACCGTCGAGCGGCTGCTCGCGGTCGAAAACGGTCCGCCGCTGCGGGATAATCAGGGATTGCCGATAGAATGCGCTCCTCGCCTGCGCAGGCAGGCTGGAGGCCCAGCGTAACGCAGGGGGCGTGATTCCCCAAGCGAAACCGCACTGTGGGCCGCGCCGCGTGGGCCGTAGGAGGTTCGTCCAGTCGAAGACCAGGCGGACTTCGGCTGGAACGCCTCCGAGGCCCGCCTCCCCCTCCGCTAACCCCTCCTCAGCGAGACTCGCACTTGAGATTGGCCGTTTCGGCCATTTCTCAAGACAGAAATGAGTGGGTGGCGTCGGTCTTGTTGGGATTAGGTGTCTCGGAAACCCAGGGCGAAAAGGAGCGCGGTGCGAACTCGAGTCATATGCTCGGCACTCAAATGGGTGACCAGCGAGCCAACTCGGCCAGCCGACACGGTTTGAAGGTGGTCGAGGTTGACCGCGCAATCCCGCGGTACGCCATCGGCTTGCGTGAGCACGACCTCGCTGGGAATGTCGCGGATGGTTGTGGTGATCGGAGCCACCGTGACCTCACCGAGGAACTCGAGAGCGGAATCGCGGGTGAGGATCAACACGGGGCGCCGTTTGTCCGGCTGAGCAAACTTGTACCAGCGGATCTCCCCTCGTTTCACGAATCACCCCAGGCTTGTTCGGGTACCCAACCGGAGAACTCGCCGCGCTTGGGTGGCTTTCGCAAATATCCCTCGCGGTGTTTCCGCTCGAGCGTGCGCTCATGTTCCTGAGCGAGGGCCTGTCGGAGCGCCTGCCGAGTGAACCCGGATCGTGTGGTCCCTAATCGTGCAGCGGTCTTGTCCACAGCCGCGACCAACTCCTCGTCGAGTGTCAGTTGAACCGTGCGCATGCGCCTCTCCTCCATAGCTAAGCCAATAGCTATGATTATACGCATTCGGAGTAAATCATCAAGTGGGAGGCGTTTTAGGGCCCGATGGGGTCGCCGTCTTGCACTTTCGGCCATGATCGAGGCGGACTCTGCACTTTCGGCCAAGTTTGTACCAGGAGCCTCTTAAGCACCCGGACGCCCCTTCGGCAGTATCGATGGGTTAGGCCGAGGCCGGGCGGCCACTTTGGTGTAAATCCCGGCCACGAGCACGGGCGAGGATCACTCAGGACTGCTTGCGAGGAAGGTGATCGGGAGCTCGTGATGCTGCCTCTCCCCGAAGCGGATTCCGGAGATTTCTCCCTGGTCACGGATAGAGTCGATGCGCAGGAAACTGATCACGTCGAAGGCGTTGCTTCCACCCCCACTCCACCCCACGGTGGCGTCTTGGCGGTAGATTTTTTCCGGATCAGTGACTGCCAACTGCTCACTGCCGACTGCCAGCTAGCTCTTCACGGACTCAATGATCACGTGCCTGCCCTGAGACTTGACGGCATCTGGGGAAGGTAGTACATTGAGTAGTATGAAAATCAAGACATCAATCACACTCTCCGAAGACCTCCTTCGCGCGATCGACACGCGGGTCGAGCCTGAGCAGCGTAGCCGCTCCGAATTCATTGAGGCGGCGGTGCGCGCGTTTCTCGCCCACGCCGAACGGGCTGCCCTGCAGGCCCGCGAAGCGGCGCTCCTACGCAAGCACGCCGCCGCCCTGAATGCAGAGATGGCCGACGTGCTCGAATACCAAGTCATCCCATGAGGCGCGGAGAGCTGTACCGTGTTCCGCATCCCCGAAACGACCCCAGACGGTCCCGAGTCTTTGTCATCGTCAGCCGGCAGGTGCTCTGCGATACCAGCGAATACAGCACGGTGATTTGTGCCCCCGTGTATTCGAGTCACACGGGATTGGGGAGCCAGGTCCCGGTCGGACACACCGAGGGCCTGAAACATCCCAGCGCCATCCACTGCGACGGACTGGTCAGCTTTCCGAAGGGTACGTTGACCGACTATGTTGGCAGCCTGAGTTCCGAGAAACTCCTCGCCCTCGAGACAGCCCTCAAGATCGCCCTCGACCTGTTGGATTAGCAGGCGGCTGAAAACGGTCGGACCCATCCTACGGATGGGTGCCCCCGGCGTTCCGGCCACCCATCGGAATGGGTACCCGGCGCGGCGCTGCGACGCACCCATCAGAATGGGTACCCGACCAAGTACGCCTCGCACCTCGGATTGCGCCGCACCCGTCAGAACGGGTTCCCGGCACCTGGACCTTTTTGAGCCGCCTGGCAAAAGCGGGTTCTTTCTTCACTCTGCTAATGGCAGTTGTCCGCAGCGCTTTGCGCAATGCGCTGTGCACCCAGCACCCCGCTGCCCGCTTCTGTCGCCTGTTGATCTTTCTTCGGCTGCAAACTGCCAACTGCCTGCTGCCTGCTGTTCTTACTGCCTGTCACGAAAATGAGTTACTCAAATGATCTCTATGCCGCCTGCGGCAACGGTTCCACCTTCACCCGCAGGCCGAGCGCTTCCAGCCGGCCGATCAGCCGACGCTGGAGCTGGCCGGTGTCGCGCCGCTCGAAGTAGTCGCGGCCGAGGTCCTGGTAGGTGGTGCCGTCCTTCAACAGGTGATAGGCGATCACGAGGATACTGTGGGCGACCGCGACCGCGGCCCGTTTCTTCCCGCGCCGCCGCGCGATGCGATGGTACTGCGCGCCGAGGTAGCTCTTGGTCCGGCTGGCGGCCCACGCCGCCTCGGTGAGGGCGGTCCGCAACCACTTGCTCCCCTTGCGGGTCTTCCCGGATTTCCGCTTGCCCGCGCTCTCGTGATTCCCCGGGCAGAGTCCCGCCCAGGCGGCGCAGTGGCGGGCGGAGGGGAACGGGGCCATGTCGACGCCGAGCTCGGCGATGACCACCTCGGCCGTGCGCTGCTCAACGCCCGCGATCGTCCGGAGCCGGTCGGCCTCGGCCTGGTAGGGGGCAACCAATTGGGTCACGAGCGCATCCAACGCCGCGATCGCGCGGTCGAGGTACTCGACATGGGCGAGTTGCTGACCGAGGAGCGTCCGCTGGACCGGCGTGATCCGGCCGGTGAGGGCCGCCACGAGTTGCTCCTGCTTGCGCCGGAGGCGGCCCTTCGCCAGACCGGCCAGGACCTGGGCGTCGGTCTCGCCCTGGATCACGGCGGCCAACATAGCCCGGCCCGACACGCCGAGGATGTCGGTGGCCACGGCGGCGAGCTTGAGGTTGGCGGCCTCGCGCAGCTTCTGGATCCGGTTGGCTTCATCCCCGCGGGCGCGGATCACTTGCTTCCGGTAACGGGTCGCCTCGCGGAGCTCGCGGATGGGGGCCGGGGGGATGAAGCTGCCCCGGAGGAGCCCGTGCTGGAGGAGCTGCGCCAGCCACTCGGCATCGTGGAGATCCGTCTTCCGCCCGGGCACCGCCTTGACATGCTGGGCGTTGACCACGAGCACCTCGACGAACTGGCCCTCGAAGAGGTTGAACACCGGCTTCCAGAAGACCCCGGTGCTCTCCATGGCCACGTGGGTGCAGCCCGCGGCGACCAGCCAATCCGCGAGCGCGAGGAGCGCGGCCGTGGTGGTGCCCACGGTGCGGAGCTCCTTCGTCACCTGGCCGGTGCGCTCCACGCGGCGCAGACAGGCGGTGACGGTGGCCTTGTGCACGTCCAGCCCAC
>DATJQT010000014.1:0-4964 GCA_035505475.1 Vulcanimicrobiaceae bacterium
GCGGTGCGCGGCCCCGAGGCCGAAGTCGTCCGGCAACAGGAATTCCAACTCGGGCGCGGCATCAACGGCATCGTCGCGGAGACGCGGGCGCCTCTGATCGTCAACGATTATCAAGCGTTTCCCCAGCGGCTGCCAGAATTCGGGGACATCGTCGCCAGTATCGGCATCCCGCTGCTCTACCGTAACCGCCTGCTCGGCGTCTTGACCTCCCACTCCAAGCAGCCCGGCTGGCGGTTCACCTCGGACCACCTGCGGACGCTCACCAGTTTTGCCAGCCAGGCGGCGATTACCCTCGAGAATGCGCGGCTCTATCGGCAAGAGCAGACCCGCCGGCGCCAGCTGGAAGCTGCGCGCGCGGTGAGCGAAGAGATCATCCGCGAGTTGAACCTGTCGCCCCTGCTCAAGATCATCCTGCGCCGCTCGGTCGAACTGGTCGGCGCGGCCGACGGGGTGATCCTGCTCTGGGACGACGCGAACCATGTCCTGGTTCCAGAGGTCTGGACCGCCTACCGGGAATTCATGCCCTTCCTGCGTGTACGGCTGGGGGATGACGTGCCCGGGGTCGCCGCCGAGCAGCGGACCGGGCTCTTCGTCAACGATTACCGGATTTGGCCGAAGGCCAATCCGCTCTTCTTGGCCCGGACGCCGATCAGCGCCGTGCTGGCCGAGCCCTTGGTCTACCGCAACAAGTTGATCGGCGCGCTGGCGCTCTATCACAACAACGGCGACCGAACTTTCATCGAGGACGAGCGCCAACTGGTCATGCTGCTCGCCGCCCAGGCGGCCATCGCCATCGAGAACGCGCGGCTCTTCACGGAATTGAACCAATCCTTCCAGCACCTGCAGCAGGCACAGGACACCCTGGTCAGGACCGAGAAGCTGCGCGCCCTGGGACAGATGGCGGCGGGGATCGCGCACGACCTCAATAACATGCTCGCGGCGATTCTGGGGCAGGTGGAGTTGCTGCGCCTGCGAGCGGCCACACCCGATGTCCAGGAAGGTCTCACGCTGCTTGAAACGGCGGCGACCGACGGCGCAGGGATCGTGCGGCGCCTGCAGGACTTCTCGCGCCAGCGGACGAGCAGTGCGCTGACCCCGCTCGATCTCGGAGCGCTGGTGCTCGAAGCGGTGGAAATCGCGCGCCCGCGCTGGCGCGATGAGGCGCAACGGCGCGGCAAGGCCATCGACGTCCGGGTGGAAGTTGCCGAGATCCCCCGCATCCTGGGGCACGCCACGGATATACGCGAAGCCCTGACGAACCTGATCTTCAACGCGGTGGATGCGATGCCGCAGGGCGGCAACCTCGTCTTCACCGCGCGTACCGAGGATGACGCGGTACTCTTACGGATCTCCGATACCGGCGTGGGCATGCCCGAAGAGATTCGTGGCCACATCTTCGAGCCGTTCTTCACGACCAAGGGCCTGCGGGGGACGGGGCTGGGCCTCTCCGTCGTCTATGGCATCATGGAGCGCCACGGCGGGCGGATTGATGTCGAGTCCACACCCGGCGTGGGCACCACCTTCACCCTCCGTTTCCAGGTCGCGCCGCAAGGCGAGACCGCGCGCCCTGCGCCCACCGCGCGGGAGACGGTACCGCCGCGCCGCCTCGTGCTCATCGACGATGACGCGATGGTGCGCCAGACGCTCGCCAGTCTGCTCCGCGCCTACGGGCAGGTGGTGTTCGAAGCCGAGAGCGGGCCGGCCGGGCTGGCCATCCTGGAAGAACAGGCCGTCGAGGTCGTGCTGACCGATCTCGGCATGCCGGAGATGACGGGATGGGAGGTAGCACGCAAGGTGAAGGAGCGCTACCCGCGCCTGCCGATCCTGCTGCTCACGGGCTGGGGCGACCAGGTGGTCATGGAAGCGGAAGAGCGCACCCTGGTGGACAAAGTGCTGAGCAAGCCCGTGCCTCTCGAGTTGCTCCTCCAAGCGTTAGGCGAGGTGAACCCCGACAAGAAATGACCGCATCCAATGCCCAATGACCCATGTCTCATTGGTCATTGGGCATTTTCTTTCGCTCTACTCCTCCTCTTCATAGAGCGCCAGCGCCGCATCCATGCCGGCGCCTCGCTCAAAGCGGACGCCCTCGGCGGCAAGCGCCGCATCCAACGCGGCGAGCGTGACCAGCACGGCATCCTTGCGGGCGTTGTAGCCCATCGTGCCGATCCGCCAGATCTTCCCCCGCAGCGGGCCGAACGCGCTGCCGATCTCGACCCCGAAGTGCTGGAGCATGAAGTGGCGGACGCGCTCTCCGTTGACGCCGTCCGGCACCTCGACGCCGGCGATGTGTGGGATCTTGTGTTCGAGATCGCCGAACACGTGGAGACCCATGGCCTCGACCCCGACCACCAGCGCGCGGCCGGCGAGGGCATGCCGCGCGAACACCTGCTTCGCCCCTTCCGCGCAGAACAGCCGGGCGCATTCGCGGGCCGCGTACAGCATCGTCGTCGCTTCGGTGTGATGGTTCAGTCCCTGCACGTCCCAGTAGTCCATGATCATGGCCAGATCGAAGTAATTTGAGCGGATCATCTCGCCGGTCTCGGGCGTGTAGTCGGCCGGCCGCAGGCCTTCCTCGAGGTGTCGGCGGCGGCTGATCAGGTTCGCCATCCGGTCCGAAAACGTGATCGGCGCGGCGCCCGGGGGACCCGCCAAGCACTTCTGCAGTCCGCCGGTGATGCAATCGATGTCCCACGCATCCGCCGGCAGCGGCGTGCCGCCCAATGACGCCGTGGCATCCACCTGCAAGAGGACGCCGTAGGTCCGGCACAATCGGCCGATCTCGACGAGCGGCTGCAGCATGGTGCTCGACGTCTCTCCGTGGCAGATCGCCAAGAGGTTGGGCCGGTGCGCTTCGAGCGCCGCCTTGATCTGTTCGGGTGTGAACACCGTGCCCCACGGCGCCTCGATCACCCGGACGTCCGCCCCGACGCGGCGGGCGATCTCGATCTGGAGCTGCCCAAATCGTCCGAAGCTCGGGACTAGCACACGCTCGCCGGGCTCCACGACGCTGACCATGGCGGCTTCGATGGCCGAGCGTGCCGTGCCATCGATCACCAGGGTCCAGGTGTTCTGGGTCTCGAACACGGTCCGATAGAGCACCATCGTCTCGTGCATGTATGCGCGGAATTGCGGGTCGAACTGCCCCAGCAAGGGGGCGGACATCGCCCGCAGGACGCGCGGATCGGCATTGACCGGCCCGGGCCCCATTAACAGGCGCGGCAGAGGATTCAACTCCGCATAACTGGCCATTGGCGTCTCCTTCGCTCAACGCTCACACGCCGAGGTAGCGTCGCAGCGTCTCGCGCTCGTTCCGTAGCCGGTCCGGTTTGTCCCGGTACACGATCCGGCCGTTCTCGATAAGGTACACCTCGTCCGCACTGGACAGTGCGCTGTGCAGATTCTGCTCGACGAGGAGAATGGCGAGCCCCACGCCCGTCAGCGACCGCACGATCCCCTCCAGGTGCTGGACCATCACGGGCGAGAGCCCCTCCGACGGCTCGTCCATCAGGAGAAGGCTCGGGCTGGTCATCAGCGCCCGCCCGATCGCCAGCATCTGTCGCTCGCCGCCGGACAGCTGGCTGGCCCGGTGCCGGCGGCGATCTGCGAGCGCGGGAAATAGTGCGAAGATGCGCTCCAGTGACCAGTCGCCCTTGGCTAGACGCCGGGGCGAGAGCAAGCTCAAATGCTCGACGACCGTCAGTGATCCGAACAGCCGCCGCCCCTGGGGCACGAGGCCGATGCCCAGCCGGGCAATCGCATGCGGCGAGCGGCCCACGAGCGAATGGTCCCGGTATCGGATCGTGCCGGCCGAGACGCGCGGCTGGGCGAACCCCATGATCGAGCGGATCAGCGTGGTCTTGCCCATGCCGTTGCGCCCGAGGAGTGCGACGACCGCCCGCTCGGGGACCGCGAGCGAGACCCCCTGCAAAACCAGGGCGCTGCCGTAGAGGCTGTGCACTTCACGCAACTCAAGCATGCGGCGCAGCTCCGAGATAGACTTCCTGCACGCGCGCATTCCCCTGGATCAGGTCGGGCGACCCCTCCACCAGCACCTGACCGAAGTACAAACAGGTGACCGTCTCTGCCAGGCCCAGAGCGAGACTCATGTCATGCTCGATCAGCAGCAGGGTCGTCGCGGTCGGGAGATTCCGGATCCGGTCGGCAATCGCATTTCGCTCTGCCGGAGAGAGCCCGGCCGCCGGCTCGTCCAGCAAGAGGAGCTGGGGACTACTGGCCAAAGCCAACGCCAGCTCCAGTTCGCGCTGCTCGCCATAGGACAGCAAGTGCACCGGACTCATGCGGCGGTCGGCGAGTCCCACCAGCTCGAGCCCCCGCGCGACCGCGGCGGCCTCCGTTGGCGTGGACCGGCCATCGCCGAAGAGCGCATACTTGCGGGTCGTGAGGCCGCGCACGCCGAGCAGCAGTGTTTCTTCGACGGTCAGGCGCGGGAAGAGGTTCGTAATCTGATACGTGCGTCCCAGGCCCGCCGCGGTCCGGCGATGGGCGCTCATCCGCGTGACGTTTCGGCCGGCAAACGTGATCCGGCCTGTCGAGACCGGCAGCTCTCCCGAGATGAGGTTGAACAGCGTGGTCTTACCCGCCCCATTCGGGCCGATGATCGCCCGCCGCTCGCCCCGGCGGACGGTCAGGCCCACGCGGTCCACCGCGCGCAGCGCCCCGAAAAAACGGCTCACACCTTCAAGACGCAAAATCGGATCCATCATTCCGTGACACACGGGGCGGGCACGATCCGCCCCGCCCCGCCACATCCCCCTATGATTTGATCCCTTGGAATTGCCGGCTATACGGCGGCTGCTTGAGAGACTCCTCCGGATTGTACTTCCAGAACTGTGACACGTTGGGGTAGGTCTCCAGGACGGTATTCCACAGCTTGCCATCGGAGCGCTTCGTCACCTGCCTGATATGGATGTCGAGGATCGGGTTTCCGTAGCTGTCCAGCCGTG
>DATJQT010000015.1:0-7569 GCA_035505475.1 Vulcanimicrobiaceae bacterium
GCGGAAGCCCTCCGCATAGCCCGCGAGACGGAGGGTGGCCCGATCGTCCTGGCCGACGCGAGCGACGGGACGGCGAGCGGCGCGGAGGGCGACAGCACCGAATTACTCCGCGCCCTGTTGGACTCCCCGGTTCCCGGCCCCTGCCTGCTTCTCGTGCGTGATCCAGAGGCCGCTCGAGAGTGCGCCAAGCGGGGCATCGGCGTCGAGCTTTCGCTGGAGGTGGGCGGGAAACTGACGCCCGCGTTCTTCAAGCCGGTGCGGGTGACGGGTCGGGTGCGCACGCTGTCAGACGGCTGTTTTCATCTGAAGCAGCCGCCGATGCCGGCCAATCGCGGATTGACAGCCGTACTGCAAGTGGACAACATCTCGATCGTGCTGAGCGAAAAGACGACCTACACCTGGGACGAAGAATGTTATAAGTCCGTCGGCTTGTCCCCGCGCGAGGCCAAGCTGGTCCAGGTGAAATCCCCTGGCGGGTTCCGGCCCGTATACGAGCCGTTTGCCAAGGCCATCATCGAGCTGGACACCATCGGACCGACCGACAGTAATCTGGCCCGCCTGCCGTTCCAGCGCGTGACACGGCCCTTGTTCCCCTTGGATGATATGTAGGACTACTACTCGAAACGGATTCGGCGGTCTCGGATCCGAAATCGAGTGACTAGAAATATTGGGACAGGCCCCTTGAATCGCGCAATCTGGCGAAGTGCGAACGGCGTCGCCATGTGATGAGTCTTACTGCACCAAGACTGGCAGGCTCTTCCGGGCAAGATTGTGCTTACGGAGTGGGAAGCCGTTGGATGCGCGCGCGCGCCTCTTTCAAGTAGTTGCACCAGGCTTCCATTCCCTCGCCGGTTTTCGCGGACACCTCGAACAAGCGGGCTTTCGGACTGACCCGGCGAATATTTGCGAGGGCCAGTTCACGATTGAAATCCACGTGCGGCGCCAGATCGGTCTTGGTCACCAGGATGACGTCGGCGGTGCGGAAGAGCGGGGGATACTTGAGCGGCTTATCCTCGCCTTCCGTGACGGACAGCAAGGCCAGCCGTAAATTCTCGCCCAGATCGAACGAGGCGGGACACACAAGATTTCCGACATTTTCGATCACCAGCAGATCGAGCGCCCGCAGGTCCAAACTGCCTACTGCCCGAGCCACCATCTGAGCGTCCAGATGACAGAGCGTGCCGGTCGTGATCTGGACCACCGGGGCCCCGGTGGCGCGCAATCGCCGTGCGTCATTGTCGGTTTCGAGGTCACCGACGACCACGCCGACGCGCGTCGTCGCGCGCAGCTGGGCGATCGTCTCCGTGAACAGCGTGGTTTTTCCGGAACCGGGCGACGAGACCACGTTCAAGACGAGGATCTCGAGAGCACGGAAGAAGCCGCGATTGCGCTCTGCGAAACGGTCATTGGCGGCAAACAGCGATTCATGGACCGCCACCTCGCGTCGGACAGGCGGATCTTCGCCATGAGAGTGCTCATGCGTGTGGGCGTGCGTGTGCTCGTGAGCATGATCGTGCGGCGGCTCATGCTCGTGTTCATGGTCGTGCTCGTGCCCGGTATCGTGCATGTGCTCATGCGTGTGGATGTGCGGATGCGAGTGGCTGTGCCAGGGTTCCGTCCCCTCCAAATGCGTGTGCTCGTGCGGGTGGCTATGTGGGTGCTCATGTTCGTGGCGATGGGGATGCGCATGCCCGTCCGACTCGCCGTCCACCAGCGGCGAATGGACGTCGTCCGCCGGCTTACCATCGATCCGCGTCGGAGCGGGAAGCCCGCATCCGCATTCCTGGCACATAGCGTTTTCCTCCTCGAGATAACTATCCTATGCTACACCTCAGCCGCGCGTACGACAAGGCCTAGCGGTCATTCCACAACGGGTTGTTCTTTGAGCCTTGAACCTTCTGCAGGTTGACTGTCATCCGAAAACGTGACAGCCTTCAAGCGAGATAAAGGTGCACTCTATTGTGGAGGTGCGAGGTGAGGACAATTGTTGGGGTGATATTGGGTACCGTGCTCGTCCTAGCCGCCGCCGAAGCCTGGGCACTCTCCACCGCCGATTCAGGCGCTCTCTGGATTCCGGCGCCCGCTCAACTGAAGACGCAGGTCGTGAATATCTTGTCCCGGCAGTTGTCGGTGGAACCTGCCAAACTTCAGGACTGCCTGACGCAATTCTTCTCGAAGGCCGAGAACGCCGGGACCAGCATTCAAGAGGCGGCGAAGCAGTGTAAGGAACAGGATAAGAAGTAGAGTGTGAGTCCACACAATTGAGTGGCGATGACCGCTGCTGGCTTGACAGGGGCCCAAGAGGGCGGCAGGATGCTTTAGGCCTTCCCAGCGTGATTGGAATACCAGCATTGCGCGAGAGGAGTGTGACATGAGCAAAGTTGCCAGTTTAAGGATTCCCGCGACCCTGCTCGTTGGATCGGGATCCGCCGAGGCGGTGGGCGCGGAAGCCAAGCGTTTGGGCGGCACGCACGCGTTTGTGATCAGCGATCCCGTGCTGGAAAAGCTGGGGGTCACCGAGCGCATCGTTGGCTCGCTGAAGGCGCAGGGTATCCGCACCACGGTGTACGTCGAGGTGGAATACGAACCCTCCGTGCAAAGCGTGGCCCCCTGCCTGGCACAGGCCAAGGATGTCAAGGCGGACCTCGTCGTCGGACTCGGTGGCGGCACGTCGCTGGATGTGGCCAAGGCCGTCGCGATGCTGCTCCGGAACGAGGGGACGCTGGAAGATTATCTGGGCATCAATCTGGTCAAGCAGCGCGGCGTTCCGTCCATCCTCTTGCCGACCACGTCAGGGACGGGCGCAGAGATTACGCCCAACTCGTTGTTCTACGTACCCGACATCAAGGAAAAGAAGGCGGTGGTGAGTGCGCACACGATCCCCGACGTGGCGATCGTGGACGCGCTGCTCACGCTGTCGGTCCCGCCGAACGTGACCGCGGCGACCGGTATGGACGCGTTGAGCCATGCCATCGAGGCGTACACGTCCTTGAATGCTTCTCCGCTGACGGATCTGTATGCGCTCGAAGCCATCCGGTTGATTGGGCGGACCTTGCGCACCGCGGTCGGCAACGGCGCGGACCAGGAGGCGCGCGAGGGCATGGCCATCGCCAGCACGTACGCGGGCATTGCGATCGGCAATGCCGGCACGAATATCGTGCACGCGCTGGCCTATCCGCTTCAGGGGCAGCACCGGATTACACACGGCGTGGCGAACTCGCTCCTCTTGCCGTACGGAATGGAGTTCAACGCGCTCAGCAACCTGAGCAAATTCGGCGCGGTGGCCGAGGCGCTCGGCGAGCCGATTGCCGGTCTGTCACCTCGTGCGGCGGCGGCCAAGAGCGCGGAGGCGTGCCGGCTGCTGTCACTCGATGTGGGGATTCCGCAGACCTTGCGCGAGGTCGGCATCCGTGCCGAGGATGTGGTTGCGCTGGCCGAGGGCGCGATGAAGGTGGTGCGGCTCCTGGCTAACAACCCGCGGAAGGTGCGCCTCGAAGACGCGCGGGCGATCTTGGAAAAAGCGCTGTAACCGGAACGGTCGCGGAGAACCAGGCCGGAGGGCGTGCGCTCTCCGGCCTGGTTTTTCCAGGCGGCTCAATAAGGCCCAGGTGCAAGGCGGCAAGCGACGCGGAGTGCGAGGCGTACTTGGCACGTACGCCGCAGCACGGCGCGAGCGCGCCAACGCCGCAGATGGGCCTTTTTCAGCAGCCTGTTAGGCGTGCAGCTTCTTGAGGAGCCAGGCCATGTTCTGCCCGAGCTGGCGCATGGTATTCAATCCTTCCTCGTCCTTGTCCACCGCGCCCGCCTCTCGACCGATTCCGATGTTCCAGTAGCTCGACCCGACGATGATCATCTGGCCGATCGTAAAGAAGTGGTTCAAGCTGCTGAAGGCATGCATGGCGCCGGCGCGGCGCACCGCGACCACGCCCGCGCCTACCTTCCGCCGGTACAGATCGCCATTTGCCCTTCCGACCATGCCGGTCCGCTCGATCAATGCCTTCATGTTCGCGGTGATATCGCCGAAGTAGGTGGGCGAGCCGAGCAAGATGCCGTCAGCAGCAGCCATGGATTCAATGTAGCCATTGACCGGGTCGGATTCGATCGAGCAGCGGCAATCCTTGCGCTTCATGCACACGAAACACGCCCCACAGCCGCGGATTTCCTGCCCGGCGAGTTGGATCAGCTCTGTGGCGATGTTTTCCCGCTCGAGCTCGCTCAAGGCGGTACGGAGCAGGATGGCGGTGTTGCCGTCTTTCCGGGCACTGCCATTGAATGCGACGACTTTCATGAGGCCTCCTTCCTATCGAAATGGTGGGTAGGATGCGCCAGCCGACCGGGTGCGATACGTCTGTGCCGCCCGGCTTATAAACAATTCCACTCATCCGGTCAATCGTAAGGTAACGCAGAACGAAGGGCGGTTCGCTTTCGCTTGCCTTTCGGGCGCCGCCGCACTACGTTTTTGCCGCACACAACTCTTACAGGAGGTCAAAGATGCAGCGCATCGAGGTGATCAAGACGGACAAGGCGGGTCCTCCCGTCGGCCCATACTCGCAGGGAATCAAGGGCGGCGGCTTCGTGTTTGTTGCCGGGGAAAAGGGCCTCGACCCCGCGACGGGCAAGATCGTGCCTGGAGGCATCGAAGCGGAGACGCGGCGGACCTTGGAGAACGTCAAGGCGATCCTCGAAGCCGCCGGCTCGCGGATCGATCTCGCCGTACAAACGTTTGTGTACATGACCGATTTGAATGATTTCCCCAAAATGAACGCGGTGTACGCCGAGTATTTCAAGATCAACCCGCCCGGCCGGACAACGGTCGAGGTGACGAAGCTCCCCGCGGGAGCCCACGTCGAGATCACCGTGACGGCCCTTGCCGGTTAACGCGCGCGGAGGCGAAAAGGCGCAGAGGCGCAGGGGCGAAGTCGGAAATGGATTCACCCCTGTCCCTGTCGCTATCCCTGTCGCCCCGTTATCGCGTCCGGTCGTTGGCCCGGCTTTCGTAGTAATCGAAGCTATTCCCGAGCGCGGCAAGGAGCGGGGCGGTCACTTGGTTCAGCCGCTCGATCGTGGCGGGCGGCAGGGGATCGTCCGCGGCATCCACGTTTTCGTCGAGCTTGCGGACGCTTCGTGCCCCCACCAGGCAGCAGCTCACCGCAGGGTTGGCTAACGCCCATTTGATTGCCACGGCGGCCATGCCGAGGCCTGAGGCACGGGCGATCTCGCGGATGCCGGCCAGTGCGGCATTGGTTTCGTCCTCCGCCCCCTCTTCGCCGTGCCGGGTCAACTCGCAGCGGGTGTGGTGAAAGTGCCGCGTCCGTCGCTGATAGGGCGGCACGTCGGCAAGGCTCGGGTACAGATCCGCGAGGAGTCCTTGCAGCAGCGTCATGTACCCGATCACGCCCACGCCGAGGCGCTGGCACTCGGGAAAGATCTCTCCCTCTACCGCCCGCGTCAGCAAGCTGTACGGCAGCTGATCGATCACGATGTCTGGGCAGACTTCCAACGCCTCGCGCAACCTCTTCGGCCCGAAGTTGCTGACCCCAATATGCCGGATTTTTCCGTGTGCGCGCAAAGCCATCAGCGATTCAAAAGCCTCCCGCACCGTCGGCGGATTGTCGATCACCGCCTTGTCGTCCGTGAAGTGCCGAATCGAATGCGGATGGATCGGCCAATGAATCATGTAGAGGTCGAGGTATTCCAGGCCGAGACGCCGGAGCGAGGCCTCGCAATGGGCCGGCAGCGTGTGCGGGTAGCAGTGCGACGGCGACACCTTGGTGCCGACGAGAACCGCCTCGCGCGGGATGCCTTTGAGGGCGATGCCCAATGACGACTCGCTGCGCCCATTGTTGTAGGCCTCGGCCGCATCGAAATAGGTGACGCCCAGTTCGACGGCGCGCCGGACCACGGCATCGGCATCCGCCTGGTTGCACTCTCCCCAGTACGCCCCGCCGCCAAAGGACCAACAGCCCAAGCCGAGCGCCGGGAGCACGAGACCGGACTTCCCACAAGCACGCGTTTCCATCGGACTCCTCTGCCATTTGCTAATGGCCCCTGGCTTCGATCTGCCACCGGCCGGTCACTTCCCCACGAGCGTTGACGACAAGTGCCTCGTCCCAGAGATTGACGGTGGAGCAGACGTGGACGGGGACGATGTACACCGGCGTGCCGACGGTGGGCTCGGAAGAGGGGGCATCGAGGCGGACGAGCAGGTGCTCTTCCCACCGGCCAATAGCAGTCGTACCGGCAACGGACAGACACTGCGCGTGGGGGAGCGGCGGGTCGGCAGAGACGGACTTGTAGCCAGCGTCTACGGTGAACAGCGTTGCGGTAGGCCGGCTAATGACCCGACCGAGCACGAGGGCGGCGTACACGAACCGACCGGGTGCGAGATCCTCGTACCCCTTGTCCCAGAAGATCCAGGTGCCAGGAGAGACCTCGTCCACGCCGTCCATTTTCGCGGCGACCAGAAAGTCGGGCGACCCGCCTGCGATCAGGCGCGGCACGGGCATGCCTGCCCGCTCGAGCGTGCGGCGGGTGTCAACCGCACGCTGGATGGCCTGGCGGTAGATAGCCTCGCGCTCTTCGACGCCGCCTTGGGCCGGCGGGCTGCCGTAGGTGTGCAGACCGGAGAAGCGCAGTCCCGGCGTACGGGCGATCATGCGCGCGAGATCGCGAGCATCCGCGTCGGACAGGCCGGTCCGGTTCATCCCTGGATTGACGTCCACCATCACGCCAAGCTCGACGCTCTCGCTGCGGCAGGCATTCGACAGCGTCGGGATCTGGCGTGGGTCATCGGCCAGGACGTCCAGCACGACGCCGGGATACTTCCGCTGCAGGGCCGCTGCTTTTTGGGCGAGCGGCCCGACCATCGGATACGCCCACAAGATCTCCCGGGCTCCCTCGCTGGCGGCCAGCTCGACTTCTTTGCGGGTGGCGCATTTCACCCGGTCCACGCCCGCTGTCATCTGCATACGCAGGACTTCGCGGCACTTGTGGGTTTTGATGTGGGGCCGCAGGTGCTGGTACCCGTCCAGCAACTGGCCGATCCGCGCGATATTCTCCCGAATCTTGTCTTCGTAGATCAGCAGCGTCGGGGTGTCGAGGGATTCGACATTGGCCACGCGATAACTCTGGTCCATGTCACGCCTCGTCTGCCAGAGTGCCGTGATCGTGATCGTGAACGTCATGAACACGAATCACAAACACGGGGATTCCATCAGAAGCGCTTGTACTCCAGCCACTTCCCGTTCATCGTGATCTTGCAGCGATCCTCGCCGTGCTCGCCCTTCACCTTTTCCATGTCGATGGTGAAGTCGATGGCGCTCATGATGCCGTCACCGAACATTTCGTTCGCCATCTCACGGAGCGCGTCACCGTACACCCCGATGATTTCCAGCAGGCGGTACTTGAAAGGATCCGTCGTGATCGGGAAATCGGTGCGCACCGGAAACTTTGTCAAGGCGGTCGTCGTCTCCGCATCCAGGCCGAGCAGCTTACCGACCTTTTTCGCCTCGTCCGGCAGCAGGCGATGATTACCTTCCAGCGCGGCGGCGACGAAGGCGGAGTTCTTGC
>DATJQT010000016.1:0-7679 GCA_035505475.1 Vulcanimicrobiaceae bacterium
CGGCAATCCCCACGGAACTCCGAGCGCTGATCCGGGAGATCTCCGCAGCCAATCCCCGGTGGGGCTCTCCACGGATTCTGGGCGAATTGCGGAAGCTGGGGATTCCGGTAGCGAAATCCACGATTGAGAAGTATCGCGTGCGCCCGCGCCGGCCACCCTCACCCGCTTGGCGGACGTTCTTGAAGAATCACGCAACGGAACTCGTTGCCCTCGATTTCTTCACCGTGCCCACGGTCGGGTTCAAGGTGCTCTTCGTCCTAATCGTCCTCGCCCACGCACGGCGGAAGGTCCTCCATTTCAACGTGACCGAACACCCGACCGCCCAGTGGACGGCCCAGCAACTCGTCGAGGCCTTCCCCTGGGACACGGCCCCGAAATACCTGCTGCGCGATCGCGATGCCGTGTATGGCGCGTGGTTTCAGCGACGCGCCGCGAGCCTGGGCTTGGAACAAGTGCTCACGGCCCCGCAAAGTCCGTGGCAAAATCCCTATGTGGAGCGCGTCGTCGGGAGCATCCGGCGAGACTACCTGGATCAGGTGCTGGTCTTCAGCGAAGGCCACCTCCGGCGCCTCCTGACCAGCTATTTTCACTATAATCACGCCTGGCGGACGCACCTGGCGCTGGCGATGGATTGCCCGGAACCCCGACCCGTCCTACCATCCGAGCGGGGTGTGGTGGTCGCCTTTCCGGAAGTCGGCGGGCCTCATCATCACTACGAGCGGAGAGCAGCATGATGGATGATGGTGACGGGTCTCGCCGAGTTGCCTGTTTTGCATTCTCGGGAACGACAGGTCGGAGCACCTGTTCACGCTCCGGCAGTCCCTGGCGGGCTACCGGCATGCGCAGAGCTTGATCGAGGCGTGCGACCGCGAGGTCCAGACGCGGTTGGGGAGCTTCGCCTCCACGATCGACCCGGCCCAGCACCCGCTCCCGGGCGCCAAATCCCGCCGCAAGACGCTGGAGATCACCCCCGGCTTCGATCTCCGGACCGAGCTCTCCCGGATCCTCGGCACCGACCTCACCCAGGTGCCCGGGCTCAACACCCCCAGCGTGTTCACCCTGTTCGCGGAGCTCGGCGTCGACCTGTTGTCTTTTCCGGCGGGCAGCCACTTCGCCTCCTGGCTCGGCGTCTGTCCCGACAGCCGCATCTCCGGAGGGAAGGTGCTCTCCGTCCGCACCCGCCACGTGAAGCACCGCGTGGCGCAGGCCTTGCGGCTGGCCGCCCAGAGCCTCTCGCGGAGCCAGTCCGTGCTCGGCGCGTTCTTCCGCCGGATGCGCGCCAAGCTCGGCGCCCCGGAAGCGATCACCGCCACCGCGCACAAGCTCGCGAGGATCATCTACTACCATCTCATCACCACGCACGAACCCTACGACGAGACCCGGGTAGCCAAGGCCGAACAGGAGCACCAGCGCCGCACCGAATCCCGGGTCCGCGCACAAGCCCGCGCCCTGGGGTTCCAGCTGGTCCCTGTCACCGAAGGGTCAGCTTCTTGAAAGAGCGCTACGCGGACGCAACTCATTTTGCGGAGGTTGTCCGGGCGTATGGCCCGGATCACGTGTTACGAGCGGCTATCAACACGCGGGCCTCGCGCAGCCTGTGCGCCCGGTTTTCCGTTGACAAGCGTGGCGGCCGGGCGTATCCCACCCTCAATCAGTGCAGAGGGAAAGCCCTAACAGAAAGGGGGCGACGCATGCCCAAATATCTGTGCCGGGTCATCAGGCGGGAGGAGATTGCGCAGGGTACCCTGGCGGTGACTCTGGAACGGCCGCCCGAGTTTCAGTTTGCCCCGGGCCAATATGCGACCTTCACCCTTCTGGATCCGCCCGAGACGGATGCGGAGGGCAATACGCGGACGTTCTCGCTGGCCAGTGCGCCGTTCGAGCAGGCCCTCGTCTTCGCCACACGGCTGCGGGACACCGCCTTCAAACGCGTGCTGCGCCAGATACCCGTGGGCAGCGCGCTCCGCCTCAACGGTCCCGCCGGTGGGTTCACGCTGCACGCGGATGCGAGCCGCCCCGCTGTCTTCCTGGCCGGAGGGATTGGGATCACGCCGTTTATGAGCATGATCAAACAGGTCGTGTACGAAGCAACTGCGCGCGATCTCTTCTTGTTCTATGCGAATCGCCGGCCAGAAGACTCCGCCTTCTTGCAGACGCTCCAGGCGCTGGCCGACTCGGCCCGCACGTTCCGCTTCATTCCGACGTTCACCAGCCCGGACGTTTCAGGACCCGTTCGGGGGGAGCGGGGGCGCATTGACGCGCCCATGCTCGTCCGCCATCTGCCCGATCTGCGCGGGCCGCTGTATTACGCCGCCGGCCCGCCGGCCATGGTCGAGGCCATGCGCGACCTGCTGACCCAGGCGGGCGTCGGCCCTCAGGATATTCAGTGCGAGGAGTTTCCGGGATACCTCTAGCCCCTCTCCGCGATTCCGGTGATTCGAGCTGTGCCGGAATGCCGCCGTTCGAGTCTGACCGGATCATGCTAAGATTGCATCGGTTCAGCCGCCTCTAGAACCCCCGCATGTGAAGGGCTGTTGTCGAGGCCACGGCAGGGACGACCTTCGATGCCTGAACCCCGCATGTACACGAAACCGTTCGTTCTGACCAGCATAGCGTACCTGTGTTTTTTCACGAGCATCAGCGCTTACAATTTGCTCCCGCTCTACCTGCAATCGCGTGGCGCGCAGGTCGGCGAGATCGGAACGATCATGGCCATGTACAGCGCCGCCGCCATTCTGGCGCAGGGGGGGACCGGGTACATCCTAGATCGCGGCTGGCGCAAGGCGTGCCTGCTGGGGGCGGCCGGCTTGCTGATGGCCGTTGCGATCGGATTCAGCGTCACCACGCGGGTCGGCTGGCCGATGTACGCCCTGCGATTTTTTCAAGGCATCGGATTTGCCGTGTACATGACCAGCAGCATGACTATGGTTGCAGAGTTCGCCCCCCCGTCGCGCCGGGCTGAAGCCGTAGGCATCTATGCGTCCGGCGGGTTGGTCGCGGTCGCGCTCGGACCGGCCGTCGGCGAATTGATCATCGGGAGTGCCGGGTTCTCGGCGTTCTTCATGACCACCGTGTGCGTCTCCGCAGTGACGCTGGTGCTTGCGGGGCTTGTTCCGACGCCGCCGGCTGTCCCGGTTGCCCGCCCCGCCCGGCTGGGCTGGCAGGGCTGGGCGCCCTATCTGCCCTTCCTCCTGCCCGCCTTTCAGTACGGCCTCGCCAATGTGATCGTGTTCGTATTCCTGCCGCCCTTCGCGCGGGCGCTGCAGCTGCCCCGCGTCGGACCGTTCTATATCGCCTACACAGGGGCTGCCATTCTCGTCCGGTTTGTTGGCGGGGGACTGGCGGATCGGATCAGCCGGGCGCAGATCATTGTTCCTGCATTGGGCGGAATGGCGGCCGGCATTCTCTTGAGCAGTGCGTTGAACTCCACCTGGTTGCTAGTGTTGATTGGCTTGCTCAATGGAACGGGACAAGGCTTTGCGATGCCGGCGGCGAACGCCCTGGCCTTCGAGCGGGCGCCGCATGGACGCCGCGGACAGGCACTCGCATTTTATACCGGCGCCAATCTCCTCGGCGCGACGGTGGGCGCGAGCGGGTTCGGGTGGCTGGCGGAGGCATTCGGGTATCGGCCGGCATTCATCGTGGCGAGCGGCCTGTTGGCGATCGGCACGTACGCGTTCTGGCGCAAGCATAACTAGCCGTGATCCGAATAAAATCTACCGCCAAGACGCCGCCGCGGGGCCACCAAGAACGCCAGATGTATAGGTCAGGGCCGCACTTGGAAGCGACCGCTCGAGACCTTGGCGTTCGTGCCTCTCGTGCCATTCTGAACCTGACCACCCTGGCGCCCTTGGCGCCTTGGCGGTTCAAGAATTTCGGATTGGGGCTAGAAAAGAGTGTTGTGTGTGCGCTCTAAATGAATATGCTCTTCATTTGAATGGAAATGGACGTTTTTCTGGTCGGCATTCTACCGGGGAGGGGGCCGATGAAGATCACCGCGATCGCGACCGTTCGGCTCGAGGAATTCCCGAATCTCTTATGGGTCCAGGTGGAGACCGATGAAGGCCTGACCGGGTTGGGCGAAACTTTCTATGGTCCGGGGGCGGCCGAGGCGCATATCCACGATGTGATCGCCCCATACCTGCTGGCCCAGGATCCGCTGCAAATCGACCGGCATCAGGCACACCTGCTCGGGTATCTCGGGTTTGTCGGGTCCAGCGCCGAGATGCGCGGTCGGTCTGCGGTGGACATTGCGCTCTGGGACTTGTGGGGCCAGGCGACCAAGCAGCCGTTGTATCAACTCCTGGGCGGTGCGGTCCGCGAGTGCATCCGTGTGTACAATACCTGCGCCGGGTACCGATACGTACGCAGCCGGCCGACGCAGGGCACGGCCAATTTCGGCCTGGGCCAGGCAGAGGGCCCGTACGAAGACCTCGACGCGTTTCTGCATACGGCGGACGAGCTGGCCCACAGCCTCCTCGAGATGGGCATCACCGGCATGAAGATCTGGCCCTTCGACTACGCGGCAGAGGCCTCGAGCGGCCAGTACATCTCGCCCGCCGATCTGACCACGGCGTTGGCACCGTTCGAAAAGATTCGCAGGGCGGTGGGCGATGAGATAGAGATCATGGCGGAGCTCCATTCCATGTGGAACCGGCCCATGGCCATCAAGATCTGCCGGGCCTTGGAGCCGTTTGGGCTGCTGTGGGTCGAGGACCCCGTGTTCATGGATCACCTGCACAGCCTGGAAGAGGTGGCACGGACGACGCGCGTGCCGATCGCGGTCGGCGAGACGCGCGGCGGCCGGGCGGATTTCCGTTCGCTGATCGAAATGGATGCCCTCAGCACGATCATCCTGGACCTCTCCTGGTGCGGCGGGGTCTCGGAGGCGCGGAAGGTTGCGGCCATCGCCGAGGCCTGGCACGTGCCGGTCGCCTTCCACGATTGCAGCGGCCCCGTCGTCCTGGCTGTCTCCACGCATCTCGCCATGAATGTGCGCAACTGCTTCATCCAGGAGATGGTCCGGGCGTTCTACTACGGCTGGTACAAAGAGCTGGTCCCGACGCTTCCCCCGATAGAGCAGGGCACGATCCGACCCGTTGACGCCCCCGGCCATGGCCTGACGCTGTTGGCCGATGTCTTCAAGCGAAAAGACTGCCACATCCGCCGAAGTTCCTAAGCGACTGCCTGCTCGATCCGATACCAGCTCCAGGGCCGCTCGGTAATTCCGAGCGACCCCGTTCCTCATTTTCCGCCAGATTCCATTCCTTCTAAAGTCTTGCCGATCCTTGACAATTGTCTGTTGCTAATATATAAGATTGAAACGATCTGGTATCGCCAGCCATGTCCCGCCATGGGTGCCTGACGTGCAGTTCAGCAATCTTCATGCTTTACCGGTGTGCCTTCGGGCGAATGTGCCTGACAGGACAATGAGGAGATCGCTCCGCGGTCAACGCGGGATGCGACTCGGCGAGGCTCGAACATGACAACACTTGCGTATCACGCCCCCCAGACCGTGGACGAGGCGGTCCGCGTATTGGCCGGCGGCAACGGGGGCGCCAAGCCGCTGGCCGGAGGCTCGGACCTGCTGGTCCAGCTTCGATCCGGCCGGACGCGCCCGGCAATGATCGTGGACCTCAAACGGATTCCGGCGCTGATGGGTATCCGTACGGAGGGGAATGCATTCGTCATTGGCGCTGCCACGCCGTGCGCCGTCATCGGCGAGCATGCCGCGCTGCGAGCCGCTTGGCCTGGGGTGGTCGAGGCGGCCTGCCTCATCGGCTCGACGCAGGTGCAGGGGCGGGCCACGCTCGCCGGGAACCTCTGCAACGCCTCGCCGGCGGCTGATAGCGTTCCGGCACTTCTCGCGGCGCGCGCGACCTGCGTCGTCGTCGGAACGCAGGGTCGGCGCGAAGTCCCGGTCGAGACGATTCCGACCGGACCCGGACAGACCTCGCTCCGTCCGGGCGAGTTCATCGTGGAGTTCCGCCTGCCCGGTCGGCCGCCGCGTGCCGCGGATGCCTACCTGCGCTTCATTCCCCGGACCGAGATGGACATTGCCGTGGTCGGCGCGGCGGTCAACCTGACCCTGGATGCCCAGCGGGTCTGCACGGAGGCCGTCGTCGCCCTCGGCGCGGTGGCCCCGACGGTCATTCCTGTCCCGGAGGCCAGTGCGGCTCTGGTCGGTACCCACATGGATGCGGCCGTCCTCGAGCGGCTCGACGATGCCTGTCGGCGTGCGGCGCGACCGATCAGCGATAAGCGGGGAACGATCGCATTTCGCACGACGCTGGCCGGCGTCCTTGCCCGGCGGGCAGCCACCATTGCACGACATCGCGCGGAGGTCCGGGCATGAGCAAGCACCACGTCTCGACGACGATGAACGGAGAGCCGACCGAGTTTCTGTGCGAGCCGCAGCAAACGTTGCTCGATGCCCTGCGCGACGAGTTGCAGTTGACCGGGAGCAAAGAAGGCTGCAGTTCGGGCGACTGTGGGGCCTGCAGTGTCATCGTGGATGGCCGGCTGGTCTGTTCGTGCCTGATGCTCGCCGTGGAGGCCGAAGGGCGCCGCATCGAAACCATCGAGGGCATGGCCCAAGGCGATCGCCTGCATCCGTTGCAAAAGCACTTCCTGGAGGCGGCGGCGCTGCAATGCGGGTTCTGCACGCCGGGGCTCTTGGTGGCGGCGAAGGCTTTGCTCGATCGGAATCCCAGCCCGACGGAACGTCAGGTCCGGTATTGGCTGGCCGGCAATCTGTGCCGCTGCACGGGGTACGACAAGGTCGTCCGCGCGGTGCTGGCCGCGGCGGCGGACATGCGGCAGGAGGGAGGACGCCCATGACGACACGCACAAATGGCTCGGGGTACAAGGTGGTCGGAACCCGCCCCGTCCGTCCCGACGGCGTGGATAAAGTGACCGGCCGGGCCGCCTTCGGCGCCGACTTCGCATTGCCCGGCATGCTGATCGGCAGGGTCCTGCGGAGCCCGCACGCCCATGCACGCATCCGTTCCATTGACGTGGAGCGGGCCAAGGCGCTGCCGGGCGTCAAGGCCGTGATCACCGCCGCCGATTTTCCCGAGATCCCGTCCGAAGAGTCGTTCGTCGGCGAAGGGCCGATGAACTTCCGGGACCTGTCGCGCAATTGCATGGCGGGCGGCAAGGTGCTGTACGAGGGCCACGTGGTCGCGGCCGTGGCCGCTACCTCGGCGTCCATTGCGGCCGCCGCGCTCGAGCTGATCACGGTGATCTACGAGCCGCTGCCGCATGTGATCGATGTCGAGGCCGCCATGGCTCCGGATGCGCCGCTCCTGCACGACGATCTCTTCACCCAGGGCGTGGATCCGCGCCCGACCACGGCGTCCAATGTCGCCAAGCGAATCGAGTTCATTTTGGGCGATGTGGAGGCCGGGTTCCGCGCGGCGGACGTGACCGTCGAGGGCCGGTACACCACTCAGCCCGTGCATCAAGCGTATATCGAGCCGCACGCCTGCGTCGCGTCCGTCGGGGCCGACGGTCAGTGCCAGATCTGGTGCAGCAGTCAGGGGCAGTTCATGGTCCGGGCGTACTGCGCGAAGCTCCTCGGCATGGGGATCGCCAACATCCGGGTGATCCCGGCCGAGATCGGCGGCGGCTTTGGCGGCAAGACGCTCGTCTATCTCGAGCCCCTGGCGGTGGCCCTC
>DATJQT010000017.1:0-4168 GCA_035505475.1 Vulcanimicrobiaceae bacterium
CCTGGGGTCCGCCCGGGGCAGCAGGGTCACCCGGAACTTGGCGGCCACCAAGAGCTGCTGGAGGCCGTCGTGGAGGACGACCGCCAGCCGCTGGCGCTCCCGCTGCTCGGCGAGGGTCAGCTCGGCGGTGAGCGCCTGGAGTTGGGTGGCCTTCTGGGCCAGGTCTGCCGTTCGCTCGTGGACCCGCTGCTCCAACTCCTCCTTCGCCTGCTGGAGGGCCGCCTCGGCCTGCTTGCGGGCGGTGATATCCAGGAAGGTGGACAGGATGACCTCTTCCCCTTGCACGGTGATCAGCTCGCCGGAAAACAAGACCTCGATCGGCTGGCCGGCCTTCGTGGCGAACTGGACCTCCCAGTCCCGGACCGGCGCGTGGCGGTGCAACGTCTCGACGTACCGACGGCGCGCGCCGGGATCGCACCAGATCCCCACCTCGATGGTGGAGCGCCCGATCAGCTCCTCCCGCCTGTAGCCGAGGACCGCCAGGCAGGCGGCGTTGGTATCGAGGATGTGCCCGTCGGCGACCCGGGTCAGGGCCATCGCGGCGGTGTTGGCGCTGAACGCCTTGGCGAACTTCTCCTCCGAGAGGCGCAGGGCGGCCTCGGCCTGGTGCCGGGCGGTGACGTCGCGGATGGCGGCGACCCGGACGATGCGGTTCTGGTACTGGACCGTCCGGCCGCGCACCTCGACGAGCATCCGGGTGCCGTCCTTCCGCACCATCGCATGTTCGAGGTGGGACGCGCCGCCCTCCCGGATGCTCTGGAGGACCCGGTCCCGATCCTCGGCCGCAATATCGGCGGCAATGCCTCTGCCGAGGAGTTCCTCCCGGCGATACCCGAGCAGGTGACACCATTGCTCATTGGCATCGAGATAGCGGCCCTCCGACGCGATGGCGATGCCCTCAAACGTTGCGCCGGCGAGGGCGCGGAACCGTGCCTCACTGTCGCGGAGCGCTGCCGTGCGTTCGGTCACCCGCGCTTCCAGGCCCTGGTTGGCCTCCTGGAGCGCGATCAGCGCCTGCTCGCGCCCCTCTAGAGCCGTCCGCACGGTGCCTGCGCCATCCGCGAGCGCCTGCTGGAGATCGGCCACTTCGGCGATGCGGGACGCCGGGAGGGCGGGCGTCTCGCCGTGGATCACGGCCGCTGCAAGCCGCGCGGCGTCCGTCACGGGCCGGGCGATCTTCCGCGCCAGGACCACCGCCAGGCCGACCGCGCCGCAGGCGGCGAGGCCGCCCAGCAGGAGGAAGGCGAGCACGGGCCGCTGCCAGGCCGCGTTGAGTTCAGCGAGCGGCACCATCACGTTCACCGACCAGGGAGCCTCCCGCAGGTGCTGGAAGGCGCTGCGGCCAGCCCGGCCGTCGGTGGTCGTGGCCTCCACGGTGCCGCTGTCCTGCGCCGCGAAGGCCCGTGCGAAAGAAGGGAGCACTGGCTGGCCGAGCCGGTCTGGGCGCTCGGGCACGCGGGCGACGACTTTCTGCTGCCCATCCGTGATGGCGACCACCCAGGAGGGAGGGAACCGCTGGGCCGCGAGGAGGCGGACCAAACGCTCGGGGGCGAAGGCCATGTCCAGGGTGTAGCGGACCTGCCCCTCCCGCATCACGGGGATGACGACGGCGACGATATAGCGCTGGGACACCGCGCCGAAGACGAGATCGGTCACGACGGGCTGCCGGGTTCGGAATACAGTCTGGATCACATCCGGGGTCCCGGTCTTGGGCAAGAGGGCGCCGAAGGGGCGGCTGGTGTTCAGTCGCTGCTGGCCGCTGGCGTCGGTGAGAACGATCCACCCGTCGTAGCCGGCGGCCACGGCGCGAGCCTCTTTGTCAAAGGCGGCAAGACGGTCGGGTTGCAGGTCGTTGGACTCGGCCAAGGTGTGGAGTGCGGCCTTCCACGAGCGGATCTCGGCGTCCACAGCGAGGGCGAGGGCGCGGGTCGTGTCGGTATGGCGGTGCGTCTGATCGGCACGGTAGCCGCCGACGAGCCACACGAGGACAATGATAGCGAAGGCGAGCAGTGGCCCGGCCGTGCCGAGAACCAGCAAGGTGAGCCAACGGCGCAAGGGGACACTGCGTCGAACAGCCACGTTGCCCTCGAGCGATTGCGGTGCGCGAATGGCGGCGTATCATGCGCTACTCCGTACCGCTCGTCAATCTCCATTGGGACAGGGTCGTTCCGGTAGACCTTTCATTCGGCCTGTCGATCAAATCAGGTGATTTTGACGCCAGTGTTAGCCCCAATCCGAAAATCTTGAATCGCCAAGGCGCCAAAGGCGCCACGGTTGTCAGGTTCAGGACGGCACGATAGACACGAACGCCAAGGTCTCGATCGGTGGCTTCCAAGTTCGGCTCTGGCCTATACATCTGGCGTCCTTGGCGCCCCCGCGGTGGCGTCTTGGCGGTAGATTTTTTCGAATCAGGATTAGCAGGCAGGTTGAGCCTGGGATATCGGCTCATTAGCGGAGAAACCTGCAAGGGGTTTTTACCCCCCTCAGGATACCCTGGACGGAGCGGCGCGGGCGGGGCAAATGGCATGTTTCCCAAAAATCTGTACAGCGCCCGTCGGTCGGCCGCCGATCCGGGGGACCCGTCTGGGCACTCCGGAGGGCACCTGACGGCAAGGAACGTCGTTCTGCCGCGACGGCGCGGGTATTCTCGTTCACAAAAGTGGCTCCAAAAAATCGGACACGGAAGATCGTCGTTCGCTTTAATGCGCCGAATGAGGAGTGGCTTCTGCGGCCGTTACCTATTGACCGGCTCCAGCAATCGGTGGCGGGTTTCCTCTGGGAATTGCTGGCCGGTTTGCGGCAGGAATTCAGACGGGGTGGGTGGCGGACTTGAGACAGGAATGGGTGGCCGGATTGGCCGCGAGTACACACTGCAGCAACCCGTCCAAGATAGTCAGCGGATGTGGCGGGCAGCCGGGGATGAAGAGATCCACGGGGACGATTTGCGCGGCGCCATTATGGACCGGCGGCTGATCGCAAAATGGGCCGCCAGCAATTGCACAGGCACCGACGGCCACCACGAGGCGTGGCGGCGGCAGGGCAGCGTAGGTCTTTTCGAGCGCGAGCTTCATGTTCTCGGTCACGGGTCCGGTCACGAGAAGGCCGTCGGCGTGCCGAGGCGATGCCACGATCTGGATACCGAACCGGCCCAGATCGAAGCCGATCGTCGTCAGCACGTTGATGTCCGCTTCACAGGCGTTGCAGCCTCCCGCCGAGACCTGGCGCAGCTGGAGGGAGCGCCGGAAGATCTGCAGTCGTGCGGCGGGCCGTGGGGCGCGCGGGGGCTGAGGCTCGCGCAGGACCAGATCCTCGCGGCTCCACGCGGCCAAGCGATGCTCGCGGCTGAACCGGAGTGCACCATCCGGACAGGCCGTTTGGCAATCCCCGCAGAACAAACATCTTCCCAGATCAAGCGCCGGCCCGCCGTCAGACACGATCGCGCCCGTGGGGCAGGCGCTCGCACACGTGCGACAGCCCTGCGGACATTTCGAAGGTTCGAATTCCGGCTTCCCTCGAAACCGGTCCGGCAGCGTCGGCTCGCCCTTGGGATACGGCATTGTCCGATATCCCTGCCGCAGTCGGGCGGTCAATTCCTTCAGCATCTGTGCCTCATAGATCGTGCCCACAGTACGAGAGATTGAAACTCTTGTTACAGAGCGGAAAATCCGAGATGGCCTGGTTGCGCAGGGCCATCGCCAATCCCATCCAGTTGTGGAAGGACGGGTCCACGATCTTGTAGTGTGCAAATCGTCCTGACGCGTCGGTGAGCGCGACGTGGCAGATTTCTCCGCGCCAGCCCTCGATGACCGAGACCACAATCTGGTTTTTTTCCAGGCCCTCGATGGAATCTGACAGCGGGCCGCCCGGCAAGGCGCGCACCTGTTCCCGGACGAATTCGGCCGAGCGCTGGATCTCAAGCCAGCGCACCCAAGCGCGGGCGAACACGTCACCTGTGTCCCAGGTCGAGACCGGAATCTGAGCCAGCCCGAAGATTCCAGCCGGAAAATCGAAGCGCGCATCGCGAACCAGCCCGCACCCCCGGGCGGCGACCCCGACCAGCCCCAATTGTTCCGCCGTGTCTCGGGAGACGGCCCCGGTCTCCTCGAATCGCGACAGCACGGACGGCGTTTCCCACAACAATCCCACCGCGCCCGCCACATCCTTGAGT
>DATJQT010000018.1:0-1058 GCA_035505475.1 Vulcanimicrobiaceae bacterium
GGAGGAAGCTTACAAGGCAGTGTCACTGAGCGCCGCCGAAATTTTCGGAGTTGCCAGGCGCCTCGGCTCAATCGATGAAGGCAAGATCGCAGACCTTATTGTGACCGACGGTGACCCATTGGACGTGAGGACACACGTGAACATGGTCTTCATCGACGGCAAACCGGTAGATTTGGATACCCGGGCAAAACAACTTTTTGAGAAGTACAAAGCCCGGCAGTGATCGCCCGCTCATCCAGAATCTAGCCCATCCACACCAACACTCGGACCGCCTGCACATTATTACGTGCTTGCCCGGTTTGTGTTGGCTACGATCGGAGATCGCTGATCCAAAGAATGGGGGACGATCGTGCCCGAGTCTGATCCGGCCGAAGTGAGCGTGGCAGACGAAGCCGGGCGCAATGGCGGTATAAGCCATGGCTCCGGAACGCCCGAACCCGAGCTCGCGCAACCCGACCCTCACGATCGGTACCGCGGCGTCGTGATGGCCTTACTCGCGACGGCTCTGCTCGGCTCCGTCCTGGCGATTGCCAGCAGCTTCTGGTTAGAGAACCCGGTAGTCTTTGACGCTGCCGTCACCCTGGGGCTTTCGGCTGGCATTCTGATCGGCGTCGCAAAGGCGCAGGCTGCGCGGCTGAAACCGCCGAAGGGCGATGAAGGCGCGCCGATCCCTCCCCCGCCGGCAGACGCTGGGGCGCCCACGGAAACGCCGGTTTCGACGGAGCCGCAGACCTCCGGCAGCCCTCCGAGTACGCCTGGCGCTTCCAGCGGACTCGCGGCGTACTTTGCAATCGGGTTTTCCAAAGACCCAACGGCGCGCTCTCGTCCCAAGGACGACCTCGTCGCTGTCCGGCGCTGGCTCCGCAATCTTGGCGACGGGAGGTTGGTCGGATTGGTCGCCGTCGGGTACGCCTGCGTCGTTCTGCCATTGATGCTCAGTTTTCCCACCACCCAACTTGGGCCGCTTGCGGCCGGGATCGCAGCGGCCGGGTGTCTCGCCGCCGCGGGCCTCGCCGCCACTGCGGCACGCTACCTTGCCGCCCTCGATCCCGCCGGGC
>DATJQT010000019.1:0-18743 GCA_035505475.1 Vulcanimicrobiaceae bacterium
GCAAGTGCCGCCGCCCGCGTGATCCGACGGCATCCCAGTAACGCTGGATAATCAGAGGAACTTGGCGGAGAGGCTCTGAAGCGCGATCGAGCAGAAGAGTATACCGTGACGTGCTTTGCCCCGGGTCGCACCCGGGAGCAAAATCATGAAACCCATCAGGATGCCCGAGCTGCAGGCGAACGACACCAGGAAGAGCGCGCCTCGCATCTGACGTATGTCTTCCCGCCCGCCCAGGCGTGAAGTGTGCGGAGGCGCGGTAGGTTTGCTTAAACGCCCCTCAGCACATCCGGACCGTTCCCGATTCATTACAGGAGCACACGGTAAAGCGCAGACGCGCTCCCGGCTCCCTTGCCTGCCCGGCCACGTCCCACCTATTCCAGCCGTAACAAGAGCAACAAATCGAGGTTGTGTCGGCACGCATCCCAGGCGGTGAAATGTACGCGTGGGCCGTACGCCAGCAAGGGCACGTCCAGCTCGTGCCGCGAGCCATGGTTACGATACGTGGGGGGCAACTCTTCGATGGCATGATCCATCGGGCCAAACACAGTATCGGCATCCCCGACCACGACGATGTCACCGATCCGCTCGGGGTGCAGCCGGAACAGATCGGCGGCCGTCTGCCGTTCGTAGGCGGCTTCGACGCCCGGGGTCGCGGCGAGCGCCGCCAGCGCGTCGGCCGCATCCTCCGGCCGGTTCAGCCAGACGTACGCGGTCCCGCCGAAGCTCCGGTGATGTTTGATATATGGATCGCGCTCCGCGGACATCGCAAAGAAGATCGGGCACCCCCGGTCGGGCATGTGCTTGTTCAGGTCATAGCAGCGCCGCTTGCGGGACATGCCGTGATCGGCCGTCATGCAGAATGTCGTGTCCGGCTGGGCATTCAAGAGCTCGTCCCAAAGGCTGTCGATTCCACGCAAATGGAACTGGGACAACTCGCCATCCGGATCGCACATGTGCATCGCGAAATCGGTGGTGTGGCAGTAGATCAGATCAATGTCGGGTCGGCTCTGCACAATCCACAAGGCGGCGCGCCACAGCCAGTGATTGATCTCGGCGGAGTAGATGTCAGGCGCGGGGCCGAGCCGAGCAATCCAATCCTCCCCGGGGCGCTCCGCGGCCATCGCGAATGCGGCGCCCCGACCGAGCAAGCTGACCGTCTTCTCTTTCGAGGTGAGCAGCGCCGATCGGATCCCGAACCGGCTGGCCCGCTCGAACAGTGTGGGCGCGAGCAGCATCGTTCCGTCATTCATGTAATGTTCCTGCCGCGTGGCCAGATCGAAATAGGAATTCGCGGTGATGCCGTGCACGGCCGGCCATTCCCCCGTGCAGATCGATGCATTGTTCACGTTCGTCACTGCGGGCATGCAGCCCGACACAATCTTCAAGTGGCCACCCTTCGCCATAGCACGCAGGGCCGGCATCTCCGTTCGCTCCAGATAGTCCGGACCGAATCCATCCATCATGGCAATCACGATCGGCGATCGCTGTGAGCGTGTCACGTTGAATTCTCCTGGATCACAATGTGGTGTTGATGATACTCAGTCCACGGAGGCGCGCCTGCGGCCAGGCTCTTCGCGCCGTGCAATGCCGCGAAATTATTGCGAATGACTGTGACAATGTAGTGAATGTCCAGAGACATTCGCGGGACAGCGGGTGTCAGCGGACTTGGCATCGGAACGGTAGTGGGCGACCAGAGTGGAGTCTGGAGGGCGTCCACTGGCGGACCGGCGTATCTCGCTCCAGTCGTACGGATCAGGAGAAGGTCTGCACCCGTGCGAAATGGCGGCGAATGGCGCGCTTGAAGTGCACTGCCGGATGCCCCACGATCAACGCGATCGCGGGTGTATGGCCGATTGGCACCCCCCATTTCCGGCACAGCCCCGGATTGCGGACGAGGATCGGCGCTGCGGCACCGATCATCGTGGCGCCGAGACCCAGCGATTCCGCGGCGAGCATGGCGTAGGTGCACGCGATGGCCGCATCGCAGGTGTCGGCATACGGCGAATGGTGGAAAATCAAAACCGCAGGCGCCCCATAGAACAGCAAGTCCGTTCCCTCCCGCCGACCCGCGACGTACATCTCTGCGAGGGGGCGGATGAAAGATCGAAACTGTTCGTACGTCGTCCGGCGCACGAACGGGCGCATGGCCGCCAGCACCCAAGGCTTGAACAGCTTCAAGAACCCCGCATACCGCTCGAGGATGTCAGCGGCGAGCTGCTGCACCTTGTCTCGGCCGCGGACGATAATGCAGCCGACGTCCCAGGGCGGAATACCCATGGGAGCTGACGATGCCATCAACATGATGCGATCCAGCAGGGCGGGATCCAGCTCTTGGGCGGTGAAGCGACGGACGCTGCGACGGCCGTGCAGCAAGGCTGTCAGTGCGTCCGCAGTTGCCCGAGCCTCCATGGGCGGCAACGGGAGCAGGTCCTCGGCCGACACACCGCGACCGGTCACGGCAATGCTCTGTTCGGGGCACACCATCATGCAGTGGCCGCACGCTATGCATTCGAGCGGGCTGTCGCAGATGCGCACCCGACCGTCGTGCATGCGTAACACGTTGGTCGGACAGATCGCGGCGCACTCGCCGCAAAGTCGGCAGGCGCCCTCGTCGATTTGCACCCTACCGGCTTCCGGGTATTGACTATGGATCACCGCCATGTGGCATTTCCTTTCGGCGCTCCTGCGTCGGGCAATCGGTCAAGGTCCGGACGGCAGGGTATCGACGGTTATTCCCCCTGTCAAGGATACCTCCGACCTACCGCGGGCCTTCTCACGTCAGCGACCTCGACGGACACAAACAGCGATGCCCCAAGACCATTGTTCCAGGGTCATGGGGCACGCCCTTGCCGCTCAAATCGGAGCCGTCCGACCGACCGGTCCCGCCCAATCGTTTGAGTGATTTAGATCGTGAGCCGATTCGGCAGCTTGTGTTCTGGCTCGGGGGCCTGCCCTGCCCGCGCACTGTTACCGACCTCCGTTTCGGTATGGAGTTCCCCGGGGCGCCATGCCCGTAACGCCTGAAAATTGTGCCGGCGAGCCATCACATCCATGGGGATGTCGCGCAAAGAGAGCATCCCGATGACGCCTCCTTCTCTGACCACTGGTAGGTGCCTGAACCCACCCTCATGCATGACCTCAAACGCATCGTGCAGCGTTTCATCGGCCGAGATAGTCTTTGGGGCTTGAGTCATCACCTGTTGCAGCGTTGTGCCGACCGGGTTCAACCCGGTCGCGACGACTCGGGTCAACACGTCGCGTTCGGAAAACATCCCGACCAGGCGCTCACCTTCGAGTACCGGTACGGCCCCGATCGCATGCTGCGCCATGATCTCGGCCGCCACGCGTACGTTGGTTTGGGGCGGCAAGGAAACTAGGGTTCGCCCGTTCAAGAACTCGTTGATCGTCTGTCGTGGCACGGCGGATTCCTCCTATAGCAACCGTTTATCAGGTTAAAGCCTCTGACTATCGGGCCGAGACGGCGAAACTACGGAAGTAACAGTTGCATGTCAAATTAATTACAACCAAGTCACTCCGATTTCATCCAAACGTAATAATTCACCCCGCAAGCCATTCGGCTCGATTGTCCTGAAAAGCTCTTTCGCCTTTCATCTCGGCGTAACAGTCTGATGTTGAAATAGCTCTCCATTCGATCTGCAACATCGAAGGAGGCAGGATCATGTGGGAAACCGTGTGCGTCACTAACCACTGCAACTGGTCGTCGAAGTATCGTCACTTGCGCGAAGCTGCCATCGTTCTTGGAAAGCTGCATGAGGAAGATTGCCCTGGGCACAAGACCGTCCTGAAGGAAAAAGGCTGGACAACCAGCCGGCGCGATATCGCTGTGGAGGCCCAATGATCACATCGGCCAGAGCGGCCGTCATGACGCAACCCGGGGCGCCCCTGGAAATCCGAGAGTATCCGGTCTCCGCAGTGGCGGCCGGTATGGCCTTGATCCGAATTACCTGCTGCACGGTGTGCGGCTCCGACCTCCATTCGTGGACCGGGCGGCGGACCGCGCCGACGCCGATCATCCTGGGGCACGAAATCGTCGGGGAAATCGCCGCGCTGGGTGACGGGGTGACGCACGACAGCACGGATCAGCCGCTCCACATCGGCGACCGCGTGACCTGGACGCTGACGGATTCCTGCGGGAAGTGTTTCTATTGTCGTGAGGCGGGGTTGCCGATGAAGTGCCGCTCGCTCCGGAAATACGGCCATGATAGCTGTGCAGCGCCACCGCACCTCACCGGCGGATTTGCGGAGATGTGTTATCTGGGGGCCGGCACGGCGATCGTCAAGATTCCGGACAGTGTGACGGACGAGGAGGCCTGTCCGGCGAACTGCGCGCTGGCAACCGTGGTCGCCGGCTGGGATGCGGCCGGCCTGCGGCCGCTCGAGACCGTGCTGATCCAGGGTGCGGGCGGACTGGGCTTTTATGCGGCGGCGTATGCCAGATATCAAGGATGCCGGACTGTGATAGTCACCGATCCGCTCGAACACCGACTGGCGCAGGTTCGGGCGTTCGGGGCCACCCACACCCTCAATCCCACTGTGGGAACTGACGGGTCACTGGCCCAGGCAGTCCGGGAGCTGACGGATGGGGTAGGCGTAGATGTCGTGATGGAGGTGGCCGGGAAGCCGGCGGCCATCCCGGTCGGCCTCGAGTGCCTACGGATCGGCGGACGGTATGTCGAGTTGGGCAGCACGTTTCCGAGCGCCAACGCGACGCTGGACATGTCGCGCATCGTGTTCCGACGCTTGACCGTGACCGGTCTGCACAACTACGACGCGCGGCACCTTGTCGCCGGTATTCGGTTCCTGGCCGCTGCGAAAGACCGCTTTCCGTTCTCCGCGATCGTCAGCGAGCGGTTTCCGCTCGACCGCATCAACGAAGCGCTCTGTGCCGCCCAATCCGGGACCGGAATCCGCGTCGCGATCCTGCCATCCCTGCCCCGTCGCTGAGCCTGTTCTCACAATGCGTCTTTCTTTCTCCGGAACAAGCGCTCGAACGTCCATTGCAGCTCAGACACCACCACCGGGTCCGGTGCGGCGCGCAAGATCAACTGGACCGTGAATCCACACGAGCGGCATCGGCTGTATGCATAGCTCCACGGGCCCTGGTGCTGTGTGTCCCCGATGGTCTGCATGTCGGTGAAGCAGCAGCCGCTTTCGGCCGGCGGCGAGACGATCGACCAGGGGTACAGGTTGTGCGGCGGCTGATCCTTCGTGTACTGCACGATGGTCGGCATAATCGAGCTCCTGATGGAAGCGATGCGATATGGTCAGTGCCTCGGGCGGACCCACATGTCTGCAGGATGCTGCGCGGGCGGCGGCGATTCGACGAACCACGGGCATTCCGCGAAATTGGGCGACGTGCAAAAGCGCACGAACTCGTCGATGCTGGGGATCATCGCGCAGACTCGTCCCTGCGGGCCCATGCAATAGGCTTTGACGCTGGCCGCCCAGGGCCGATCGAACGGATGGGCTCGAGGACACAGCAGCACGAGCGATCCTTGGTTATTGCGGTGAATGTCCATGGACATATTCGACAAAGAATATGGCAAAGCGATGATGAATCGTAGAATTCTCTGTGAAAAGATTCCGGATCGCCGACCTCTTACGCTACTTCTTCGGCGACGACCGACGGTGCGGCGATCTCTTCGCGGCACTTATATCCCACCCCGCGCACGGTCAGGATGAAATTCGGCGTGGCCGGGTCGTCCTCGACCAGCTCCCGCAGGCGCCGGATATGGACATCCACGCTCCGCGGTTCAATGAAACAGTCGGTGCCCCACACGCGGTCCAGCAGTTGGTTCCGGGTGAACACATGGCCCGGATGCCGGAGAAAGAACTCGAGCAGACGGAATTCCATCAGCGACAGGTCGAGCGGGGTCTCGTCTTTGGTAACCAGGTGGCGCACCGGATCCAGCCGGAGCGGACCTAACGCGACGGGAACGTCGCTGACCGCCTCTAGGGTGGTTGCGCGCCGCACGACAGCCTTGATGCGCGCGACCAGTTCGCGAGGACTGAAGGGCTTGATGACGTAATCATCCGCCCCGAGTTCCAGTCCGACGATCCGATCGACCTCACCGGCGCGGGCGGTCAGGATTACGATCGGAATGTCGTGTGTGTTGTTGCTAGCGCGCACCCGGCGGCAGACTTCCAGTCCTTCCAGGCCCGGCAGCAAGAGATCGAGGACGATGAGGTCCGGATGCTCGCGGACGATGAGTTCCAGCGCCTGGCGACCGTCGGGAACGATCCGGGCCACGAACCCTGCGCTCTCGAGATGATACTTGACGAGATCCGCAATATCGGATTCATCTTCGACGATCAAAATGTAACCCATAATCTCCTCGGCCCGCACGGCTCGCCGGTTCATCCGGACAGTTTCTGGGATCGCGCTGCACTGCATCGCTCGCGAAACTCCGGTGTAAAAGGATCGACCTCACCGAACCGTTCCGGTCGAAACGGCCCCAGGTCGAAAGAGGGATGCTGTCCGGCGGCCAATTCGGCCGCCGCAAGACCCAGACCGCCAGAGGCGGCCACGCCCGCGCCGCAGCAGCCGGACACGACGAGATACCCCGGCAGCTCGGAGACCGGACCGAGCACAAACTGCCCATCCGGAGTGTACGTGGAAAGCCCGGTGATGAACTTTGTCAGGCGAACCTCCGCAATGCCTGGGTACAGGTGGTGGAGCTCTTGATATTCTTCCAAAAGCAGCATCCAGCCGTCTGTCACGTCGCCGAAGCTGACCCCGGTCAGGTCCGCTGGGAGCGAACGGGCGTCCACGGTCAGCGACTGCGCTTCGCGCACGCCAATGATCAACCCGCCCTGTTCCGGCCGAATGTAGGACTTTGCGTCGGGTAGAATCGCGTACGGCATGTCCCGCGGATAGTCGGCTTCCGGCCCCGTGATCCAGTAATGGCTACGTACCGGCGCAAACGGCAGCCAGGCATCGAGTGGCAGGGCCAATAACCCGGCCCATGCCCCGCAGGCGTCCACGACGCAGCGCGAATGAATCGGGCCTGCCGAGGTGAGGACGCCGCACGCGGTGCCCCGTTCGACCAGTAGGCGCTGGCCCGCCACGCCGCAGAAGACCTGCACGCCCTGGCGCCGCGCCGCGCGAGCGTACGCCGTCGCCAAGAGATACGGATCGATGATCCCGTCTTCCGGCATCAAGACGAGGGTGCGTGCCCCATGCGGTTCCAACCAGGGGACCTGGTGCCGGGCCTCTCGCGCATCGAGCATCTTTACGGGGATGCCAAATTGGTCGGCGGTGTGTAGCAGCTTCTCGAGATCCGCCTGAGCCGTCGAGCTGGTGGCAACGTGCAGGCTCCCCGTGATCCGACAGGCCAACGAGTCTCCGAGTTCCTCCTCCAGCTCTCGGATGGCGGCGTAGGTCCGCTGGACCAGCGGAATCTGTGCGGGCTTCGGCCGCGCTTTGGTGAGCAGGCCGGCCGCCTGGCTGGTGGCCTGAGCCGCGAGCGTGTTGCGCTCGATCAGCACCACGGACTCTGCGCCCAAACGGGCTAGGTGGTAGGCGACACTGCAGCCAAGGATGCCGCCACCGATCACGACCGTGTCGCAGCGCGAGGGAAAACCGGACATGTGGTCCTCAGCTCTTCCCCTGACTTGTCCTCTATAAATACAGAGTCTATCGCCCGTATGTTACAGAAGCGTGTCGAGACGATGGCGTTATGGTGAAATTTCGGGAACTAATCCTGTGTGTGACCAATTCTTCACTGGACTGTCACATGCGTGTAACCAACCTCTGCCATATAAATCACGCGCGGCCCGTGCGAGCCGCGACTTTCACTCACCACGATGGGAGCAGATTATGGCGAAGCGAATCTGGTTGGGATGCCTCACGGTATTGCTGGCCTGTTGCCTGGGCCTGCCGGCGCTACGCATGGCTGCGGCTGCGGAAGACATTCTAGTCTATACGGCCCTCGAAGATGATCAAGTCCCACGCTACCTGGAGTCGTTCAAGAAAGAACACCCGGAAATTACCGTGAAGATCGTGCGCGACTCGACCGGCATCGTCACGGCGAAGCTCTTGGCCGAGAAGGCCAACCCACAGGCCGACATTGTCTGGGGCACCGCCGCGACCAGCCTGCTGGTCCTCGATCAAGAGCACCTGCTGACCGGCTACGCGCCCAAAGGTGTGGAGAAGGTGCCTGCGCAGTTCAAGGACACCCGCAACCCGCCGCAGTGGGTCGGCATCGATGCCTGGGAGACTGGCTTCTGCGTGAATACGGTCGAGGTCAAGGCCAAAAACCTGCCGATCCCACAATCCATGGCCGACCTGATCAAGCCTGTGTACAAGGGGGCGTTGGTCATGCCCAACCCGGCATCGTCGGGAACGGGCTTCCTAACCGTCTCGGCCGTCCTGCAGTTGATGGGCGAGGCGAAGGGCTGGCAGTACCTCGACGACCTGCACAAGAACATCGCCGTGTACACGCACTCCGGCTCGAAGCCCTGCAAGCAGGCCGGCGCCGGCGAATTCCCGATCGGCATCTCGTTTGGCTACCGGGGCATCCAGGAAAAGCAGCGCGGCGCCCCGATCATGACGGTGTTCCCGACGGAAGGGTCCGGCTGGGATCTGGAAGCCAATGCCCTCATGAAGAAAGCCCAAATCAAGCCGGGCGCCAAGGTTTTTCTCGATTGGGCAATCAGCCCGGTGGTGATGAAGGAGTATGCCAAGAGCTACGCGTTGACCTCCATTCCGACCGGCGAGCCGATTCCGGAAGGCTATCCCAAAGAGCCGCTGAAGCAGCTCATCAAGAACGACTTCAACTGGGCGGCCAAGAATCGGGCGCAGATCCTGGCCGAATGGACCAAGCGCTACGACGGAAAGAGCGAGCCGAAATAGTTCGCGATTGAACAAGGACCCCAGCCTGGCGCACAGCGCCAGGCTGGGGCTGTGTATTCTGTATGAACCAGCCCTCGCCTTCCACAGACACGCCGTTTCTTCAGGCCACAGGGATTGAGAAAACGTTCGGGCGGTTCACCGCGCTGCACGAGGTGTCGTTTGCCGTCCGCCGCGGTGAATTCGTGTGCATTCTGGGGCCCAGCGGGTGCGGAAAAACGACGGTGCTTCGAGTGGTCGCGGGTCTCGAGCGGCAGGACACCGGCGCCGTGCACTTGGCAGGCCGAGACGTGTCACGGCTCCCCGTTGCCAGCCGGAACGTGGGGATCGTGTTTCAATCCTACGCGCTGTTTCCCAACCTGACGGCCATCGAGAATATTGGATACGGTCTGCGACGGACCGGAAACCGGGCGGGAGCGGACGCCCGGGTGCAGGAGCTCCTGCAGCTGGTCGGCCTGACGGGCATGGGCCAGAAATATCCCGCCCAAATGTCCGGCGGACAGCAGCAGCGCGTCGCGCTCGCGCGTGCCATGGCGCTCTCTCCGGACCTCTTGCTCCTCGATGAACCACTCTCGGCACTTGACGCACAGGTCCGCATCCTGCTGCGTAGCGAGCTTCGGCAGCTCCAAACCCGCCTGGGCGTGACCACTTTGATGGTGACGCACGATCAAGAAGAAGCCTTAACGATGGCCGACCGCATCCTCATCATGGATCGCGGCACCATCGTCCAGGACGGAACGCCGCTCGACGTGTACAACAAGCCTGCCACACCCTTCGTGGCCTCATTCATCGGCGCCATGAACTTCCTCGAGCGTGCCATCTCCGAGGCGCCCGGCCAGTACCGGCTTGGCCCGCTCGCCCTGGCCGTGCAGAACGGCCATACGCATCCCGCGCCGGGAACCCCGGTCACCGTCGCCATCCGACCGGAAGACCTGGTTCTCAAGTCTGCCGTGAACGGCGATGGTAACACCGTCGGCGCCGAGGTGGCGGGGTTGGAATTCCGCGGGCCACACTACCGGATCACGATCCGTCTGCCGGAGGCGGTGAACGGATCATCGCTGAAGGCCGACGTGTCTACCGACGCGGTGCGGCGATTGCAGTTGCGCGCACAGATGCCGATCGCCGTCCACCTGCCCCCTGATCGCATCCGCGTGTACGCAGGCGATACGGCATGACCGACGCCACGTTCGACGCGTTTGCGCTGCCGCGCCGGCACGGCCTGGCAGAGCAGATCGATTGGGATCGCTGGCTGATGACCGGCCTTCTCCTGATCGGCTGCCTGTGGATGCTGGCCGTCGTGATCTTCCCGCTGGGCGTCCTGTTCTCCAAGAGCGTGTTTGACTCCCAAGGCGCATTCATCGGCCTGGCCAACTTTCAGCGCTACTTTCACACGCCCTCATTGGCGCGATCGCTGACCAACAGCCTCTTCGTTTCGGTCGTGACGACGCTGGTCTCCGTGCCGCTCGGGCTTGCCTACGCCTACGCGCTCACGCGCAGCTGCATCCCCGGCAAAGGATTCTTCCGCGGTATCGCGTTGCTGCCGCTCTTTGCGCCGACGCTGCTCTACGGAATCTTTCTCGTGTACCTCTTCGGCAAGAAAGGCCTGATCACGACCGGCTTGTTTGGATTTTGGGAGCGCACGCTCGGGGTATCGCTGGCCGTGGATATCGGCCTCTACGGGCCCGTGGGGATCATCATCTCCGAGATTCTCTTCACGTTTCCGCAAGCCATGTTGATCCTTGCCGTCGCGCTCAGCCTTGCCGACGCCCGGCTGTACGAGGCGGCGGCGTCGCTCTGCGCCTCGCAGCTGCGGACCTTTTTCACCGTCACCCTCCCTGGCATCAAGTATGGCCTGATCAGCGCCGTGTTCGTCTGCTTCATCTCCGCATTCACCGATTTTGGCGCACCGAAAGTCGTGGGGGGCAACTACAATGTTCTCGCGACCGACATCTATAAGCAGGTGATCGGGCAACAGGACTTTGGCATGGGCGCCACCGTCAGCATCATCCTGCTGGTGCCGACCGTTCTGGCGTTCCTCCTCGACCGGTTCTGCCAACGGCGACAGACGGCAGCGATCGCCGCGAAGGCGGTGCCGTATCGGCCGCAGCCTACCGCCGGCCGCGACGGCGTCCTGTTGGCCTTCTGCTCGGCAATCGCGGTCGGCATGATCGTGCTGTTTTCCACGGCGCTCTTCGCCTCACTCGTCAAGGTGTGGCCCTATAATCTGGGCATGGACCTGAGCCATTACAACTTCCGCAACACCGGGGGCGGAGGGCTCACGGCCTTCTGGAACAGCGTCCGCATGTCGGCGTACACCGCCCTCGCGGGCACGGCCGTCACGTTCCTCGGTGCGTACTTGATCGAGAAGGTGCCCGGCGCCCGAGGGCTCCGGCAGGCGGGCTATTTTCTGGCCACCATCCCTCTCGCCTTGCCTGGCCTGGTGATCGGGCTCTCGTACATCTTCTTCTTCAACGCACCGGCGTGGCAGGTGCTCGGATGGCGGGTGCCCAATCCGTTCCATTTCCTGTACGGCACGATGGCCATCTTGGTGCTCTGCAATATCGTCCACTTCTCAACCGTCAGTTTTCTCACCGCGACCACGGCTCTCAAGCAACTCGACCGGGAGTTCGAATCGGTCTCGCAATCCATGAGTGTTCCCTTTTACGTGACGCTGACCCGGGTAACCATCCCCGTGTGCTTGCCGGCGATTCTCGAGATTGCGCTCTACTTCTTCGTCAACGCCATGGCGACGGTCTCGGGCGTGATCTTTCTGTACTCCGCCGACTTGCAACTCGCGTCGGTTGCCGTGGCCAACATGGACGACGCCGGCGACGTGGCGTCGGCCGCGGCCATGTCGGTCCTGATCGTCGTGGCCAACATCCTGGTCCGCTTCGGCTACGGGGTGGTCACGAAGGGCTTCCGCACTCGTGCGCAAGCGTGGCTGGCGGCGTGACCGGGACAGAGATAGAGAAAGGGACAGGACAGACCCGGGGGCGCGAGAGCAAGGGAGACAGGGCACCCAATTAGTGCGCCGATTGCCGGGTGAGCGCGCATCGAACGGAGCTAACGACCAACGGCGAAGAGCCAGAGGCCAATAAGTGAAGGAGAAATCATGCAGCCGTACATCCGCAAAGGCGCGTATACGGGTCCGCTCAAGGGCGTGATCATGGACTGGGCGGGCACCGCCGTTGACTACGGCTGTGTGGGGCCGGTCGCCGTCTTCATCGAAGTGTTCAAGCGGCGGGGCGTCGACGTCACGACCGGCGAGGCGCGCAAGCCGATGGGGCTGATGAAGAAGGACCACGTGCGCCAGATGTGCGCCGACCCGTCCGTTGCGGCCAAGTGGCACGCCGTGCACGGCCGCACGCCCACCGAGGCCGACGTGGATGCCATGTACCTGGATGTCGAGCCCCTCATGGTCGAGAGCGTGGCGGCAACCGCCGGGCCCATCCCCGGCATCTTGGCGCTGATTGACAGGTTGCATAGTCAAGGCATCAAGGTGGGTTCAACGACCGGATACACTACCCCGATCATGGACGTGCTCGTTCCGGAAGCCAAGCGGTACGGATATGTCCCCGACGCGATCGTCTGCCCATCCGATGTCCCCGCGGGCCGGCCGTATCCCTGGATGTGCTACCAGAATGCGATGCAGCTCGGGGTCTACCCGATGGAGGCCCTGGTCAAGGTGGGCGATACGGTCAACGACATTCACGAAGGGCTGAACGCCGGGATGTGGACGGTCGGGGTGACGCGGACCGGGAACGAGCTGGGCCTGACCGAGGCGGAGGTGAGACTCCTTGCACCTAACGATCTCCGCCAGCGGCTGGAAGTGATTGCAGCCCGCCTGCGCCAAGCCGGGGCGCACTACGTGATCGAGAGCGTCGAGGGATGCCCCGAGGTCTTTCGCGCGATCAACGAGCGCCTGGCGCGCGGCGAACGCCCATAACGGATGACCAGCAGCCCTGGGCATGATGCGCTTGATCGTCTGGTGTCGCTGAGACCCCCTGCGCTCCCCCGCGGAGCGATGGAGAATGGCATGGACCCCGCTCTGCTTCCGGACAATCCCTATCTGCTGCTCACCCCCGGCCCCCTGTCCACCTCGAAGGGAGTGAAGGCGGCGATGCTCCGCGATTGGTGCACCTGGGACGACGAATACAATGGGCTGGTTCAGGATTTGCGCCGCAGGCTGGTTGCGCTCGCGACCCCGGACGCGGGATACACGGCGGTGTTGATGCAGGGCAGCGGGACCTTTGCCGTGGAGGCCACGCTGGGGACGGCCATCCCGGCCGACGGCCTGCTGCTCGTGCTGTCCAACGGGGCCTATGGAAATCGCATGGTCGAAATTGCGCGGCGCTTAAAGATTCCTGTCCTGCAGCAGGACAGCGGCGAAATCCGGCCGCCGGACCTCGATAAGCTGGAAGAGACCTTGATCGCCGACCCCCGCATCACGCACGTGGCGGTGGTCCACTGCGAGACGACGACCGGTATTCTCAATCCCGTGGCGGAGATCGGCCGGCTCGTCAAAGCCCACCAGAAGGTCTATATCGTTGATGCGATGAGCAGCTTCGGCGGCATTCCGATCGACGCGGCAGCGCTCGGTGCCGACTACCTGGTCAGCAGCTCCAACAAGTGCATTCAAGGTGTGCCGGGATTTGGCTTCGTGATTGCGCGCGCGCGCGAGTTCGAACAAACCAAGGGCCGTGCGCGCTCGCTCAGCCTTGACCTCTATGATCAATGGCGCGAGATGGAAACCAAGGGCGGCAAGTGGCGGTTCACCTCGCCGACGCACGTGGTCCGCGCCTTCGTGCAGGCGATGAGCGAGCTCGAGGCGGAGGGCGGGGTGGCGGTGCGCCACCGGCGCTACGTCCAGAATCAGCGGACGCTGACGGACGGGATGCGCGCCCTCGGGTTCCACTGCCTGCTGCCCGATGTCTACCAGTCCCCGATCATCACGTCCTTCCTGAGCCCCATCTCGCCCCAGTACAGTTTTGCCCACTTCTATCACGCGCTCAAGGCCGAGGGGTTCGTGATTTATCCGGGGAAGGTCACCGTCGCCGACACCTTCCGCATCGGCAATATCGGCACGGTGGTGCCCGAGGACATCCACCGGCTGCTGGATGCGGTCAAGCGGACGATGTTCTGGTCCTGAAGCTACACGACATCCCGGTGGACGTGGAAGGACACCGTGGCGGCCGTGACGACGCTGCGCCCGGTGTAGAGGAAGGTCAGTAGCCAGAGCCCTTGCAGCCAGATGATCACGCCGGGATGCCAGAGCAACGCCAGTCCCGCGGCGATGTCGGCGTGAGGCAGCCGGTCGGCGGGAAGGGCAGGGGCCCCCACGAGCGTCAGCACGGCGCCGAGCAGGGCCATGATCTGATAGGCAGAAATCTTTCCCCCGCCCCGGTAATCTGCCCGCAACACCTCCGAGACCATGCGCCAGAGCTGGGTGCCGATGAACGCCACGCCGAGGGCCGTGCGGTACTGGCCGTGCAGAAACAGGAGCGATGAGAGCAGGGCGAGCGCCACGTAGAGGACCGCGGTGATCCCCTGGATCGGAATGACCGGTTCACCCTCCAGGCCGCCTTCGTACGCGATCTTCTTGGTGCCTCCCGCAAAGACGAAATTGCAGCGGGCGAACACGCCCCGCAGCCGAGGCGGTACGGAGGAAACCGGCTTCCCGTAGCAACATCCGAAGCTCACACAGGCGAGCCGTCCGATGCCTTCCCCCAGGGCATAGGCGATCGCGGTCGCCGCCAGGCCGGCCGCGATCGGGATCACGGTGCCCACCCAGAACGCGAGGAACCGATTGACGAACCAGAGGGCCGTCGGGACGAAGAGGACGGCCGCGAACACCGCCCCACCCACGGTGAAGGTGGCCTGCTTGCGCTCCACGAGGCGAGCCACCAGCTTGGAGGCGGGGATGCAGCAGGTCAGAATCAAGACGGCGATGACGACGATGCTTCGCAGCGGAATGTGCACCGCCCCCAGCAGGACGATCATCATGGCGAGTCCCACCGTGTAGGCGCTCGCCTGGAAGAACCCATAGTAGGTCAGGTTCAGGCCCCGCCAGTGGCCGCTGCTCTCTTTCGCGATCGGGATCGCGGCGGCGATTTGCCAGTTTTCCCGCGGCAGGGTCCGGAATCCCCAGCCCAGCACGCCTGCCAAGCACGCCGCCATTGCGAGCACGAATATTTCATTCGCCATCGTGAGCCTCCTGAACAGCCGGTGATTGCTGTCGCCGGGCGAGCAGCGATCGCACCGGCAGGTCGGTTTCGACCAGGGGCCGCCCGAACCCGAGGGAAAAGCGCGTCTCGACATCCGCCCGGAGACGATTGCGCAGCAGATCCTCCGCAAAGGCAACACGCCCCGATTGAAACACGAGAACCACCGTGCTCCCGCCCGGCCGGAACAGACCCTTGACGGCTCCGCGCTCGAGCAACATGCCGGGCTGGACAGGCACCGGAGACCTGTACCGGTCTGCGCTGTAGCACTGCACAACATCGCCAACCATCAGGGCGGCGATTTCGATGATGGCCACCCTGCCCACCTGCGTGCCCTCGGGGACGTCGGTATCGAGGATCACGACAGAACGCCGATTCTTGGAATAGGGCGTCATCACGGTCACCACCGCCCCGGGATTGCAGGCGTGGTAGCGCCCGGCAATCTCGTAGCTGTCCACCACGCGACCGGACACCGGCACGTGCGTGTAGTGGTATTTGTCCGGGGTCAGGCGGTGCACCGAAAAGTCCCCGGTCCGGAAGGTGTCGGCCCAGCCGCGATCCTCGCCAACCAGCTCGTCAAGGTGAAAGAACTTGCCCTTGAGGAACAGCGCCGAGTTTTCGCGTAGGGATCCGACCAGCGTGCGGGCGTCGGCGGGCGCCACGACGGTGGCGGGGTCGTCCGGCATCGGGCGGCAGTGCCAGAACCGGATCTGCCGCTCGAAGAGCTTGCGGGGCGTATCGAGCCGCTCGGGAAGCTCGACGCATTCGATCAGATCGACCCCGCAGGATTCCAAATACCGGCGCATCCCGAGGGTCCGGGCGTCCAAGAGGGCGTCATATTGCAGGTAGCCGAGGAGTCGGGAGGTGCGTTTCCCGGTGAGCAGGGAATACAGGGCCGGTCCATTCTCCCACAACGGCGTGTACAGCCACGAGACGACGGCGTCACCAAAGAGGCCTTCGGTGCGAACCGTCGTACCGGTTCGGTCAACGTACTGATGCCGGCTCTTCCACAACGGTGCCGCCGAATTCGGCATGCGGCTGCTCCGCCTCCTCCGTGTCGCAGGCGACACTGATCAGGACCAGCAGAATCATGCGTTGCAGCTCGTCAACGGGCAGCCGCTCTGCGAGCAGCTCGCCTCGCACGAACCCGAGGTACGAGGGGGCACCACGCTCGCCCAGAACCGCGCGCAGGCTGGCGTAGAGTGCATGACCGCGGCCCGGTCCGTCATAGGTTTGGACGTCGTCTTCCAAGAGTTGCAGGGCTTCGGAGAGCTGCTCGCGACGCAGGTCGTCGCGATAGTAGGCCTCGGTCGCGGCGTTGAACTCTTCGGCCGTGCCAGAGGTCGCGCCGCCCATGTGCTGCTCGATACCGCGGAGCAGCCGCGCAGTGGCCCCCGTCTCGGTGGGATGCTCGATCCGTTCCCACAGATCGTTCAGGACCGGCTCCAGTCCCAGCCGCGCAGAGGTCGCGCGACCGTCCTGCTCAAGGACGGCCAGGAGCGCGCGGCGGTACGTATCCAGCGGCACTTCGAGGTAGCCGGGAATGCGGCGGCTGGCCCGGACAACCGCTGCGCGGGACAGGACGCGGGATAGGAAGCGATTTCGCGTGCCAGCGCGAAGGTGGCACGATCCCACGCCCAGAGCCGTGCCGAAAAAGAATTGTCGGCGTTCGCTTTCCACCTGTGGATCGTCGGGAATATCCGCATGCCCGATCTGTCCTTCTCTGACGGCCTGAAATGCCCACGCCGTGATCAGCCATTGCAGGTTTGCAGCGGCGCCGAGATCGGCAACAAAGCTCGGAAAGAGACTGTGCTGGCGGCCCTCGAATCCGGAAAAGCCGACGTGGCCGAACTCGCGCAACCGGTACGGCAGGTACGGGGCCATGCGGGGGTCGAACACGCCCAGCTCGGCCAGGTCCGCCTTGAGCCGGGTGAGGTTCCCGAGCCGCCCGTCCAAGCCCGCGGTCCGCACCGTGCTCGCCAGTGCCATCGGGTAATCGAGGATTCGCGCGTCTGGAATCAGCCGACTGCCCGCGGAGCGCCAAAACGCCCGGGGCCAGTGGTGCAAAGACTGAACCCGCCACGTCTCCCAGAGCGCCCGGACGTCCTCCGCCGTCAGCTCGTGCGGCAAGAAGCCGAGCACGCGCTCTGGACGGCACTCGTGGTCGCCTAGGCGGTACGGCGCGGCGGAGTAGGTGCCCACAAACAGCGGGAGGAAATGCTCGACCACCTTGATGACCAGATCGCCGATGGCCTTTTCGTGCGCGGCGGAAAACCCCGACGCCGGATCGGCCAGCGCGCGTGCGAGCAGGCGACTACCCAGGCTGATATGCGTGCCGTTGTTCAACAGACTGACGGTTGCGAGCTGGGGAATGGGGCCCGCATGCGCCGCTCGACCTGCGGCCTTCAGCGCGGTCGCGGCGCGGAACTGACTGCGGCAGAGGACCTCATGGCACAGATGCATGTAGCGAAGCTTGACCTCGCCCTCGTCCCACCCCGAGAGGCAGGGATTCATGAAAAGGTCGCGAAAGAGTGTATCGGGGATTATTGCAGCAAGCTGCCGCTGCCGCACTGGGGCGTGCGGGGCACCGTACACGAGGGCGCGCTGTCCATGAGCGGCCAGCTCGAACTTGGTATTGGCGTACATCACCAAGAGTTGGGTCAGCAGGAAGCGCTTGGCGGTCTCGCGGGCGACGGCCTGCCCCTGCCCGCGCGGGCCCGCGAGCGGGATGATGTGGAACGAGGTCGTCTCGGGTGAGCTGTTGTCGTTGACGAAGTGACCCAGCAAGCGCCGCCCGGTCTGCCACGCCAGTCCCGGCACCCGGCGCGCCGAGCCCAGCGCATCGGCCAGTGCGAGCTTGAGCAGGTAGCTGATTGGGAGACGCACCCAGGTGTCGCTGCCGTGCCGGAAGAAGAACCGGTCGGCATCGGTCCGGCGGCCCTTCTCGGGCTGCGTCTTGTCCGCCAGCAGGTCGATCTCGAGCGTGGTGCGTGCCAGCGGGGTGAGCGTGCGTGCCGGGAATCGCACCCAGCTATTTTCCCAGAGCCGGCCTGGTCCGTCCTGCAGATACTCGTCGAGTGGGGCGCATGGCGCACAGTTGGCGTAATAATGGCTCTGCCGCAAGGTCAGGGGCAGGTCCACCGCTTCGGGCGCGCCCGCGACGGACGCCTGCAGCTCGTTCTCCACGCCGGCCGTGGCGTCCTCCGGGGAAAACGGCATCCAGTGGGGACTCCCGCCGGCAAGGCGCTCCAGCGCCCCAGGAAGGTCCCGAACAGCGGAATCGCAAGGCAAAGCGTCGTGCATGCGGCCTCCGAGGCAGTCGCACAAAGCGATGCTCGCCGTTGCGAGCTGCCCATCAATGGTGGCCGTACGATGGACGCCAGATGTTAGCCACAGATGACCGGAAGATGAATTTCGAGCGAATCCGTCTCGGCCGTGCGGAATCGTCGCACCCAGAGCGCATGGCGACACGCCACGCGTGCAGCGCCAGCGCGCCCGAGATGACGCGGAAGGTGTGGAGTGGAGGGCGGCTACGCCGCCAGAATTCGGCGGTGGAGGAAATTCTGCAGAATGCCTTGCGGAGCCCGAAACGCGTGCACCGGAGGGAGGCTGGGCTCGATTTGCCCGCTCTTCGCGATGTACCCATCTGC
>DATJQT010000020.1:0-2080 GCA_035505475.1 Vulcanimicrobiaceae bacterium
CGCGCGGCAGGTCCTGAACACCGAGCACCCTGTGCTGGTGCCGATCGACGACAGCGTCATCGCCGCCGAGCAGGCGACGGCGGATCTCTGGGCGGCGGCCGGGGTGATCCCCTGGCGTGGCTGATGGCCAACCGGGGGAACAGCGGGGGAAACCATTTCGTTACGGTATAGCACCAAAATATGCCGGAGCCGCTTTCCGGGCGCCGCACGCGGAGCGTCTCCGGCCGCCATTCGCCCTGTCTTATCCTGCCGCTGCATTGAACGGATTGAACAACTGCGCTCCGAGGCCCTCGACATCCGCCGTGTTGCGCGTGACCAGGACAAGGCCGTGCGCCAGCGCGGTCGCCGCCAGCAGCGCGTCGATTACTGACGCGCTGCGCGTCGCCACCATCCGCAGAGGTGGTCCGGAAAAATCGGACAGTTCGATAAGTGGATTTCCCGGCGCCATTGCGGCCTGATGGCTGCGGAGAGGAACGGGACAGATGACGAGACGAGCGCGCCGGATGCACTCACCGGCCTTCAAGGTCAAGGTTGCGATCGCGGCGATCAAGGGTGAGAGGACACTGGCAGAGCTGGCGAAGGAGTTTGACGTCCATCCGAACCAGATCATCGCCTGGAAGACCCAGTTGCTGGAGGGCGCGGTGTCGGTCTTCGGCGGCGCTCGGGGTGCCGCTGAACCGTCAGTGGACCTCAAGGACCTGCACGCCAAAATCGGCGAGCTGACGTTGCAGAACGATTTTTTGTCCGGTGCGCTCAGCAAGGCCGGATTGCTGAGCGCAAAGCGATGATCGACCGGGGCCATGAGCTGGCGCTTGCCACCCAGGCGCGGTTGCTGGGTATCGCGCGCTCGACGGTCTACCGGGACGCGCAGCCGGTCTCGGCGTCCGAACTGGCGGTGATGCGCCGGATTGACGAACTGCACCTGGACTACCCGTTCGCGGGCAGCCGGATGCTGCGCTCGATGCTGGCGAACGAGGGCATCATCATCGGCCGGACACACGTACGGACGCTGATGCGCCGGATGGGCATCGAAGCCCTGTATCGACGCCCGCGGACGAGCAAACCGGGGCCGGGGCACAAGATCTACCCGTATCTTCTGCGTGACGTGGTGGTAACCCGGCCCAACCGGGTCTGGGCGGCGGACATCACCTACATTCCGATGGCCCGGGGCTTCGTCTACCTCGTGGTGGTGCTGGACTGGTTCAGCCGCCGCGCGCTCTCCTGGCGTGTCTCGATCAGCATGGAGGCGGAGTTCTGCGTCGAGGCCCTGGAAGAGGCGTTGACGCGCCACGGCACGCCGGAAATCTTCAATACCGACCAGGGCAGCCAGTTCACGGGCTTGGAATTCACCGGCGTGCTGCTGAAAAACAAGGTCAAGATCAGCATGGACGGCAAGGGCGCCTGGCGGGACAACGTGTTCGTCGAGCGGCTGTGGCGATCCGTCAAGCACGAGGAGGTCTATCTGAAGGCCTATGACAGCGTGCCGGAGGCCCGGGCATCGATCGGCCGGTATCTGGACTTCTACAACAGCAGGCGGCCACATTCGCACCACGGCGGCAGGACACCGGACCACGCCTGGTTCGCAGCCCTGGCGCCGGCAGCGGTGGCGGCATGAACGGGCCGCCCCAGCGAGCATTCACGGAGAGACAACCAAAAGCGGGGCGATCCACTTATAGAAACCGAAACGGTGTCCGCAGAAACCGGACCACCTCTATGTGCCGGTCGCGCTGTGTTGGCTCTGTCTCGGCCGAGTTGCTCGGAACCGCGCTGGATCGCGGTGGCGCGATAACGCTCACAGCGGGGTGTCGCGCCGCGACCGCGGCATAGACGTCGTCCCGGTCGAACGCACCGTCTGCGGTGACGGAGGCGACGGAAGCATCCACCTGGTCGAGCAAAGGGCCAACCTGTGCGCCGTCATCAGCGGCGTGGTCGGTCAGCACCGAGGCGACGATCCGTCCAGTGTCGGCATCGGTGGCGAGGTGCAGCTTCCGCCAGGACCGGCGCCTGCGACTGCCGTGCTTCTCCATCAGCCAGTCGCCCGGCCCGCACAGGCGCAGACCGGTGCTGTCCACCAGAAGGT
>DATJQT010000021.1:0-19994 GCA_035505475.1 Vulcanimicrobiaceae bacterium
TGAAGCACTTTCAAGAGAAACTCGATATGCTCAACCGCCGGTTGGGCACGCAGGCCGTATTCGATGGGCTACCAAAGCACGGGACGGATCCGGAGGCCTGGCGCGCTGCCGTGAATCAGGTATCAAGCCGGGGGTGCGTCATTATTGTTGTCCCCGACGCCTTGCACGCCCTGATTGCTCGCGCTGCCCTGGAGCGCGGTCTGCCCGTACTCGTCGAAAAGCCGCTCACGCCCACGCTCGCCGAGGCCCGCATGTTGGTCGCGCTGGCGCGCGAGCACAACACGTACGGAGCCGTCGATTTCCACAAGCGCTGGGACCTGATGAATCTGAAGCTGAAAGAGGCGGTGCAAGCTCGCCGGCTCGGTGTTCCCCTGTACGCGACCGTCGAGTACAGCCAGCGGCGCGTGATCCCGGAACACGTGTTTCGGAACTGGGTTGAGCAGGCGAACCCATTCCAGTACCTGTGTGTCCACTTCGTGGATATCCTACAGTTCGCGCTGCAGGCGACACCGCGGCGCGCGATGGCCACCGGGCAGAAGCAGCTCCTGGCCGGGCAGGGCATCGATGCGTTCGATGCGGTTCAGGCGATCGTCGAGTGGTCTCTCCCCGGCTCCGCGGCACCGTTCGTCTCCAGCTTTGCCGCGAACTGGATTGATCCGAACGCCACTTCGGCGCTGTCCTATCAATCGCTCAAAGTGATCGGCACGCTGGGTCGCTTCGAAAGCGACCAGAAAGATCGCGGGTTGCGATTCATCACGGATGAGGCGGGAATCGAAGACGTGAATCCATATTTCACCCAGAGCTATCCCGCCGGCACGGGGCAGGCGTATCGCGGGTACGGCATTGACAGCGTGCGTACATTTTTGGAGGACGTCCGCGACATGGCCGACGGTCTCTGCACACCGGCGGATCTGGCGTCGTGCCGGCCGACGCTTGAACAAGCATTGACATCAACGGCGGTGGTCGAAGCGGTCAACCGCAGTTTAGCGGGGCGCGCATCCTGGGTTTCGATCGAATCTCTGTAACACCATAGCGAGGAGGGGTCATGTCCGACACGAAGACGGTTCTGACAGAAAAGGACTTGCCGGCGGCATGGTATAACCTGCAAGCGGATCTCCCGTTTCCGCTACCCCCGGTCATTCATCCCGGCACCCTGCAGCCAATCGGGCCCGACGATCTCGCGCCGATTTTCCCGATGGGACTGATCCAGCAAGAGGTTAGTCGCGAGCGCTATATTCCGATCCCGGAGCCGGTCCGCGATATTTATCGCCTCTGGCGGCCCACGCCGCTCTACCGTGCGCATCGTTTGGAGCGAGCGCTGCAAACGCCGGCCCGGATCTATTACAAATGGGAAGGGGTGAGCCCGGCGGGCAGCCATAAACCGAACACGGCCGTGGCGCAGGCGTACTACAACAAGCAGGAGCAGGTGGTCCGCCTCACCACGGAAACCGGCGCGGGGCAGTGGGGGAGCGCCCTGGCACTGGCCTGCCGGCAATTCGGCATGGAGTGCAAGGTCTACATGGTTCGGATCAGCTACGAGCAGAAGCCGTATCGTAAACTCCTGATGGCGGCCTGGGGCGCCACCGTGGTGCCTAGCCCGAGCCCAGACACCGAGGCCGGGCGCGCAATCCTGGCCAAGGACCCGAATTCCCCGGGGAGCTTGGGCATTGCCATTAGCGAGGCGGTCGAGGATGCGACCAAGCGCCCGGACACGAAGTACGCTCTAGGCAGCGTGCTGAACCATGTACTCCTGCACCAGACCGTCATCGGGCTAGAAACCAAGCGCCAGTTCGAGCTGCTCGGGGAATATCCGGACGTTCTGGTTGGCTGTGTCGGGGGCGGCAGTTCCTTCGGCGGGTTCACGTTCCCGTTTGTGCAGGACAAACTGGGCGGAAAATCGCCCAACCTGCGGATCATTGCGGTCGAGCCCACCGCCTGCCCTAGTCTGACCAAGGGACGGTATATCTACGATTTCGGAGACACCGCCGGAACAACGCCGCTGATGAAGATGTACACGCTGGGCCATTCGTTCGTGCCCGCTCCCATCCACGCAGGCGGCCTGCGCTATCATGGGATGGCGCCGCTCATCTGCGTCTTGTACGATCAGAAAGTCATCGAAGCCGTCGCCTTGCCCCAGAATCCCGTATTCGAGGCTGCACTCCAGTTTGCCCAGACCGAGGGCATCGTGCCGGCCCCTGAGCCGTCGCACGCGATCCGTGTCGTCATTGACGAGGCCCTCCGCTGCCGCGAGCGCGGCGAGCGCAAGACGATCGCCTTCGTCTTGTGCGGCCACGGCTATTTCGACCTGTCATCGTACGAGCGGTATATGGCCGGCCAACTCGAAGACTTGGAGCTGCCGCAGTCCGCGATCGACGAGGCGCTCAGTCTTGTGCCGAAGGTGGAGTGATCGGCGAGCCACGTGCCACGAGCCGCGCATGCCGACGGCTAATGGCCGTGGCGCGAGGGGGACTCGCATGGCGGAGCTGGAAAGCACCCTGGCTGTCTTCATCGATTTCGAAAACCTGGCGCAGGGCTTCAAGCACGGCAAGGACGAATTCAACATCGCCCTGGTGTTGGAGCGCCTGGTCGAAAAAGGCAAAGTGGTCGTGAAGGTTGCATACGCCGACTGGAGCCGGTATGCCAAGTACAAGCAGCAGCTCCATGAGGCCGCCATCGAATTGGTCGAAATCCCGAAGCGTTCGATGACCGGGAAGAACTCGGCGGACATCCGGCTGTGCGTGGATGCCATGGACCTGTGCTACTCGAAAGAGCACATCCAGACGTTCGTGATCGTGTCGGGTGACAGCGACTTTTCACCGCTCGTCTCCAAACTGAAGGCGAATGGCAAGCGGGTGATCGGCCTTGGGATGAAGAGCTCCACCTCCACGCTGCTCAGCGACAACTGCGATGAGTTCATCTTTTACGAGACGCTGGCTCCGGGCGACCAGATCAATCCGCCCGGCGTGCAAGTGATCCCCAAGGAAAAGCGGGAAGCGTTCGAGCTGCTGTTCGATACCATCGCTGGGCTGATGCGGGAAAATAAGGAGATCCTCTGGTCCTCGATGGTCAAGGACACGATGAAAAGAAAACGGCCGGCCTTTACCGAACGGGCGTTCGGGTATCGGACTTTCAGCGATCTGCTCGAGGACGCACAGAAGCAGGGGTTCATCACGCTTCGCACGGACCCAACGAGCGGAACCTATGTGGTCGTGGGTTTCGCGAAACCGAGCCGCTAGCTCTCGGACCTCTGCCTGCCCTCTCTCACCCCTGCTAGCCGCAAGGGAGACGGTTTGTTCACCATCCATCTGACCGGCTTTTTTCTTGACGGCTTTTTGGCGGGCGCTCAGAATGACGCGAAGTTCCGCGCAGTTTTCAAGGGTCAGCCTTCACCCTTTTCTACGTTTCTTTTAGGCGGACATGACTGAAATCCGATTCGGCACGGACGGATGGCGCGGCATCATCGCGCAAGACGTGACCTTCGATCAGGTGCGACAGGTCGCCCGCGCGATCGCGCGCCGAGTGCGCGCCGAATGCGGCGACCGTCTCCTCTTGGTCGGCTACGACACCCGGTTTCTTTCCGACAAGTTCGCCCGGGTCGCGGCCGAGGCGATTGCGTCGGAAGGGCTTCCCGTTGCGCTCGCCCAGGCCTTCGCGCCCACACCGGCCTTTTCGTATGCGGTGGTGCATCGGCGTGCCGCCGGGGCCATTGTGATCACGGCAAGCCATAATCCTCCCGAATATAGCGGTGTCAAGTTCAAGGCGAGTTTCGGCGGATCGGCGCCGGTCAGCTTCACCCAGGGCGTGGAAGCCGAGATCGAGCGGCTGAGAGCCGAGAGCCGAATATTGAGCGCCGAGCGCCGAGTGCCGAGTGCCGAGTGCCGCTTGACGGATATCGAGCGCTTTGACGCGCGGACGCCGTGGCTCGATCGGCTGGAGTCGTTGGTCGATCTCGATCCGATCGGTCGGAGCGGCATTCGCGTCGTGCTGGACGTCATGTACGGGGCCGGGCAAGGCCTGTTGGCCGAGCGCTTGCGCCGTGCCGGATGTCAGGTCCGGGAGATTCACGCCGAATTGAATCCGTATTTTGGAGGCTTTCATCCGGAACCGATTCCCGCCAATATGGCCCCGGCGCAGGCCGCGGTGACAGGGTGGGACGGACTCGGTGTCCGAGTCGGGTTTGCCTTTGACGGAGACAGCGACCGCATCGCGCCGATCGACGAAGACGGCCAGATCGTGACCCCGCACCAGGTCCTTGCGCTCCTTGTCCGTCACCTGGTCAGGAACCGGACCGAGCGCGGTGTGATCGTGAAGTCTTTCAATATCGGCCGCATGGTTGACCTGGAAGCGGCAGCGCTTGACCTGCCCTTGGTTGTGACGCCGATCGGGTTCAAATTCATTGCCGCCGCTATGCAAGAAAACCAGGCACTCGTCGGTGGTGAGGAAAGCGGCGGATTCGCCATCCGGGGGCACATCCCGGAGCGGGATGCCGGTCTCGTCGCCCTCTTGCTGTTGCAATGCATGGCGATGACCGGGAAATCTTTGGCGACGCTGGTGCGGGACATGGAAGAGGATTACGGCCCGCACCGCTATGGCCGGGTCGACCTGCGTCTGGCCAGCCTGGCCGAGCGGGACCGCGTCGTGGCGGAAATTGCCAAGGATCCGCCCGCCTATATTGCCGGCCAGGCGGTGTGCAGGGTCGATTCGCTGGACGGTGTGAAGCTGGTGCGGACCGACGAGAGTTGGATCATGCTGCGGGCATCGGGGACCGAGCCGTTGCTCCGGGTCTATGCGGAAGCCCCGCACGAGCAGGATGTCCGTGGCTTGCTCGACTGGGGTCAACACGCGGCGACAAAGGAACCCATGCGATGACACCTCCGTCCTCCACGGCCGGCGTGCGTAGCCGACCGATCCTTTTTGAGCGGCGCCCCTGGGGCAGCTTTGCCACGCTCGAAGAGGGACCCGGGTACAAGGTGAAACGCCTCGCCGTGATGCCCGGCCAGCGGTTGAGCCTGCAAAAACACCAGTACCGGTCCGAACACTGGGTGGTCGTGGCGGGGGTGGCCACGGTGGTCAATGGTCCCCGCACGCTCCAGTTGGGTCCGCGCGACTCGACGGTGATTCCGCGCCGCGGCTGGCACCGGATCGAGAACCGCGGCCGCGACGTGGTAGTCATCATCGAGGTGCAACACGGGACCCGCCTGGAGGAATCGGACATCATCCGCAAGGAAGACGATTACGGGCGGGTACCGATGGCGGGTCGAGCGCGGAGCGCCGAGCCCCATGAGGAGCTAGGGGCGAGGCGCGATCCACGATCGACGGGGCCGGGCAGCCGGCCCGTGGGGCGTCGGCCATGAATCGGCTGTTCGTGGTCGTGCTGGCGGGTGGCAGCGGCGAGCGGTTCTGGCCGCTTTCGACACCTAGCCATCCCAAACAGTTTCCGGCGCTCCTGGAGAATCAGAGCTTTTTCCAGCGAACCGTCGAGCGGGCGATCCGCCTGGTCGGGGCGGAACGCGTCCTGGTCGCGACGCGCGACGACCTCTGGCCTGTGGTGCACGAGCAGGTCCCAGACTTGCCAGCCGAGAACTGTATACGGGAACCCGAGGGGCGAGATACGGCTGCGTGCATCGGTCTCGCCGCCCTGGTCGTCGAGCAGCGGCAGCCCGGAGCCCGCATGCTGGTCACGCCCTCCGATCATTTCATCACGCCGTTTCATGCGTTTGAGGAAACCATCCGGCAGGCGACGGCGCTCCTCGACCGGGTCGATGGGCTCGTCACCCTCGGCATTCCGCCGACCGGACCCGAAACGGGATACGGCTACATTCTCGCAGGCGGCGTGGTCCCCGAGCATGCCGCTGCGCGGCGGTGTGAGCGGTTCACCGAGAAGCCGGACCGCACCACAGCCGAGCGGTTCGTGGCCGACGGCCGCTACTACTGGAACAGCGGGATTTTTCTGTGGACGGCGGCGACGTTCTTGAAGCACATGGCCGTGCACCTGCCCGAGCACTGGCGTGTGCTGGAAGCGATTCGTCCGGCCCTCGGTACGGCCGAAGAACAGGCCGTCCTTGCCCGGCGGTTCCCGGAAATGCCCAAGGTGTCGGTGGACATCGGGGTCTTGGAAAAGGCGGCCGAGGTCTTCATGGTCCCGGCCACCTTTGCGTGGGACGACATCGGCGCGTGGAGTGCCCTCGGGCGCATTCTCCCGAAGGACGATTCAGGCAACGCCGTGGTCGGTCGCCATGTCGGCCGGGATAGTCACGGCTGCGTGATCTACAGCACCTCGCGGCCGATCGCCACGGTCGGACTGGACAACATCATCGTCGTCGAGACGCCTTTGGGCATTCTCGTTTGCCCGAAGGACCGGGCGCAGGAAGTCAAGCACCTCGTTCGCGCGTTACGAGAGAACCAATGACGACCGCCCTCATAACCGGCATCACCGGCCAGGACGGCTCCTACCTGGCGGACTTCCTCCTCACCCAGGGCTACCGGGTGGTCGGGATGGTGCGTCGCTCGAGTACCGAGAACTTCGAACGGATCGAGCACCTGCGCGGGAGAATTGTCATCGAGCAGGCCGATCTGCTCGATCAGCTCTCGTTGATCAACCTCCTGAAGGCGGTCCGCCCGCAGGAGGTGTATAACCTGGCCGCCCAGTCCTTCGTCCCGGCCTCCTTCATCCAACCGGTGCTGACCGGGGAGTTCACTGCCCTCGGCGTGACCAAGCTCCTGGAGGCGATCCGATTGGTGGACCCCGGGATCAAGTTCTACCAGGCCAGCAGCAGCGAGATGTTCGGCCAGGTGGTGGAGACCCCCCAAACCGAGACCACACCCTTCCATCCCCGGAGCCCCTACGGCGTGGCGAAGGTGTACGGTCACTGGATCACCATCAACTACCGGGAGAGCTACAACCTCTTCGCCTGCTCGGGGATCCTCTTCAACCACGAGTCCCCCCGCCGGGGCAAAGAGTTCGTGACCCGCAAGGTGACCGACGGCGTGGCCCGGATCAAAGCTGGCTTGGCCACCACGCTCCCACTGGGCAACCTCCAAGCTCGGCGCGACTGGGGGTTCGCCGGGGACTACGTCGAGGCGATGTGGCGCATGCTCCTGCAGCCGACGCCCGATACCTACGTGGTGGCCACCGGCGAGACGCATTCGGTCCAAGAGCTCTGCGAGATCGCCTTCGCCCACGTCGGCCTCCGCTGGCAGGATCACGTCGTCCAGGACCCTGCCCTGGTCCGACCGGCCGAGGTGGACCTCCTCCAGGGTGATGCCAGCAAGGCCAAGCGGGTCCTCGGCTGGGCCCCGCGGCTCGACTTCGCCGGCTTGATCACCTTGATGGTGGAGGCGGATTGCGCACGCTACCTCCGCCATTGAACGGGTCGAGCGATCACACGTTGGGCGTGAAAGGATAACCTGCATGCACGTCTCCGTCATCGGCTCTGGCTACGTCGGCCTCGTCACCGGGGCCTGTCTCGCGGAAATTGGGCATGCCGTCGTGTGTATGGATGACGATGCCCGGAAGATTGCCACGCTCCAGGAAGGCCTGCTGCCGGTGTACGAACCGCACCTCGAGACGATCGTCACCCGCAATCGCCGCGCCGGGCGCCTCCGGTTCACCGCCGAGGTCGGCGAGGCCGTCCGCGAGGCGGCGATCATATTTATCTGCGTGAACACGCCGCCCCGGCCCGACGGCGAGGCCGATCTCACGTATGTCGAGCGGGCGGTGCGCCGCATTGCGGAGCAGGCGACGCGCAACACCATCATTACCGAAAAATCGACCGTGCCCGTGCAAACCGGGCAGTGGATTGAGAAGACGCTGACGGTCTACAAGCAACGGCCCGGGATCGCATTCGAGGTGGCGTCCAACCCCGAGTTCACGCGGGAAGGGGCGGCGGTCGAGGATTTTCTCCACCCCGACCGGATTGTAGTCGGCGTGTCCGGGCCGCGGGCGGAGGCCGCCCTGCGGGAGCTCTATGCGCCGATCGTGGACGGCAAGTTTGCGTGCCCCATCCATCTCGATTGTCGCGTGGATCGGGCCGTCCCTTTCCTCGTGACCGACATCGCCAGCGCCGAGCTGATCAAGCACGCGTCCAACTCGTTTCTGGCTATGAAGATTGCTTTTGCGAATGCCGTGGCAGACGTGTGTGATGCGGCGGGCGCCGACATTCTGCAGGTGGTGCGCGGCGTCGGCCTCGACAAACGGATCGGGCGGGCCTTCCTGAATGCCGGGATCGGGTTCGGGGGCTCGTGTTTCCCGAAGGATCTGAAGGCGTTTGTCAAGATCGCCGAAAAGAACGGCTACGACTTCGCGCTGCTCAAGGAAGTCGAACGGATCAACGCCTCGCGCCGGCAACTCGTCGTCACGAAGTTGAAGCAGACGCTCTGGAATCTGGCCGGCAAGCGGGTGGGGCTCTTGGGCCTGGCCTTCAAGCCCCACACCGATGATGTCCGCGAGGCACCCGCCCTGGCGATTGCGCGGCGCTTGATCGACGAGGGCGCCGACGTGCGGGGCTACGATCCGCAGGCGTCCGATAAGGCGAAGCAGGTTGTGCCGGACCTCGAGATCTGCGGCGATGCCTATGCCGTGGCCGAGCAGACCGAGGCCCTGGTCCTCTGTACCGAATGGCCCGAATTCCTGTCCCTGGACTACGCCCGACTGAAAGCGGCGATGGTGCGGCCGTTGCTCCTCGACGGGCGCAACATGTTGGACCGCGAAACACTCACCGCGCTCGGGTTCGAATACATCGGCATCGGCCGTCCCACCCCCGGCCGGAGGTGACCCCATGCCCCGTCCCCCCCGCACCCTGATCACCGGCGGCGCCGGCTTCCTCGGCTCCCATCTGGCGGATCGCCTGCTGGCCGAGGGCCACGAGGTGATCTGCGTCGATAATCTGCTCACCGGCGCCCTGGACAACCTGGCCCACCTGTTCGGCCGGCCGGGCTTCCGCTTCCTCCGCCAGGACGTGAGCGAGTTCCTGTATGTGGACGGCCCCCTCGATTACTTGCTCCACTTCGCCTCCCCGGCCAGCCCCGTAGATTACCTCCGCTACCCGATTCAAACCTTGAAGGTGGGCTCGCTCGGCACCCACAAGGCGCTCGGGTTAGCCAAGGCCAAGGGGGCGCGGTTCCTGCTCGCGTCCACCTCGGAGGTGTACGGGGACCCGCAAGTGCACCCGCAGCCCGAATCCTACTGGGGGCATGTCAACCCGGTCGGCCCCCGCGGCGTCTACGACGAGGCCAAACGGTTCGGCGAGGCCCTGGTGATGGCCTACCACCGCGTGCACGAAGTGCCCACCCGGATCGCCCGGATCTTCAATACCTACGGCCCCCGCATGCGGCCCCACGACGGCCGCGTGGTCTCCAACTTCCTGATGCAGGCCTTGGCCGGGCAGCCGCTCACGATCTACGGCGACGGCCAGCAGACCCGCAGCTTCTGCTACGTCAGCGACCTGGTGGATGGCCTGGTCCGGCTGCTCTTTTCCGATGCCGTCGAGCCGGTCAATCTCGGGAACCCGACGGAGCGGACGATTCGGGACCTGGTCACCGCGGTCGCACGAGTGCTCGGGCGCCCGGTGGCAGTGCTCCAGAAGCCCCTGCCCCAAGATGACCCGCGGGTGCGCCAGCCGGACATCACCCGCGCCCGCACGCTCCTCGGCTGGGAGCCCACGGTGGACTTGGAGACCGGTCTGGCCGCGACGCTGGGGTACTTCCAAAAAAAGAACGATGCGGAAGCGGCTGCGGAGCCCCAGGCATGCATATCGCCTATTGAGCACGCAACAACACATCTGGCGTAGGACTGCGCAACGAATACGGCGTCGTACTCCCCTTCGGCGAGTTGAATGCATGGCGGTCCGGTTCGAATTCCGGGCCGCTTTTTTCGTTTACATCAGGATGACCATTCGTGAGGTGAGGGAGATGCGGGTTGAATTTGAGGGAGAAATGCGATAGGGTAGCCGAGTTTTAACGAGGATGTCGCGTGTGAAGACGCCCCCAACCCTGCCCCGCTACCTGGATCGATTCCCCCGTACCCGCGTCCTTGTCCTTGGCGATGTGATGCTGGACGAGTACGTCTGGGGGACGGTGTCTCGGATTTCCCCCGAGGCCCCCGTGCCTGTGGTAGCGGTCCGCTCGGAAAGCCTCAAGATCGGCGGCGCGGGAAACGTGGCGGTCAATATCGCCAGTCTTGGGGGGCAGGTTGAGGTCGTTGGAGTAGTCGGCACGGACGCGGCCGCCGAGCGGCTGGCCCGCGAACTCACACTCGCTGGTGTGCAGGCGGACGGTCTCGTCAGCGACGACACCCGCCCCACCACGATCAAAAGCCGCGTGGTCGCGGGCAGCCAGCACGTCGTCCGCTTCGATCGGGAAAGTGATGCTCCCCTCGCGCCCGCCGTCCGGGCCCGTGTCCTGGAGCAGGTGCGGGGACGGCTGGCACAGGCGGACGTCCTGCTCATCTCGGATTACGCCAAGGGGGTCGTGGGACAGCGGCTGGTTCGCGACGCCCTCGCCTTGGCGACACGGCTCCGGAAGATGGTCGCCGTGGACCCGAAAGTCCATCACATGTCGCTGTTCCGGAACGTCACGGTGTTGGCCCCCAACCATCACGAGGCGGCCGCGGCGGCGCGCATCTTGGTGCGCGAAGAAGCGGACCTGCTGCGTGCGGGTACGCGGCTTCTCAATCAACTTAAGGCCCGCGCGGTCCTCATCACGCGGGGCGAGCAGGGCATGTCGCTGTTCGAGGCCGGGCATGGGGTCACGCACATCCCGACGTTTGCGCGGGAGGTGTACGACGTGACCGGCGCCGGGGACACGGTGATGGCAGGGCTCGCCTTGGGATTGGCGGCGGGCGCGTCGTTCAAAGATGCAGCCGTCCTGGCCAACTGCGCGGCCGGGGTGGTCGTTGGCAAGCGCGGCACGGCCTCGGTGAGCCGAGCGGAGTTGCGCGACGCGCTAAAGGAGCGCACAGCGCACCGGGTCGGAGGCGATGCATGAAGCCGCGCATCGTCGGCGTCATTCCCGCGCGGTACGCCTCGAGCCGGTTCCCTGGCAAAGCACTCGCGGATCTGTACGGCCGGCCTATGGTTCAGCACGTCGTCGAACGCGCCGCGCAGGCCGCCCTCCTCGATGCGGTACTGGTGGCCACCGACGACGAGCGGATCCGTGACGCCGTCGTCTCGTTTGGCGGCAAGGTGTGCATGACGTCTCCGGACCATCCGTCCGGGACGGACCGCATCGCCGAAGCGGTGCGAGATCTCCCCTGCGACTTGGTCGTGAATATTCAAGGGGACGAGCCGCTCCTCGACCCCGGCATGGTGGACATGGCGGTCGCACCACTCGCCGAGGATGCCAGGATCGAGATGGGCACGCTGGCACGACCGATGGGGAGCGCGGAGGCGGCAGACCCAAGCAAGGTGAAGGTCGTCCAGGACCAGCAGGGCTTTGCACTGTACTTTTCCCGGTCGAAAATCCCGCACATTCGTGAGGATGTGCCGGCTGACTTGGCGGGACCGTTTCTGCTGCACGTCGGGCTGTATGTCTACCGCCGCGAGACTCTGCTGAGGCTGGCGGGCTTGCCGCCGACGCCCCTCGAGATGCGGGAACGACTCGAGCAACTGCGTGCGTTGGAGCATGGGATCCGCATTCGCGTGGTCGTGACCGAGCACCAGAGCTTCGGCGTGGATACCCCCGCCGATCTGGAACGGGTGCGGCAGATGATGCGCGGCTAGACGGGGTAACGCGTCAGCTTGTGCGATGACGTTTCAGGTTCTTATCACTCTTTCTCTCCGGAGGGCGCATGCCGACCAAGTTTATCTTCGTGACCGGCGGAGTGTTGTCGTCGCTGGGCAAAGGACTCGCTTCGGCCTCGCTCGGTTCGCTCCTGGAGAGCCGGGGCATCCGGGTCAGTTTGCTCAAATGCGACCCGTACATCAACGTGGACCCCGGTACGATGAGTCCGTTTCAGCACGGCGAAGTGTTCGTCACGGATGACGGCGCCGAAACGGACCTCGACCTCGGCCACTACGAGCGGTTCACCGAAGCCCGGCTGACCCGCCACAACAACATCACCACCGGGCAGATCTATTTTTCCGTCATCACCAAAGAGCGCCGGGGCGATTACCTGGGCGGCACCGTGCAGGTGATTCCGCATATCACCGACGAGATCAAGCGCGGGATTTTGAGGGTGGCTAAAGATGTGGACGTTGTCATCATCGAAGTCGGCGGCACCGTCGGCGACATCGAGAGCCTGCCCTTTCTCGAAGCGATCCGGCAGCTGAAGGCCGATGTCGGCCGGGAGCATACCCTGTACGTGCACCTGACGCTGGTGCCCTACGTCAGTGCCGCCGGCGAACTGAAGTCGAAGCCCACCCAGCACTCGGTGAAGGAGCTGCTCGAAATCGGAATCCAGCCGGATATCCTGCTCTGCCGCGCCGACCGGGACCTCCCGAAGGAGATGAAGAAAAAGATCGCCCTGTTCTGCAACGTCTCGGAGAAAGCCGTGATCACGGCCCGCGACGTGAGCACGATTTATGAAGTGCCGCTGGCCTTCCACCAAGAAGGGTTGGACGCGCTCGTCGTCCAGATGTTGTCGCTCTCAGACCAGGCGCCGGACATCAGCTCCTGGACGCGGATCGTGCAAACGGTCCGCCATCCCGCACGCCGGGTGACGATCGCCGTGGTTGGAAAATACCTGGATCTCCGCGATGCCTACAAAAGCCTCAACGAGGCGATTCACCACGGCGGCATTGCGAACGATTGCCAGGTCATCATCAAAGCCGTGGATGCGGAAAAGATCGAGCGCGACGGCCCCAAGGAGCACCTGGCCGACGTCTCGGGCGTGCTGGTGCCCGGCGGCTTTGGCGGCCGCGGGATCGAAGGCAAGGTCGCCGCGATCAGTTACGCGCGTGAAGAGTTGATCCCGTTTTTCGGCATCTGTCTCGGCATGCAGTGCGCCGTGATCGAATACGCCCGCAATGTCTGCGGCCTGACCGGTGCCAACAGCCGCGAGTTTGACCCCCACACGCCGCATCCCGTTATTGATCTGCTGCCCGATCAACGCGGGATCACTAACATGGGCGGCACGATGCGACTGGGGGCGTACCCCTGCCGGCTGGCGCCGGCCTCGAAAGCCTCCGACGCATACGGGGAAGCCGAGATCTCGGAACGGCACCGCCATCGCTACGAGGTGAACAACGAGTACCGCGACGTCCTGGCCAAGCATGGGCTGCAGTTCTCCGGCTTCTCCCCGGATGGAAACCTTGTCGAGATGGTGGAGTTGATCGATCATCCCTGGTTCGTCAGCGGTCAGTTCCATCCCGAATTCAAGTCCCGTCCCCGGCGTCCGCATCCCTTGTTCCGGGAATTCATCCGGGCCTCGCTGGCGTACGCGGATTCGGCCGGACGGGATCCGGCACATGCCTGAGTGGCAGTGGGCACGAGACGACAGAATTGGATGACAGATGGATTCGTTGCAGCGAGTCGCCGCCCACCGGGTTGTGTCGTTCTTGTCCTTGCGCACGTCACTCCTGACCCGTTGCGCCCCTGAGCGCTCGCACGGTGCGTTCGGGCCCGATCCCCTTTGGCAGGATCGGCCACTCGTCCGACGGGGTGCCCAGTGAAGCAGTATCTGCGCCTGATGCGCTATGCGCTGCCGTATCGCGGGCGCATTATTGCTTCGGTCGCCTGCCTGTTTATCGCCTCGCTCTTGAATGCGGTCTCCATCGCGTCGCTCCAGCCGGCCTTCGACGCCCTGTTCGGCGGGGGAACCAAACGGCAGATGCTGAGTTTGCCGTCGACCCTGCAGGCATGGCTGGGCCCGTCGCTGGATGCGGTTGAGGCATTCATGCGGGCGAACCAAATGAGTGTACTCACGTTTCTCGCCTGGTTCCTGCTGGCCGTGTTGATCGTCAAGGCGCTGGTCAATTATGTCAGCGTGATCCTGATGCGGTATGCGACCGAACGGATCATGACCGATGTCCGCGACGAAGTGTACGCACATCTGCACCAGCTGTCGCTCGGCTTTTTCATGCGCCACAATACCGGGGAGATCGCGTCGCGGGTGACCAACGACGTGGACGCCCTAGGGAGTGCGGTGACCGATATTTTTCGGAATGCCCTCCGCGAGCCGTTTACCATTATCGGACTGGTCGTGCTCCTGTTCGTCATTCACTGGAAACTGGCGCTGGCGTCGCTGCTGATTTTCCCCATGACGGTGATTCCGATTATAAAGTTCGGCAAGAAAGTGCGCCGGCGCAGCACGCGGGTCCTCGAGCGCCGGGCCGAGTTGTCGACCCTCCTGCAAGAAGGCATTACCGGCGTGCGCATTGTGCAGGCATTCGGGATGGAGGAGTATGAGACCCGGCGCTTCCGGGCGAAGAATCATGAGTTGTTCCAGGCGGTCATGCGCATTGCGCGGACCGATTCTCTTTCGATCCCGGTCATGGAGATTCTCGAGTCGGTCGGGGTCGTGGCAGCCGTCTGGATGGGAGGGTACCTGGTTTTTCGCGGCGAGCTGACACCGGGAGCCTTCATGGGCTTCATGGCCGCGCTGGCCTCCCTGTACGTGCCGATCAAGCGGCTGAGCGCCGTGAACAACAATATCCAGCGCGGGATGGGCGGCGCCACCCGGGTCTTCGAGCTGCTAAGCGTCCAGACGGATGTCGCCGAGCAGCCCGGAGCGCGGTCGCTCGCGCCGGTCACCGAGCGGGTCAGATTCGAGCGGGTAAGTTTCGGCTATGAGCCGGGGCGGGTCGTGCTCCAGGATCTGGATTTCGAGATCAAGTCCGGCGAAATCGCGGCGATCGTCGGCGCCAGCGGTGCCGGCAAAAGCACGCTGGTCAATCTCATCCCCCGCTTCTTCGACACGAGCGCGGGTCGTATACTGCTCGATGGAATGGACATCCGAGAGGTCACGCTCCGTTCGTTGCGCGCCCAGATCGGTATCGTGACACAGGAAACCATTCTGTTCGACGATACGGTAGCGAACAACATCGCCTACGGCCAAGCGGCGGCCGACGACCGGCTTATCCGGGAGGCCGCGCGGTTGGCCAATGCCGATGAATTCATCCAGGGCTTACCGAACGGCTACGCGACGGCGATCGGGGAAAAGGGCGTGCGCTTGTCAGGGGGGCAGCGGCAACGGATCGCGATCGCGCGGGCCCTGTTGAAAAACCCGCCGATCTTGATCCTCGATGAGGCGACCTCTGCCTTGGACGCCGAATCGGAGCACCTGGTCCAGGAAGCGCTCGAGCGGCTGATGCGGAACCGCACCACTTTCGTGATCGCCCACCGACTCTCGACCGTGATCCACGCGGACACGATCCTCGTCTTGGACAATGCGCGACTGGTCGAGCGCGGAACGCACGCGGAACTCATCGCGATGCGGGGCGTCTACGCCCGGCTCTACCAAAATCAATTTCAGGGGCCCTGAGGCATGGATCAGCGGTTTCGGCCGCGCCGCATTCTGTGCCTGAAACTAAAGCACATCGGGGATGTTCTCCTCATGACGGCGGCGACGCGGGCCTTGAGACGGGTTTGGCCCGACGCCATAATCGCCGCCATGGTGCCGCACGGGACGGAAGGCGTGCTGCAGGGGAATCCCGATCTCGATCAGGTGCTCGTGTTCAATCGCGGCACGGGAAGTCGTGGTGCGCTGGCCAGCGTCCGGGCCGCACGCCAGTTTGGGCCGGACCTGGTCCTCGCGATGGGCGACGGAGACCGGGAAGCTATCTTGGCTCGGCTCTCGGGGGCGCCGCAGCGGGTCGGGTTTCTGCCGCGTCACAGCGGCCAATGGCGACGGCTCTTGTTGACACGCGCCGTGGTATCGGACGGCCGGCGTCACACGGTCCGGCGTAACCTCGACCTCCTTGAGGGGATTGGGATCCCCGTAGAGGAGGCCGCTCCGGTGCTTATCGTGCGCGAAGAGGCTCGGCAGCAGATACGCGAGCGGTTGAGGTCCCGCGGCCTGGCCGCGGGCACGCCGTTCGTTGCCGTGCATCCGGTGTCCCGCTGGCTGTTCAAGGCGTGGCCCGCGGCGAGCTGCGCCGAGACGCTGGCCCACTTGGCCCGCCGGGGGACCGCGGCCGTGGTGACGAGCGGTCCTGAAGAGAAAGAGCAGATGGCCGCGCGCGCGATCCTCGCACAGGCAGATGTGCCAGTCATCGATCTGATCGGCCAAACGTCTTTGCCGGAATTGGCCGCGGTGCTGGCCGAGGCCAAGGTCTTCGTGGGCGTAGATTCCGCCCCGATGCACATGGCCGCGGCGGTGGGGACCCCTGTCGTCGCACTCTTCGGCCCATCCGGTGAGCACCATTGGGGCCCCTGGGGCCCTGGACATGTGGTGGTGTCGAGTCCCTATCTCTGCCGTCCGTGTGGGCGCGACGGGTGCCTGGGTACGAAGCGCAGCGATTGTCTGGACGCCATTCCCGCGGCCCGGATTCTTGAAGCGGTCGAGCGGTTCCTTCCGGCAAGCGCCGAGGCCCAGTAGAATGGGGACCCCGCTGTCGGTGGCGATCGTCGCGCTGAACGAGGAGCGAAAGCTTCCAGCCTGCTTGGCGAGCGTGGCCTGGGCGGACGAGATCATCGTCTGCGATTCCGGCAGCAATGACCGGACGCGTGAGATCGCGGCCGCCGCGGGGGCAAGCACGTACCGGGACGAGTGGCGCGGATTCGCCGCCCACAAGAACCTCGCCGTCGAACGCTGCCGAAATGCATGGGTTTTGGTACTGGATGCCGACGAGCGCGTGACCCCGGAGTTGCGCGAGGCAATCGAGGGCGTCCTCAACGACCCGACAGCCCTCGACGGGTACTTCATCCCACGCCGTAATCATTTTCTCGGATGCTGGATCCGGGGAGGCGGGTGGTATCCGGACGACTCGCTCCGCCTTTTCCACAAGACGCACGGGCGCTTCGCCGACCGACCGGTGCATGAAGTCGTCAAGATTGAGGGGCGCGTGGGGCGCCTCACTGCTCCGATGGATCACTTCACGTACGATTCGGTCGAGGAATTCCTCACCCGGATGGAGCGCTACGCCGCGCTTGCCGCCGAGGAACTGTGGTCTAATGGCCGTCGCGCGCGGGTGACCGACCTCACGGTGCGGCCCCTCTGGACCTTCATCCGCATGTATGGACTGCAGCGCGGGTTCGTGGATGGATGGCGAGGATTGGTGCTCGCGGGTCTGTACGCCTGTTACACCTTCGCCAAATACGCTCACCTCTGGGAACGGGGTGCGCGCGTTCCCGAAGCATGACGCCGACCCCGATTGCCATTCTGCACACCGAGGCCTCGACCGGCTGGGGCGGCCAGGAGATCCGCATCCTGACCGAGGCATCCGGTTTTCAGAATCGGGGGCACCGCGTCGCCATCCTGTGCAAACCGGGAAGCGCGATCGCCGGCCGGGCGGCCCAGTCCGGGCTCACCGTCGTCTCGGATGCTATGCCGTTTGCCTTGGATCCGCGGACCGTCATGCGCATGGTTGTCGCGTTCCGCCGCTTCCGCCCGCAGGTGGTCGTCACCCATAGTTCGGTGGATAGCTGGTGCGCCGGGGTCGCCGCTCGACTCCTGCATGTCCCGGTCGCTCGCGTGAGGCATCTGTCTGTTCCGATCGGCCCGAACCCCGCCACGCGGTTTGTCTATCGCGCGCTGTGCGATGCGGTGATCACGACGGGCGCAACGATCCGCGCGCACCTCATTCAGGACATCCACTTGCCGGAGTCAAAGGTCCGGAGTATTCCGACTGGAATTGACACGGCGCGATTCGATCCGCGCAAGGCGGACGGCACGCGCGTCCGGAAGGAATTGGGGATCGCCAGCGAGGCCCCGCTGATCGGGATCGTCGCCACGTTGCGAGACTGGAAAGGGCATCGGGACTTCCTGCACGCCATTGCAGAAATCCGGGAGCGCTTGCCCGAGCTTCGTGCGCTGATCGTGGGCGAAGGCCCACAGCGTCGGAATATCACGCACTGGATATCGGAACTAAGTCTTGGTGCTGTGGTTGTGCTCACCGGTCAGCGCGAGGACATTCCGGACATCCTGGCCAGTCTGGACGTGCTTATTTTGGCGTCCACCGGCTCGGAAGGCGTCCCGCAAATCCTCTTACAGGCCCTCGCCATGGAGCGCCCGGTGGTCGCCACGGATGTGGGCAGCGTTGCGGAAGTCATTCGCGACGGCGAGACCGGGACGCTCGTCCCGCCCAGGGACAGTCGGCGGTTGGCCCAGGCGATCTGCGCCGTTTTGCAGGATCGGCCGCGGTTTGAGCGGTGGGCGGTTCACGGGGGCGAGCGCGTCCGCGAGCGTTGGACATTGACGCATATGCTGGACGATCTCGAGGAGGTTTATGCGCGCGTCGCGGTGGCCCCATGGTGAAGGACACCATGGTCGGGGGCGCGTGATGCGCGTGGCCTATGTGGATTCGCATGCGTTTCCCTCGACGGCGCCGGAGTCACTCCAGACCTTTCACACCTGCGTCGGGCTGGCAGCCCATGCAGAGGCGGTCTGGCTGGTCGGGGGCAAAGGCGAGAGCGATCCAGCCAGGTATTACGGGGTGGAGCAACCGTCGAATCTCCACCTGGTATCGGTTCCGCGCTTTCGGCGTGAGGTGGGATGGTTTCGCCCCGCGTGGACGTTGCCCTTTCATCTGTTGGCGTTGGCTGCGGTTCGCCGTGTTGTGCGGCAGTATGGCGTCAACGTCATGATCACCCGCGACCTCAAGCTGGCGCGGTTTGCCGTGCGACGACGAGGTGAGCTGCCACCCGTCCTGTTCGAAAGCCATCAGATTTTCGCGGACACGCTCCGAGACGAAGCCGTCCGTTCCCGGAAGGATATTTCGGCCAAATTGAAGCAGCTCGCTGAGAGCGAGGCCGATGTGTACGCGAAAGCCGACGGGCTGATCGTATTGACCGAGCGATTGGCAGACTTGATGCGCACACGGTTCCAGACCAGCGGACGGATCCTCGTGGCGTCGGATGGAGTAGACCTCCGGGCGGCGCTGCCGGTCGAGCCGGATGCCTCACACGGGCCCGTGACGTATCTCGGAAATTTCCATCATTGGAAAGGTGTCGAATTCTTGATTCGCGCAGGAGCGGTGGATGAGCAGCTTCGTCTTTGTCTGGTCGGGGGAAAGCCCGAGCCCCGTGAGCAATTGACCCGTCTGGCCACGGAACTCAAGGTTCTCGACCGCGTCCAGTTCGTCGGGCCGGTTGTACCGCCGCAGCGATGGAGGTATCTCGCCCAAGCGTCTGCCTGCGTGCTGCCGCTGACGCGGTCTGCGTTCGGCACATCGTTCACCTCGCCCTTGAAACTCTTCGAGTATATGGCGGCGGCCCGACCGATCGTGGCGTCGGACCTGCCCGCGATCGGCGAAGTGCTCCGAGATGGCGAGAACGCATTGCTGGTCCCACCCGAGGACCCAATGGCGCTCGCCGCTGCTCTCCGCCGCCTGCGCGAGGATCCGGACTTGGCACGGCGGCTGGCGGTACAGGCCGCCTCGGATGTGCGATCGTACACCTGGGATGCACGCGGGCAGCGAATCGTCGAATTCCTGCACGATGTGGGGATCCGCTGATGTGCGGAATTGCCGGGTTGATCCGTTGGGACGGTGCACCGATCGGTGGCAGTCTCGGGCGCATGGTCGCAGCGCTCCGGCACCGCGGTCCCGACGATGCCGGGACGGTCGGGTTCGATCTGGAAAGCGCGAAGGTGGTGGACAGCGCCGCTCGGTCCGGCGCGGGAATTGGCCTTGCCCGCCTGAGCATCATTGACCTCTCGCGGGCAGGCCATCAGCCGATGGCGAATGAGGATGGCAGCATATGGATCGCCTTCAATGGCGAGGTCTATAATTTTGGCGAAGTGCGCCCCTGGCTGGAACGGCGCGGCCACGTGTTCCGGTCGCGCACCGACACGGAAGTCTTGTTGCACGCGTACGAGGAAGAGGGGATCGGCTGCCTCGCGCGCTTCCGCGGGATGTTCGGCCTGGCCATCGTGGACCTGCCGAAGCGGCGACTCTTCC
>DATJQT010000022.1:0-1992 GCA_035505475.1 Vulcanimicrobiaceae bacterium
CCAACATGATGACCGGGCATCCGGGCATCTTCGCAGGCGGCGACATGGTGCCCTCGGAGCGTACCGTCACCGTCGCCGTCGGCCACGGCAAGAAGGCCGCGCGCCACATCGATGCCTGGCTGGCGGGCGAGAGCTACGCGCCGCCGCCCAAGCACGAGGTTGCCACTTTCGACAAGCTCAATCCATGGTACTACTCCGAGGCACCGCACCAGGTGCGGCCGGTGCTCGACATCATCCGTCGCCAGTCGACCTTCGAGGAAGTGGTGCAGGGCCTTGACGAGAACAACGCCCTGTTCGAAGCGCGCCGCTGTCTCAGTTGCGGCAACTGCTTCGAGTGCGACAACTGCTACGGCGTCTGCCCCGACAACGCCGTCATCAAGCTCGGCCCGGGCAAGCGCTTCCAGTTCAACTTCGACTACTGCAAAGGCTGCGGCGTCTGCGCCACCGAGTGCCCCTGCGGCGCGATCAAGATGGTGCCGGAGGAGAACTGAGCGGACAGGAATCCGGCGACGGCGCGGCCGCGACACTGGTCGCGTTGCCCGACTCCGTCTAATCCGGATCGTCTGCGTCCGGACGCGTGCCGTTTCTCCGCAACGCCCTCAAACGACGGGCAACGGGGGCGAGGTGACGCTTGGTCAGTACCTTGGCCACGGTAATCGGGGTCCAGGCAATGTCCAGAGCATAGGCCGTATCGTACTCGGTGGCGAATCGCTCCTTGTACTCTCCTCCCGGGGTCAGATCGAGCGTGTCGATGTCGGTGCCGACGTACAGGTTCCCAAGTTCGTGCACCAGAGCCGCCAGCGGTGACAATTTCTTGAACTCCGGGTCGTGTGCCAGCAGGCTGGCGATCAGGTGCGAACCGTCCTGAACTCCCACGAGTCCGGCCACCAGCTTGCCCTGGATCCTCAGGCCGACGGCATGCAGGAGGTTCGCCTCTTCGGCCAGGGCCAGCAGGAATGTCCGCTTGCGCGGATCCTTCCGGAATGGCGCACCCCAGCCCTGTGCCACCTGCCGCGCGTCGTGCATCGGGACGAATTCATCCAGGAACCGCGCGACGCCCCCGGCATCGCGCAGCACCTCGAATTCTGCGCCCATCTTCCTTAGCGCCGCCAGTTTGCGACGAGACGTTCTTCCCGGAGTCTTGACGTCCTTGAAGCGGCGGATTGCGCGCTGGTGCGTGCAGGAGCGGCCTGCAACGCAAGCGTCGAGATATCCCTGGACCGGACTGTTTGGCGGCAGAAACCTCAGGCGCAGGCGGCCGATGCCCAGCTTCCAGCGGACGACCTGCAGCAGCGCCACCACGGGCGATCGGTTGTTGCCGTGTGACAGGGCTGCAGAGTACTCGGCCTGATGAAAGCCGATCGGTGCCCAAGGCAGGTTGTCCGTGCGGGCAAGAACAAGCTGGCCGACCAGATCGCCTTCGAGCGAGCGCGCTTCCGCGATGGCGAGATCGGCGTCACCCCCGTATGTGCGCCACCATGCGCGTGCGAATTCGGGACCCTGATAGACGGTTGCGGAGGGCGAACTGCCCATGAGACGTCGCCACATCTCTTCGCGCTGGCTGCACCAAAGTTCTGCCGCCGCATCCGCTCCGGTCAAGATCGAGACCTTGAATCCACCCCAACCCTCGAATTCACGCACCGACTCCCTGGAGACCAACATGGCAAAGCTCTCCTCGGGGTATGGTGACGGCATGAAGACGTCCGCTGATCTTGTGGCCAGTTATGGTACAGCCCATCCGTTTTCCCTTCATGCAATTCCGGCGACGCGCTGCCCGAGTCCGGAGCCTGGTCAACGAGGAGCGCGGCCCGCGGGCGGCGCGCGTGTGATGCCACAAACCGGAACAACACGCGATTGTTGGAGTTTTGCCAAATGCATGCAATGGTCCAAACGGCCTAAGACCATGCCCCGGATGCTGCGGCAACGCGGGTCACTTGGCAGGGGCGGCCGGATTCCCGGCCGGTGCGACCTGGCCTTCCGCGATCGGCTGTT
>DATJQT010000023.1:0-20173 GCA_035505475.1 Vulcanimicrobiaceae bacterium
TGCGGCGCCTCGTGCGTCATGCCGTACCATGCTGGATACGCGGCCGCAGCTTTCAGCCGGAAGTCCGCGCTGAGATCCAGGACGCGCACGCCGCGCTCCAGCAGTGCCGGAGCGACGGTCATCGACGCCTTGTGTGGGAGGGCCAGGAAGACGAAATCCGCCTCGGCCGCGAGCCGTGCCGGATCCAGCGGCATGCACGTCAGATCCACGAACCGTCGCAGGCTGGGAAAGATCTGGCTTATCGGCTGATTGGCATGCGTCTCTGCCGTGAGCGCCGTGATCCGGGCGCCGGGATGCTGCACCAGGATGCGGAGCAACTCCGCCCCGGTATAGCCGCTCGCCCCCGCAATGGCGATCCGCACCTGCCCGCTCGTTTGCATCGGCTCTCCCGACCCCCGGAGCCCGACGGCTCCGAGACACAAAAAAAGGGAAGGGCCCGAAGGCCCTTCCCCCCCGAACGTCACGAGTAATCGTTTAGCGTTTGGAGAACTGGAACCGGGCCCGCGCCCCCTTCTGGCCGTACTTGCGTCGCTCTTTGGCCCGCGGGTCTCGGGTGAGGAGTCCCGCCTTCTTGAGGCCCGAACGCAGCGCGGCGTCCACCTGCAACAACGCCCGGGCGATCCCAAGGCGCACGGCGCCGGCCTGCCCAGTCATCCCGCCGCCGGAGACGGTAGCGAGGACATCGTATTTTCCCTCGACGCCGGCAACCTTGAGCGGCGTCGCCATGATCATCCGCAGCGTCGGGCGGGGGAAGAACTCCTCGGCCGAGCGCTCGTTCACCTGAATCTGGCCTGCGCCGGCCTGCAGCCAGACGCGCGCGACGGACGCCTTGCGGCGGCCGGTACCGTAAAATCGCATCGTCGCTTCCATGTGCTCCTGGGTCTCCTTGCGTTAGCGGGCCGCGAGCGGGATGGGCTGCTGCGCCGCGTGCGGATGCTCCGGGCCGGCGTAAACCTTCAGTTTACCGAACAGCGCGTCGCCCAGTTTGGTTTTGGGCAGCATGCCGCGGACCGCCCGCTCCAGCACGCGCTCGGGCGTGGTATCGAGGACGTTGCCCAGCTGTTCCGCCTTGATGCCGCCGGGGTACTGTGAGTGGTGATAGTAGGTCTTCTGGCGGATCTTCTTGCCGGTGACCGTCACCTTCTCGGCATTAATGATGACGACAAAGTCGCCCACGTCCTGATGCGGAACGAACATCGGCTTGCCCTTGCCGCGGAGCAGGCTGGCCACTTCCGTTGCCAGGCGGCCGAGGTTCTTACCCGCCGCGTCCACCAGGATCCAGCGGCGGTCGATTTCGTTGAGCTTGGGCTGGTACGTTTTCATGATCGTCTGCTGTCCCTTCTGCGCACAAAAACACGTCTTGCTTCAAGCAAGCCTGCGTACAATAAGGATGTGGCTGGTTTTTGTCAAGGAAAATTGCGGGGTTCTTGCGTGCCCCGCATGCCTCTCGATGGCGCCCGTTTGTGAAGTATGGGACAATCCTGGGACAGAATATCCCAGGAGAGCGGCTGCTTAATGAGATTGCGTCTTTGTGAAGTCAGTCTCAAAGAGAACGGACGTCTGCTTACTCCCTTGACTGACAGGCCTCGCACGCCATTTTCAAAATATTTCCGCCGACTTCTTGAAGAATAGCATCGGAATTGCAACATACGGGCGAGGGTTTGTGCTAAGATTCACAAGCATTGACATACTTCGGGAGCCACGAATGCCACAGGGAGCAGCACACGAAGGAAACGGTCGATTCAATCCGTCCGTCACCGACAACCGCCTCAAGACCCTCGGCGCGACGATGAAGCGCCACCAGTACCAGCCGGACGCCTTGATCGAGGTCCTCCATACCGCCCAGGAGCTGTACGGGTATCTGGATCCCGACCTCCTGATCTACATCGCACACGGCCTCAAGTTGCCGCCGAGCCGGGTGTACGGGGTGGCGACCTTCTATCATTTCTTCTCGCTGACCCCGAAAGGCAAGCACACCTGTGTGGTCTGCATGGGCACCGCCTGCTACGTCAAGGGCGCCGCCACGCTGGTCAAGCAAATCGAAGATGCGGCCGGGGTCAAGTCGGGCGAGACGCGGGCCGACGGCGCCCTCTCCCTCGTGCAGGCGCGCTGCATCGGCGCCTGCGGCATCGCACCGGCGGTCGTGCTCGACGGGGTGGTCGTCGGCAAGCAGACGCCCGAGAGCGTGGTCGAGCACGTGAAAGGATGGTTGAAGTAATGGACCTCACCGAACTGCTGGAGATTGGCGACAAAGAGCGGCGGAGCCGGAAAGGCATCCGCCTGCGCGTCTGCGTCGCCGCGGGGTGCCTGTCCGCCAATGCCCAGGCGGTCAAGGACAGTTTGGAAGGCGCCGTCAAAACCGCCGGCCTCGCGGACAGCGTCGACGTCCTCGGCGTCGGCTGCCTCGGATTGTGCAGCGGGGGACCCCTGGTCGCGGTGGACCCGGAACGCATTCTGTACGAACGCGTCACCCCGGCAGACGCGCCCGCGATCGTCGCGGCCCTCGCCAAAGGCGCGGCCAACGTTCCCCAGGCCGATCCGCGTCATCCCTTCTTTACGCGGCAGGTACCGATCGTCCTCGAGAACAGCGGCCGGATCGACCCTGAGCGGATCGAAGACTACATCGCCGCCGATGGCTACCAACCGCTCTACCACGCCTTGCGCGAGCTGAAGCCGAGCGATGTGGTCGACACCGTGATCAAGAGCGGCCTGCGCGGTCGGGGCGGCGCGGGGTACCCGACTGGGCTCAAATGGGCTCTGGTCGCCAAGGTGAAGAGCGAAAAGAAGTTCATCGTCTGCAACGCCGACGAGGGGGATCCCGGCGCGTTTATGGATCGGAGCGTGCTGGAGAGCGATCCGCACCGCGTGCTCGAGGGCATGGCGATCGCCGCCTACGCGGTCGGCGCGACGCAGGGCTTTGTGTACGTCCGGGGCGAATACCCGCTGGCCATCAACCGCCTGCAGACGGCGATCCGGCAGGCCCGCAAGCTCGGCCTCCTGGGCAGCCAGATCTTCGAATCGCCGTTCGACTTCCGCATCGACCTCCGGATCGGCGCCGGCGCTTTCGTGTGCGGCGAGGAAACCGCGCTGATGGCCTCGATCGAGGGCCGGCGTGGCGCCCCGCGTCCGCGCCCCCCCTACCCGGCCGAGGCCGGCCTGTGGGGCCAACCGACGCTCATCAATAATGTCGAGACCTTCGCGAATATCCCGGCGATCGTGCGAAACGGCGCCGAGTGGTTCGCCAAGATCGGCACCGAGAAGAGCAAAGGCACCAAGGTCTTCGCCCTGGCCGGCAAGATCAAGAACACCGGGCTGATCGAGGTCCCGATGGGCACCCCGCTGCGCACGATTATCGAGGAGATGGGCGGCGGCGTGCCCGACGGCGGCGCGTTCAAGGCCGTCCAAACGGGCGGCCCGTCCGGCGGCTGCATTCCGGCCCAAGAGTTCGACACGCCAGTCGATTACGAATCGCTCGCCCGCCTCGGCTCGATCATGGGCTCGGGCGGCATGATCGTCATGGACCAGCAGAACAACATGGTGGATGTCGCCCGGTTCTTCATGGAATTCTGCATGGACGAATCCTGCGGCAAATGCGTCCCCTGCCGGGCAGGCACCGCGCAGATCTATCGCTTGCTCACGAAAATCAAAGCCGGGCGGGCGCAGCCGGCCGATCTCGAAATGCTCGAGGCGCTCTGTACGATGGTCAAGCAGACCAGCCTGTGCGGTCTCGGCCAGTCGGCGCCGAACCCCGTGCTCAGCACCCTTCGCTATTTCCGGCCCGAATACGAGGCGTTCCTGCCGGCAGGCGCGGCCCACCGCGAGCCGGCGAACCCGTAAGCTGCGAGGCATCTGATGGCCGTCAAGACACTCACGATTGATGGACAACTGGTCAGCGCGCACGAAGACCAAACGGTGCTCGACGCCGCCAAGGAGGCCGGGATTTTCATTCCCGCCCTCTGCCGGCTGGAAGGCGTGACCGAGGTCGGCGCCTGCCGGCTGTGCCTGGTCGAGATCGGCAACAGCAACCGCCTGGTGCCCGCCTGCGTCACCAAGGTCGCGGAGGAGATGGAGGTCCACACCAACACCGATCGGATCCGCGGATATCGCCGGATGCTGATCGAGCTGCTCTTCGCCGAGCGGAACCACGTCTGCTCCGTCTGCGTCGCGAATGGGCACTGCGAGCTGCAGGAACTCGCCATTGCGGTCGGGATGGATCACGTCCGCTTCGAATACCAATTCCCCGCGCTCCTCGTGGACGTCACGCATGCCCAGTTCGGCATCGATCACAACCGTTGCGTCCTCTGCACGCGCTGCGTGCGCGTCTGCGACCAGATCGAAGGGGCCCATACCTGGGACGTGGCGGGCCGTGGCCGCGAGGCACACGTCATCACGGATCTGAACCAGCCCTGGGGCGCATCGAAGAGCTGTACGGCGTGCGGCAAGTGCGTGCATGCCTGCCCGACCGGGGCGATTTTCCGCCGCGGAGTGACCGTGTCGGAAATGGAGCGGGACCGCTCGCGGCTGGAATTCATCGTCACGGCACGGGAGAAGCATCAATGGATCCGATAAGGCTGGCGACCGTCTGGCTGGGCGGCTGTTCCGGCTGCCACATGTCATTCCTGGATCTCGATGAATGGCTGATCGACCTGGCCGGCAAGGTCGAGCTGGTGTACAGCCCGATCATGGATATCAAACGCTATCCCGAAGATGTGGACTTCGTCTTGGTGGAAGGCGCGATCGCCAATGACGAGCATCTCGAGCTGATCCGGACGATCCGGAACAACACGCAGACGCTGGTGTCCTTCGGTGACTGCGCGGTGAACGGGAACGTCACGGCCATGCGCAACCCACTCGGCACGGCCGAGCCGGCCCTGCGCCGCGCGTACCTTGAAGGGGCCGACATCGCGGCCCAGATTCCGGCAGAGCCGGGCATCCTGCCCGTCCTGCTCGACCGCGTGTGCCCCGTCCACGAAATCGTCCGGGTGGACGCCTTCCTGCCCGGCTGCCCGCCGCCCGCCGAGCGGATCCGGACCATCCTCGAGCAGGCGCTGGCCGGCCAGACCCTGGCGCTCGCGGGCGGCGACCTGAAAGCAGGCTAACCGCGGGCGCCGCCCGTGATGGAGAGACACGCATCCATGGCTGAACGGATTGTCATCGACCCGGTCACGCGCATCGAAGGCCACGCCAAGATCACCATCCAGCTTGACGATGCGGGCCAGGTCACCGATGCAAAGTTTCATGTCACCGAATTCCGCGGCTTCGAGCGCTTCTGCGAAGGGCGCCCGTTTTACGAAATGCCCGGCATCACCGCGCGGGTGTGCGGCATCTGCCCGGTCAGTCACCTGCTCGCCTCGGCGAAAGCCGGCGACCAGATCCTCGCCGTCAGCATTCCGCCCGCCGCCGAGAAGCTCCGGCGCTTGATGAACCTGGGCCAGATCATCCAGTCCCACGCGCTCAGTTTCTTCCACCTGAGCTCGCCGGACCTGCTCTTGGGCTTCGATGCCGACCCGGCCACGCGAAATGTCTTCGGCCTGATCTCGGCCGAGCCGGAATTGGCCCGCGCCGGGATCCGCCTGCGCCAGTTCGGCCAAGAGATCATCGCGCACCTGGGCGGGCAGAAGATCCACCCGTCCTGGGCCGTGCCGGGAGGCGTGCGCTCGGCCCTGTCCAAGGACGCCCATGCGGCCATTCGCAACCGCCTGCCCGAGGCCCGCGCCATCATCCTGGACACGCTCGGCCGCTTCAAGCGCCTGCTGCCCCACTTCGAGAAAGAGGCGCACATCTTCGGCAATTTCCCCAGCCTGTTCCTGGGCCTGGTCGCCCCCGATGGCTCCTGGGAGCACTACGACGGCCACCTCCGCTTCGTGGACAGCGCCGGCAACGTGATTGCCGACCGGCTGGAGGCCCGCCGCTACGACGAGTTCATCGGCGAGGCGGTCGAGTCCTCCTCGTACTTGAAGGCCCCCTATTACCGGCCACTCGGCTACCCGGACGGCATGTACCGCGTCGGGCCCCTGGCGCGCCTGAACGTCTGCGCCCAGATCGGCACGCCGCTCGCCGACCAGGAATTGCGCGAATTCCGCGACCGCGGGAACGGCGCCGTCAGCTCCTCGTTCCGCTACCATCATGCGCGCCTGGTGGAGATCCTGGCGGCCGTCGAGAAGGTCGAGCGCGGCCTGGACGACCCGGACCTCGGGGCCGATCGGCTGCGCGCCAGTGCCGGGATCAACCAGCTCGAGGGCGTGGGGGTGAGCGAGGCGCCGCGCGGCACCCTGTTCCACCACTACCGCGTCAACGAAGATGGCTTGATCCAGAAGGTAAATCTGATCATCGCGACCGGGCAGAACAACCTCGCGATGAACCGGACCGTGGCGCAGATCGCCCGCCATTATATTCACGGCCCGGAAATCCCCGAAGGCATGCTCAACCGGGTCGAGGCCGGCATCCGCGCCTATGACCCGTGCCTGAGCTGTTCGACCCATGCCGCCGGCACCATGCCGCTCGTCGTCCGCCTGACCGCGGCGGACGGCCGCGTGCTGGACGAGGTCGGCCGCACCTGACCCAGTACGAAAGGGGACAGGGATGCACTGTTTGGTCATCGGCTACGGGAATGAGCTCCGCGGGGACGACGCGCTCGGCCGCCGCGCGGCCGAGGCCGTGGCCGATTGGCAGCTGCCCGGGGTCGAAGCCCTGAGCGTGCATCAGCTCACCCCCGAGCTGGCCGAGCCGCTCGCCCGCGCCGATTGCGCCCTCTTCCTCGACGCGCATCCCGCCCAGACCGATCCCGATCTGCGCGTGCAATCGGTGTCCCGCTCACGATCAGAATCCGGGCTGGGCCACTCGGCCGACCCCGCTCGCTTGCTGACCTGTACCGATCTCTGGTTTGGCCGCATCCCCGCATCGTGGTGGATCACCATGCCGGCCGCCGATTTTGCGTTCGGCGCGCCGCTGTCGCCCATCGGCGCGCAGGGCTTGGCCGAAGGCCTGCGCACGATTCGGGCACTGATCGAATCCGTCCAGCGGAGATCCGGGACCGCGCCAGCGTGCGACCCCGCCGGACGGTGATCTCTCCCACGAAGGAGGCGTAGGTGGCCCACACGCTAACAACCTGCACGTTCTGTGGGGTGGGCTGCGGGATCTACCTGGAATCGGCGGGGCGCACGCTGACCGGTGCCTACCCGAGCATGTCCCACCCGACCAACCAGGGCCGCATTTGCGTGCGCGGCTGGCACGTCAACGAGGTGGCCAGTTCGCCGGACCGGCTGCTCCGTCCGTTGCTCCGCACCGACAAAGATTTTCGCGAGGTGTCCTGGGACGAGGCCCTCGGCTACGTCGCCGATCGGCTCGCCCGGATCCAGGCCAAGAGCGGCTCGAGCGCCCTCGGCGTCATCGCCTCCCCGCGCGGATCGAACGAAGAAGCCTACCTCCTCCAGAAGCTCGCCCGCGCCGTGCTCGGCACGAACAACGTGGACCACGGCCTCGGCGCCTATCGCAATCACAGCATCGACGTCCTCCTCGACATGCTGGGCGTGCCGGCCACCACCAACTCGATTCCGGAGCTGTCCGAGAGCAGCGCGATCATCGTGAACGGCGTGGATCTCGGGCTGCAGCTCCCGACCATCGGCGGACGGGTGCTCCGGGCGAAGCTGCGCGGCACCAAGCTGATCGTGATCGATCCCCGCCGCCACCGGTTGGCCGAGCACGCGGACGTGTTCCTTCAGCTCCGACCCGGGAGCGATACGGCGCTCTACGGCGCGATGGCCAAGGTCATCGTGGACCGCGGCCTCCTCGACCTGGCGTTCCTCAAGGCCCATTGCCGAAACGTCGAGGCCTTCTTAGAGGTCGTGCACGCCTACGATGTGCTCTGGGCCGCCGACGTCTGCGGCGTTCCACCCGAGGCGATCGAGGCCGCGGCCATCGCGTACGGCGCCGGTGCCGCCTCTGCTATCCTGTTCTCGACCGGGGTCGAGGCGTACGGCAACCACGCGATCCAGGCGCTGATCAACCTGGCGCTACTGACCGGCAACATCGGCAAGCCGGGCGCCGGCGTGTTCGCGCTGACCGAGCACAACAACCTCCAGGGCGTCTGCGATATGGGGATGCTGCCCAACCGCTTCCCGGGCTACGTGCCAGTCACTGACGAAGCCGGCCGGAAACAGTTCGAGGTCCTGTGGGGCGCCCCGCTACCGACGCGGCCGGGGCAGGGAGCCGATCAGATGCTCGCGCGTCGGGGCCATGGCGCGGTGCGTGCGCTCTGGTTGTGCCGGCACGACCCGGTCATGGCGGCCTCGGCCGATGCGACAGAGGTGTTGCGTCAGCTGGACCTCTTGGTCGTGCAGCATCCGTTCTTCACCGAGACCGCCAAATTCGCGCACGTGGTCCTGCCGGTCGCCGCGTTCGGCGAAGAGCAGGTCACATTCACCAGCACGGAGCGGCGCATTCAGCTGGTCGGCAAGGCCGTCGATCCGCCCCCCGGATTGGCGCCCGCCTGGCGGCAGATCGCCGACGTTGCCAACGCGCTGGGTGCGGGCTGGGAATACCTGACCGCCGCGGAGGTGATGAAAGAAATCGGCCGCGCGGTCCCCGCCTACGCCTCGGCCGGGTATGAGAACCTGACGCGCGAGTACGGGCGGCAGTGGCCCTGTACCGGGGACAAACCGCTCGGCACGCGCTACTTGTTCGAGGAGGGCGCGGGCGGGCGCCGCTTCAGCCTGGCGCCGATTCCCCGGCCCGCCCGGCCCCCGGTGCCCCCGCTGGATTTCCCCTTCACCCTGGTATTTGGGCACTCGCTCTATTACTGGCACCAGAACGTCCTCGTGCAGCACAGCGAGACTTTGAAGCGGGAGTACCAAATCCTCTTGCTCGATTTCCCCGAGGGCTTTGTCGAGGTCAGCGTCGAGGACGCCAAGCGGATCGGCCTCCGGGACGGCACCAAGGTCCGGCTGGTCGGCACCGCCGGCAGCGCGGTCACCGCGGCTCGCGTCGCACCCGAAGTGAAGCCCGGCATGATCTTCGTGCCATTCTTCCACCGCGAGGTGCGGGAGGCGCTAGGCGGGAACGGGGCGGCCGAGAACGGCCGCGTGCCGGTTCACGTCCGGCTGGAGAGGGTGTAGCCATGCGGGCACGCGTGATGGACAAGGCGCATTGGCTGGCGCTGATTGACCGCCTGCGGGCCGACTTCGACGAGGTGATCGCTCCGTTTGCCGGCCGGGGCCGCGACACCTACTTCGACCGGGTGACCGACGCGAATCGGGCGCGGGTCCCCCTACACGTCCCGAACCCGTATTATCCTCCCAAACGGTACGTGTTGCCGCCGATCGAGCGGCTCCTCCAGATCCATCTGAACAGCACGCCCCGCATCCAGGCCGCGGTGGACGCGCCGCGCCGCGCCATCGTCGGCATTCGGTCGTGCGACACGGCGGGCATCGACCACCTGGATCGGTTTTATCTGGGCCGCGATTTCCGTGACGGCTACTACGCCGCCCACCGCCAGAATCTGTTCCTGGTGAACGTGGTCTGCACCGACCCCGAGGTGGACATCGACGACGACTGCTTCTGCATGTGTGCCGACACCGGTCCGGCCGCCCGCGAGCATTTCGATCTCCAGGTGATGGACCTCGGGGACGAGTTGCTGGTCGTGGCCGGCTCGGTCACGGGCGAAGCCCTCTTTGCCGATCCGATCTTCCGGAAGGGTACGCCCGCCCATCTCGCGCGTCGGCGCGACATCTTGGCGCACGTGCGCACCCGCTTCAAGGTCTCGACCAGCTGGTACTGGTCCACCGTCAAGGCCATCACGCTGGGCGAGGTGGCCGACTCGACCTGGGAGCGGATCGGGAACCGCTGCCTGGAATGCGGCGGGTGCAGCTACATGTGCCCGACCTGCACCTGCTTCACCGTCACCGAGCGGCGGCTGGGCCCGGACGACTTCGAGCGCGTGCGCATCTGGGATGCCTGCGCGCTCGGCGGGTTCACGCGGATGGCGGGCGGCTTCAATCCGCGACGGGCCGCCCACGACCGGCGCAACCGGCGGTTCTTCCGCAAGCTGGCACACTACTTCATCCAGCGCGAGCTGTCGGTCGCCTGCGTCGGATGCGGGCGCTGCGTCGAGGTGTGTCACGGCGACATCGGGATGCCCCAGGTGGTGGAAATTGTGCGGCGGACGACCGCGGAGAGCGCCCATGCAGCCCGTGCCTGACAATATCTACCTGCCCCAGATCGCGATCCTCGACCGGGTCGTCGAAGAGATCGCCGAGGTGAAGACCTTCTACTGGCATTTCGAAGACCCGGAGGCCCAGGCGGCCTTCAAGCGTTTTCTGCCCGGCCAGTTCGCACAGGTCTCGATCTTCGGGGTCGGCGAGTTTCCGGCCTCCCTGCCGCCGAGCCCGACGGAGGCGGACCTCTTCTTCACCGTGCGCAAGGTGGGCAGCGTCACGGCCGCGCTCCACGCCCTGAATCCGGGCGACCGTTTCGGCGTGCGGGGTCCGTACGGCAACGGCTTTCCCATGCGCGACTACAGCGGCCGGAACCTCCTGTTCGTCGCCGGCGGGATCGGCCTGATTCCGCTCCGGTCGTGCTTGAACTATGCCCTCGACAACCGGGACCGCTACGGCATGATCCAGCTCTTCTACGGGGCGCGTGGCCTCAAGGACCTGATGTACCTGGGGGCCCTGCGCGAATGGGAGATGGCGCGGGGGTTCGAGTGCCACCTCACCGTGGACCGGGCCGACGACCAATGGACGGGGAACGTCGGCGTGGTGAGCTCGCTCTTCAAGAAGCCCGGGGTCACCGTCCCGGTGGCGAACACAACCGCGTTCGTGTGTGGGCCGCCGATCATGTTCCGCTTCGTGATCCGCGATTTGATCGAGATGGGGTTTAAGGACCAGGACATCGTCTCGACGCTGGAGCGGTACATGAAGTGCGGCGTCGGCAAGTGCGGCCACTGCTGCATCGGGCTGGCCTACGTCTGCGCCGACGGGCCGGTCTTCACCTACGGGCAGATCAAGCACCTCGGCGAGGTGATCTAATGACGGACCTGCGGACCGCGCTCGCGACCCAGCTCTCTGGCCACACCTGCCTGGTCGGCATCGGCAACACGGAGCGGGGCGACGACGCCTTTGGCGTGCGGTTGGCCGAGGTGCTGCGCGATCGGGGGTACCCCGACGTGTGCGTGGCCGGAATGTCGCCCGAGCGCTGGGTGGAACAGATGAGGCATGGGTTCAGTACCGTCCTTCTGCTCGATGCCGTCCGGATGGGTCAAGCAGCGGGGACCGCGGTACTGCTGGATGCGGCGCAGTTGGCGATCCGATATCCGCAGGTGTCCACCCACACGCTGTCGCTCGGCACGCTCGCCCGCCTGGTCGAAGCCGAGGGACCGCGCGTCCTGCTCCTGGGGGTCGAGCCCGACACACTGAACGGTTCTGCGCTCTCCGCGAGCGTGCGCACCACGCTGCACGCGCTCGCGGATGTGCTGATGGACGTTCTGGGCGTAAATGTGCTGTCAACCGGAGGGCGCTCATGACCGCCGCATCCGTGGTCACGGCTGCCGTGCTGCTCTGCCTTTTGGGGGCGGGCGCAGTCCTGCCGTTCTGCCGGAACCGCCGTTTGGCCGGGCAGGTGACCTTCGGCGTCACGGCCCTGACGGCGCTGCTCGCGGGGGGAGCGGCGATCAGCGTCCTCGCCTCCGGTGCCGGCGCCGCATTTACGGTCTGGCCGCTGCCGGAATACGGTTCGTCCATCCGGATCGCCCTCGACGGCCTCAGCGCAATCTTCGTCCTCTTGGTCGCCCTGATCTCCGTACTGGCCGCACTCTACTCGATCGATTACATGACCCATTATCCGGAGTACGGCCTCCACCGCTACTACCCGCATTTCCTGCTTTTCGTGGCCGGCACGTACGGGATCGTCGCGCTCACCGATCTGATGGCGGGCTTCTTCCTCTGCTGGCAGTTGATGACCCTTCCCTCTTTTGCATTGGTGCGCTTTGAATGGAAGCGGATTGCCAGCGTGCAGGCCGCCTGGCGCTACTTATTCGCCATGGAGGCGGCCTGCGCCCTGATCATGCTGGGAGCGGGCGTCCTCGCCCATGGTCCGGTGACGACTGCGTCGGGCGAATCCTTGATGCGCTTCGATTTCGACGCCATTAGTCACGGCTTCCCCGCGCTCCTCCGCGGCGGCGGGGCGCTCCCCGCGATCGGACTGGTCCTGCTGCTGCTCGGCTTCGGCATCAAGGCGGGCGTCTGGCCGTTCGGGCAGTGGTGGCTCCCGGCCGCCCACCCCGCAGCGCCCTCGCCGGTGAGCGCGCTGCTCTCGGGGGTGTTGATCAAGACCGGGATTTACGGCCTGATGCGAACATTTATCTGGCTGATTCCCCCGGATGCGGCGGCAAGCTACCCCAGCGAACTCTGGGGCGCCGTGCTGGCGGTCCTGGGTACGGTCACGCTGTTCATCGGAACCACCCAGGCGCTCGCGCAGGACGAGTCCAAGCGCCTCTTGGCCTACAGCAGCATCGGGCAGATCGGGTACATCCTGCTCGCGCTCGGCACCTGCCTGGTCCTGCTCCAGGCGCCGGGCGCGGTGGCCCTGGCAGGGCTGGCGTTCGCCGCCGCCCTTTACCACACGATCAATCACGGGATTTGCAAGAGCCTCCTGTTCCTCAGCGCCGGGTCGCTCCTCGCGGCGACAGATACCCAGGATCTGAACCGGATGGGCGGACTCATGCGCTATCTTCCCCTCACCGGGGCGGCAACCCTGGTCGGATCGCTCGCGGTTGCGGGCGTCCCGCTCCTGAATGGGTTCGTCAGCAAATGGAGCCTGTTCGTCGCTGCCATCCTCGGCAGTAAGGTGGCGAGCTATCTGGCGGTCTGCGCGGCCATCGCGATGCTGACCAGCGTCATCACGCTGGCGCTCTTCCTGAAGTACTTCGGCACCAGCTTCCTCTCCCGGGTCAGCACGGATGTGGCCGACCGGGCGGCGCGCGGGCTGATCCACGAATCGAGCCGCAGCATGCTGGCGCCTCAGCTCATCCTGGCCGGTTGCTGCGTCGTGCTCGGGTTGGTGCCGCAGGCCGGTTTTGGATTGATCCAGCGCGCTCTGGCTGGAAGCCGGCAGGGACTCGGTGCGATCCTCGCCGATGCGCCGGGGGTGGATATCGGCCTCCTCGGCATCGGGGTGGTGGGTCGGGCGATGTTGGCACCGCTTCTCATTGCCGTCATCTTCGGGGTGCTCCTCGTCTGCGCCTGGGCCCTGTCGCGCGCCGGCGCGGCGGCCCGGCGCCGGGCGGAGCCCTGGCTCTGTGGCTATGTCACAGAATCGGATCAGATGCGTTACGGCGCCAGGAACCTGTACCGTGAAGTCATGCGCGTGCTGCCCTGGGTCTCGGCGCACGGCAATGGAGCTGCGCCACAGTCGCAGCAAACAACCGCTCGCCACGGGACGTGACCATGTCAGCGCACAGCGTGCTGCAGAAGATCACCGAACGGTTCACGCCGGTCATCCAGCGGATGGACGTCCCTGCCGACGGGCGGCTCTTTCTGTACGTGGAGCCCCAGGCTTTGCGCGAGATCTGCCGCTACGTCTTCCGCGACCTGGACGCCCGCTACATCGTCGGGGTCGGCCTGGACGATCGTCCGGTCTCCGGCGCCTTCGTCGTGGCGCACGACTTCGCGTTCGATAAGGACGGCGTCCTGTGCAGCATCGTCTGCTACCTGAACGGCACGCCGCCGCGGGTGGACAGCATCGCGGACGTGATCCCCGCCGCCCAGTGGGCGGAGCGCGAGTTCCGCGACCTGGTCGGCATCGAGCCGGTCGGGCACCCCTACCCCAAGCGGCTGGTGCTGCCCGATGGGTGGCCCGAGGGCGTGCACCCGTTGCGGCGGGATTATCCCTGGGACGCCGTCCCCGACGGGTTCGACGAGAATCGCGCGTACCCCTTCGATAATCCGCCCGAGGGCTGCGTGGTCGTGCCCTTCGGCCCATTCCATCCGACGCTCGATGAGCCGGCCCACTTCCGCCTGTTCGTCGAGGGCGAACACGTGCGCGGCTGCGAGTACCGCGGCTTCATGGTTCACCGCGCGATCGAGAAGCTGGGCGACTCCGTTCTGACGTATAACGAGATCCCCATGGCGGCCGAGCGGATCTGCGGCATCTGCGGCTGCGTGCACAATGTGGCCTACGCCCAGGCCGTCGAGCAGGCAGCCGCCATCGTGCCGCCGCCCCGGGCCCGCTACATCCGCACGATCATGCTGGAGATCGAGCGGCTGCACAGCCACCTGCTCTGGACAGGGCTCGCCTGTCATATACTCGGCTTCGACACATTGTTCATGCAGTGCTTCCGCATCCGCGAGCCGCTCATGTGGATCGCGGAGAAGATCAGCGGCAATCGCAAGACCTACGCGCTCTGCCTGATCGGGGGCGTCCGCTGGGACATCGCTCCGGCGATCAAGGGGGAGCTGGCCGGCGTCCTGACCAAGGTCGAGGCGGAGTGGCGGGCCGTCGCGGACGCCGCGACCGGCGACCGCAACCTGCAGCAGCGCACCCGCGGCGTCGGCGTCGCCGACCGGTCGGTGGTGAAAGAGATGGGCCTGCTCGGGCCGGTCGCGCGGGCCGCGGGGGTGGACCAGGATTGCCGGCGCGATCACCCGTACGCCGCCTACGGTCAGGTCGCGTTCAACGTCGTCACCGAGCAGGGCGGCGACGTCTGGTCGCGCCTGCTGGTGCGCGTGCGCGAAGTGTTCGAGTCCATCCAGATCGTCCGCCAGTGCCTCGACCAACTGCCCGATGGGCCTTTGCAGGCGCCGGCCGACGACGCGCTGCCCGCGGGGCGGCTAGGCGTCTCGTCGGTCGAGGCCCCGCGCGGCGAATCGCATCATTTTGTAATCACGGGCGAGAACAATCGCCCCCGCCGCTGGCGCGTGCGTGCTCCGACGTACCAGAACCTGCAGGGCGTGCCCATGATGATCAAGGACCAGCAGATCGCCGACATGACGATTTCGCTGGGCAGCATCGATCCGTGTTTCTCGTGCACCGACCGGCTGGAAGTCGTGGACCTGCGGTCCGGACAGACGCAGGTGTTCACGCAGGCCGACCTGCTGAAACTGGCGCGCCGGACGCCGGACGGCTACTGCAAATGATCCTGCTGCGATGGTCCCGAGCGCCGAGGAACGTCTGGACATTGTTGCCAGGAGAAGCGCCCGAGGAGCAACCCCTCCCGCTCCCCCTTTGCGAAAGGGGGGCCCGGGGGGATTTTGATCCGCAGGAAGGCGGCAATCACCTTGAGCTGTGTGACAGCCTGGGCCAGGAACAGCTTGGGAGACATCTCCGATGCGCGTCGTGCTGACCGGTCTTGCCAATATCCTGATGGTGCTCGCGCTGGCCCCGCTCTGCGAAGGCATTCTCCGCAAGATCACCGCCCGCGTGCAGTCGCGGCAGGGGCCGCCGATCGCCCAGCCCTACTACGACCTCCTGAAGCTGCTCGGAAAAGAGGATCTCGAGGCCGGCGAAAGCCCACTGATGCAGCGTCTGGCGGCCTGGCTCTCACTCGCCACCGTCCTCACCGTCGCATTGCTCGTGCCCCTGGCTGGTGCGCCCCCGTTGGCGAGTGTCGCCGACGCATATTTCTTGATCTATCTCCTGACGCTCTGCGGCGTTTCGACCATGCTGGCCGGCCTGGCCGCAGGGTCCACCTACTCCTTGGTCGGCATGAGCCGCGAGATGATGTCCCTGATGACGCTCGAGCCGCTCCTGGCGCTCGCCATCGTCATTGGGATCGTCCAGAAAGGCACGCTCCGCCTCGACGTCATCTTGCAAGGCGCGCCCTACAGGGCAGGCGTTCCGGTCGCGGGGCTCGTCATGTTCGCGGTGGTGCTGCTGGCGTTTCAGGCGCTGATCGGGCGCTTGCCCTTCGACACCGCCGAGGCGGAAACGGAGCTGATGGAAGGCCCCTTGATGGAGTATTCGGGGCCGAAGCTCGCGCTCTTCAAGCTCACGCAGATGGCCAAGCTGGTCGTGTACGGCGCGATCGCCATCGGGCTGTTCTTCCCCTGGGGGAGCGGCTTGCCCGCCCCCATGCACCTGGTGGCGTTCCTCGTGAAGCTCCTCGTGCTGGTGCTCGCCGTCACCTGGATGGCGGCCACCCACGCGCGCTATCGGATCGATCAGGCGGTGCGCTACTACGCCGGATTACTAGGCACCTCCGGCGTGGCCCTGCTCCTCGCATTGTACGGGTACTAAGGGGGCAAGCATGTCGCTCGTCAGCAAATGGAAAGAAACCATGTTCTGCCTCCAGGCGGGGCGGGTCACGCTCCCGTATCCGCACCAGCCCGCCGTCGCCCCCGCAGGATTTCGGGGCCGGCCGCTGTTCGATATCGCGAAATGCATCGGGTGTGCGGGCTGCGCAAACAATTGCCCCGCCCGCGAGATTTTGGTCCAGGACGTCTGTCAAGAAGTGCGCGTCATCCAGTATCTCGGCCGCCGTTGCACGTACTGCGGGCGTTGCGCCGATGTGTGTCCCGAAAAAGCGATCACGATGAGCCCGGATTTCGAGAGTGCGACCAACGACATCGGAGACATGCAGCAACATCTCGAGCTGTTCATGGGCACCTGCCAGCGCTGCGGCCGCTGCTTCACGGCCCCGACACCGCTGGAAGAGCTGATGATGAAAGGCTACCGGGCGGATGATGTGAAGCACGAGCGCTGGGTCTACCGCTCCCTCCCCTACCTGGAGCAAGAGCCCACCGTGCGCGACATCGAGGTCGAGCTGGACTAGCGAGAGGAGCCGCCGTGCTGACCAGACTGTGTCAAACGTTGTGTCAGAAGATGTTCACGCGCTCCCTCTGGGTCTACCATGCCAACAGCGGCGGCTGTAACGGCTGCGACATCGAGGTCCTGAACGTGCTCACGCCCTACTACGACGTGGAACGCTTCGGGATCAAGCTGGTCGGCTCGCCCCGTCATGCGGACGTCATGCTCTGCCAGGGCCCTGCCATGCGGGCCACTGCCAAGGCGTTGCGGCGCGCCTACGACGCCATGCCGCACCCAAAGCTGGTGTTCGCGATCGGGTCGTGCGCCGGCGGCGGCGGCCTGTGGTACGACACCTACAGCGTCCTTGGCCCAGTCGAGAAAGCCGTGCCGGTGAACTTTTACATTCCGGGCTGTCCTCCGCGGCCCGAGGCCATCTTGTATGGGATCGCGGTTGCCGTCGGCTTGGTGGACAAGAAGGTGTCGCCCGTCACCCTGAAGCAGACCGCGTTCCCCATCCCGCGCTACCACCCCGAAGACCTCCGCACCGAAGGTGACATGGTCGTCTATCAGAAACTCGACCAGGTCTGAACAGGGACTAAAGCCGAATCCACTCTTGCCCCTCGCTTAGAACGCTCGTCTCCATATCCGCACTGCAATTGGTCAGTCGATACGACACGAAGTGACTCCGAATTTCGCCTTGACAGTCCAATACTCGTAGGTAACGCTAAAATCACTTAAGGCGTAGGCGCCGCATCGTGCGGTCGCCACCCAGGCCATCAGTGCCCTGTCCGCAACCTGGCGCGGAACAGGGCATTCCTTGTTGCGGCCTGCAGTCGGCCGTGAGGAGACCGCGATGAATATTGGCGAACCGATCCGCGAACTTCAGGTCGAGCCTTTGATGTATCCGGCGGCCATGCCTTCGGCCCCGGCCGAGCCGCACCCGACGCCAACGCCAGAGCCCACGGAAGTCCCTGCGTGACTGCGGCGCTGACCGTCGGACCCCTCCAGGCATTCCGGTATTGGTATGTCCGTTGGGAGGAGGGGCAGGCCGTTCTGCAGTCCCTCTACTACCCGACGCGCTGGCCCCCCGATGTGCCGCTCCAAGCCTCCTGCGAAAAGAGGCCGGGATACCTGGTCGCTTGGACCCGGAAGCTGTTCGCGGTGCAGGCCACGACGCATCCGTCACCTGCCTCGGAATGCTGGTGCGGGATTTACGCCCTCAAGCAACTGGAGGGCATCGAACACCGGGAATTGTTACCGCAGCTGTATCAACCCGGCCAGGACCGGGGCGTCCATGTCATCGGTGTGGTGCTCCTCTGGGGCCGTGTCATCCAGCACGAGCATGGATACAGGGCGGAGTACGCACGCCCGCTCCGTCTCCTGACCGGCCCACCGGATGGGCGATGCGGCGACATCGACAGGCTGCTCGCCGCCGCATCGCGGCGCTACGCGATCCCGCTCGTTAGCCGAGTCGAGGAACTGCTGTATCCAGAACGAGCGGCATGAGCGAGGCCTGGCCGTATAATCATCGAGGTGAGCATATGACCCGTCCGATGCCAGACCCAGAACCGGCCCCGCTGGTGGTTGGCCCGTTGCGGGGCTATCGGTATTGGCATGCCGAATGGGATGGTGGACGGCCGGTGCTCCGGTCACTGTATCACCCCACCACCTGGCCGACGCAGGGCCCACTGCATGCCACATGTGAGAAGCGCCCCGGAACGCTTGTCGCCTGGCTGCGCCGGTGGTTCGCGTCCCCGCGGAACGAGACACACCCTGCGCCCAGCGGCGCATGCGAGTGCGGCATTTATGCGCTGAACCATTTTGAAGCGATCGAGCCGCGTGAATTACTCCCGCAGGTTGCTCATCAGGGCTTGGACGTGTACGTGCTCGGCGTCGTGCTGCTCTGGGGCCGGGTGGTCCAGCATGGGCAGGGATATCGGGCAGAGTATGGTCGTCCACTCCGCCTCTTGGCCATGAATCCTTTGGCCCGTAGCAACGGTATCCACACGCTGCTCGACGCGGTCGCCACGCGCTACGGTATCCCGCTGGTCAAACGAGTCGAAGAGCTGTCGGCGCCATAGTCCTGGCGCAGGTTGCGACCGAGCGGAGAAGCACAACGGGCCGGTTGTTCAATCGGATGGTCGAGCGGGCCGAGTTCTGGGAATGCGGAGGATCGGGCCTCGTCCGCCGCCCGTCTTCACCGCTCCGACGGGAACGGCCTATGCCTAGGTCGTCGGCCCCGAAGACGATGCCCATGCGTTCCCCGGCGACGGCAACATTCTGGAAGTGGACCCCGCCAGCATCGACCCTGCCAAAGGCCTCGCCACCGTTCGGTTCGTCACGCGTTAACAGACGAGAACTCAGTTGTGCGCCGCGGCAGCACGGATCATCGATAATCGACGTAAGGATGTCCCCCGGTCATATTCAGATGCTGCACAGACTACGCGCCAGTATTGTATGACTGTGCGGAATGGCCGCGATGCTTAACGCCCTGCATTCGGCGATTGGAGACTATGCTATGACAAGGAAAACACTCGTTATCGGCGTGTTTCTGCTTGTCGGATTTTCTGGGGCCGCGTCGCCGGCATTTTCTCAGTCATCCCCTCCCCCCATCCGAGAAAGCAAGGCAGATCGCATCGCTGGTCAACAAGGCTGCAGCACTGATCGACAGCAAAGAAAAGGCCGCTTTCTCAGAGTTCGGAGTGAAGGGCTCCGAATGGTTCCACGATGACACATATCTATTCGTCTACGATATGCAGTCGAATGTTTTGCTGAATCCTGCCTTCCCTGCGCGCGAAGGCACCAGGGTTAGTGGTCAGAAAGATGCAAACGGCAAGTTATTCCACGATGCCATAATTCAAACGGCTAAAACCAAGGGATCGGGATGGGTTGATTACATGTTTCCCAAGCCGGGTCAGACCCAACCATCGCAGAAATGGGCCTACGTCAAGGCGGTAACAATCGATGGAGTTCCGGGACTTGTCGCTTCGGGCTTCTATCCCGAATAGGCACCCGAAAGCATGCGCACGACTCGCACGAGTACCCCTGCAGGTTCTTCACCTACGACGCTATTGCGTTGATTCCCTGCCTTTGAGTGCGAGTACCGGCCTCGGTTGAAGCAGTGCCTCACTTACGCCCGGGTCAGCGGGCGGTAGCGCATGCGGTGGGGGCGGTCGGCGGCGGCGCCGAGGCGTCGCTTGCGGTCGGCCTCGTACTCGGTCCAGTTGCCTTCGAACCAGGTGACGCTGCTGTCGCCCTCGAATGCGAGGATGTGCGTCGCGATGCGGTCGAGGAACCAGCGGTCGTGCGAGATGACCAGCACGCATCCGGCATAGCGGTCAATCGCGTCTTCCAGTGCCCGCATGGTGTTGACGTCAAGGTCGTTGGTCGGCTCGTCGAGCAAGAGCACGTTTGCCTCGCGGCGCAGCATGCGGGC
>DATJQT010000024.1:0-6882 GCA_035505475.1 Vulcanimicrobiaceae bacterium
TCGAAATGGGACAGCGTCAGCTCCATGAGAGCGGTGAGCAGGGGACGGAGCCGTCCAAGAGTCCCCGGATCGAGGAGGTCGGTCGGGGTGAGGCCCACGGGTCCAAGCATGGCGAGCGGGAGATAGCACCGCCCGATGCGGAGATCGTGGGCCAGATCGCGCAAGACGTTGGTCATCTGTAAGGCCTGTCCGAAGCGCACGCCAAGTCGGCGCATCTGCCCGGCATCCCAGCGAGCGCACGCGGGTCGGTGGGCCATGGTCATCTCGGTCCAAAACTCGCCCACACAGCCTGCCGCGAAATAGGTATAGCGGTCAAGATCATCCAATGTGTCGAGCGCGGTCAGATGCTGAGCGTCCTCGCCGGGAAAGCGACGGAGGTCCTCTGCCATCCCGCTGATCAGCGTGAGGACGACGGACCGGACACGCGCGCGATCCTGGTCAGGAATGGTGGTCAGCAGGTGCAGGCATTCCGGCAGCTGCTCGAGCAACTGCCGCTCGGCTTGCGTCTGCGGGGCGAGGACAAGCGGGGCGAGGCCGGAAAAGTCTTCCGGTGCATCGATGGCCTGCCGCAGACGGTCGAGCGCGTCGAGGCGTTCGGTCTGCGGGAGAATGCGTGTGTCCGCGATCGTGTCGGCGGCCCGGGCCAACAGATACCCGAGCGCAAACGATGTCCGGAGGGAGCGGGGCAGAATGCCCAGGCTCAACCCGAACGAGCGGCTTACGATTTGAAGGATGCGCCAGAGCGGCGCTGGGATACCGTGCACGGGCGTCTCTCGTCCGTGCAGGATAGCACAGGGGCGGGCGAAGCCGAAGTGGTACAATTGCCAATCCAGAGTTCGTCTCCTAGAATACCGCGTTCAGGGGAATGTCTTGCCAAGGAGGGTGTGTTGGCTGGCCTACCTGATACTGCCGCAGGAGTCCGCTGGGACCTGAGCGACCTGTTTGCCGCACCGGACGATCCGAAGATTGCGGCACTCCTTACGTCGTCCCAGGAACGCGCCGTCGCGTTTGCCAGCGCGTATCGGGGGAAGATCGGCGCGCTCGAGGGCCCCACGCCGGAAATTGTGCTGCGGGCGCTCCAAGACCTTGAGGGCTTGAATGAACAGTTGCAGCGCGGCGGGGCATACGCTGCGCTGCTCTACGCTGCGGACACGAGCCGTCCGGAGCACCGGGATTTGCGCGAGAAAGTGGAGTTGGCGTTGACCGAGATCGGGAACACGGTCCTGTTCTTCGACCTCGAGTGGGTGGCGGTGCCCGATGCGGCGGCGACCCGCATCATGGAGGATCCGCAACTCGCAACCTATTGCCACTTCCTGCAGCAGGCCCGGCGCCTGCGGCCGCACATCCTCTCCGAGCCGGAGGAGCGCCTGCTCAACGAGCGCGACAACACGGGCTCACGAGCGTTCGGGCGGCTCTTCACCGAGTTGTTGAGCAGCTTGACATTCCCGCTGGAGCGCGATGGCGAGGCCAAAGCACTCACGCTGAGCGAGCTCCTGGCGCTGTCTCACGAGCCGGACCGTGCGCTCCGGCGCCGGGCGCACGAGACGCTGTACAACGTCTTGGCCGACAAGGGACTGGTGCTGACGTTTGTCTATGACACCTTGGTGCAGGACCACCTCACCATGGACCGCCTGCGCCGGTTCCCGGACCCGATGGCCGCCCGCCACTTAAGCAACGAGATCGATCCCGCCGCCGTAGAACGAATGCTCGCGGTGACGGAGGCCAATTATGGCATCGCTCAGCGGTACTTCCGGGTCAAGGCGCAACTGCTCGATCTGCCGCGGCTTGCCGTTTACGATCAGTACGCGCCGGTCGGGCGGGAGCTTCCATCCTGTAATTTCGCCGACGCGCAGCGGATCGTGCTCGAGGCGTTCCGGGAGTTCTCGCCGGAGTTCGCCGCTGCCGCTCAGCAGTTCTTCGACAAACGCTGGATCGACGCCGAGGTCCGCCCCGGCAAGCAGGACGGGGCATTCTGCTCTTCGCCGGCCCCCTCGCTCCACCCGTACGTGCTCACGAACTACACGGGGAACCTGCGAGACGTCATGACGGTTGCGCATGAGCTGGGGCACGGCGTCCACGGGTGCCTGGCGCGGGCGCAGACCTATTTCAACTACGACACACCGCTCACCACGGCGGAGACCGCATCCGTGTTTGGCGAGTATCTGGTCTTCGACCGCCTGCTCACGGGCGAAGCAGACCCCGAGGTCCAGCTCGCGCTGCTCTGTGGAAAGATCGAAGACGCCTGCGCCACAGTGTTTCGCCAGACGGTCCTCACGCGGTTCGAGCAGGCCGCGTTCCGCGAGCGGGGCAGTGGCCGCTTCACGAGCGAGGCGCTGGCCCGATTGTGGTTGGAGGCGAATCAGCGATATTACGGCGACGCGGTGGAGATGACGGAGGCGTACCGCGGTGGTTGGTCGTACATCCCGCACTTCATTCATTCCCGGTTCTACTGCTACAGCTATGTCTTTGGCGAACTGTTGGTCCTCTCGCTGTACCGGCGGTACAAGGAAGAGGGTGCGGCGTTTGTCCCCAAATACCTTGCGCTCCTGACCGCCGGCGGGTCGGCTGCGCCCGAAGACCTGCTCAAGCCGCTCGGCGTGGACCTGCAAGATCCCAAGTTCTGGCAGCAGGGGTTCGACGAGATCGAGCGCCTGGTCGCGCAGGTTGAAACCCTGGCCTCGCAGATCGGACGACGCTCCACCCGCCCTCGTGCAACTGATTGACGCGCACGCCCACCTGGCGGCCCCGGACTTCGCGGGCGACCTCCCGGCCGTCCTGACCCGCGCGGCGGCTGCCGGTATCCGACACATCGTCGCTGTCGGTGAAACGCTCACCGACGCGGAACGGATCCTTGCGCTGGCGAGCGAGCATGCCCTGATCCGCCCCGCCGCAGGACTCTATCCCACGATCATGGACCGTGATGCGGCCACCGAGATGCGCGCCTTCATCCGAAACAATGCGGAATCGCTGGTCGCGATTGGCGAGGTCGGCTTGGACCATTGGGCCGTCGAGGAGCAGGACTGGCCTCTGCAGGAGGAGATCCTGGCGGGGTTTGTCACACTCGCGAACGAGCTGGATCTCGTCCTCAACGTCCATTCACGATCTGCCGGGCGGGCCACAATAGAACTCCTCAAGGCCCATGACGCCCGCCGAGTCCTGCTGCACGCATTCGATGGCAAGGCCTCCACGGCTTTGGAAGGCATCGAGGCGGGGTTCTTCTTCTCGATTCCCCCGTCGGTGGTCCGCTCGCCGCAAAAGCAGAAGCTGGTGCGTAGGCTGCCCCTCGATCGGCTGCTGATCGAGGCCGATGCGCCCGTCCTGGGTCCCCGGCCCGACGAGCGGAACGAGCCCGCCAATGCGCGCTTGGCCTGCGAGGCGATTGCCGCCCTCAAGGGCTGCTCGCCTGCACAGGTCGCGGAGGTGACGACTGCGAACGCCTTGCGTCTCTTCCCGAGGCTGTGACCAAAAAAAATCCCGACGGCCGGTGTCGACCGTCGGGAGGAATGCTCGGCGGACAGATTAGCCGATGGCGCGCTCGGTCTGCGGATCGAAGGCGTGCAGCTTCTCGGTGTTAGCGGCCAGCTTGATCTTTTGGCCGACCTTCACCGGGGTATCCGGGCTCACCCGGGCGATAATCTCGGTCGAGCCGACCTGCACGTCGAGATAAATCTCGTGCCCGATCGGCTCGACCACTTCGACCATCGCCTCGAACTGGCTGGCGGCGGTGTCCTGAGGAGTGGCTTCGTGTACGTCCTCGGGCCGAATTCCCATCGTGACCGGTTTGCCCTTGAAGCCAGCCAACGCCTTGGCCTTGGCCGAGGGCACTGGCAGATTGAATCCCGCGTGCGTGAACGCAAGCTGGCCGCCCTTGTCGCCGATTGTCACCGGGATGAAGTTCATGGCCGGTGACCCGATGAAGCCGGCCACGAACTGATTTTGCGGGAAGGCGTATACCTCGAGGGGTGCCCCGACCTGCTGGATGATCCCGTCCTTCATGATCACGATACGGTCGCCCATCGTCATAGCCTCGACCTGGTCATGCGTCACGTAGATGACGGTGGCCTGCAGCCGATCGTGCAGCTTCTTCAACTCGGCGCGCATCGCGACGCGGAGCTTGGCATCCAGGTTCGAGAGCGGCTCGTCGAAGAGGAAGACCTGTGGCTTGCGCACGATGGCGCGGCCCACCGCCACGCGCTGGCGCTGGCCGCCCGACAGCGCACGGGGCTTGCGCTGGAGCAGTTCCTGGATGCCGAGGATCTCGGCGGCTTCCTGCACGCGCTGCTGAATCTCTTGCTTGGGGAACTTGCGCAGCTTCAGCCCAAACGCCATATTGTCGTACACCGACATGTGCGGATAGAGAGCATAGTTCTGGAACACCATGGCGATATCCCGATCCTTCGGTGGGACGTCGTTGACCACGCGATCCCCGATCCGGATCGTTCCCCCGGTGATCTCTTCCAGCCCGGCGACCATCCGCAGGGTGGTGGACTTGCCGCACCCGGACGGGCCGACCAAGACGACGAACTCCTTGTCGTCTACCGTCAGATTGACATCGCGGACCGCTACCACCTGGTCGAATTTCTTGGAGACTTTTTCCAGCGTGACTTGAGCCATCCTGCACTCCTTGAGGGGAAAGTTACGCCTCACCAACCCCGCCCGGGTCAACGTCCCTGCAGCGACTTTGGGGCCGTGAGGCACCGAACCACGAGACCCAGGCAATGGAAGACATTCTACGAAGGCCGGTATTCCGGGCGCAAGCAAAATCGCAGACCCGCCTGCAGCACGAATCCGGCGATAGGGCGGAGTCCCACCAGAGGCGGTTACGCTTGACCGTCCCATGGCTCATCGGCGACAATATCCTTTTCGCTTCCAAGGCAGCTAGGGATATGGTGCATACATCTGAGGCCATCCGCGTCCGCTTCGCGCCCAGCCCCACCGGGTATCTGCACGTCGGCGGCGTCCGGACGGCGCTCTACAATTGGCTGCTAGCCCGCTCCCGAGGCGGCACGTACGTGCTGCGCATCGAAGACACAGATGTGGAGCGATCCACGGAAGACGCGGTCCGGGCCATTCTCGACGGGCTGCGCTGGCTGCGTCTGGATTGGGATGAGGGCCCCGAGGTGGGCGGCCCGGTCGGACCGTACCGGCAACTGCAGCGCGAGGCCTTGTACCGCGTGCACGCGGCCCGGCTGGTCAAAGACGGCAAAGCCTATCCATGTACCTGTGCGGCCGAGGAATTGGCCGCCAGGCGCGAGGCGGCTCGCCGGGCGAAGCAGTCGCTGCGCCACCTCTGTCCCTGCCGCGTGCAGGGGCCGGTGCCCGGCCGACCCCAGGCGATTCGTTTCCACGTGGCGGGGGAGGGGGCGGTCCGCTGGGCCGATCTGGTCCAGGGGCCGATCGAGGTCGCCAACGAAGAGATCGACGATTTCATCATCGTCCGATCGGACGAGCGCGAGACGCCCGTCTACAATTTCGCCGCCGTTGTCGATGATGCGCTGATGGACATAACTCACGTCATACGTGGGGCGGACCACATCGCCAATACGCCACGGCAGATCCTGCTCTATGAGGCGATGGGGTATGCCTTGCCGGCGTTCGGTCACATCCCGCTCGTGCTGGGTACCGACCGGGAAAAGCTGAGTAAGCGGCACGGAGACGTTGCGCTCCACGATTATCAGGCCAAGGGCTATTTGCCCGATGCCTTGATCAACTACTTGGTCCGGCTCGGCTGGGCGCACGGTGACCAGGAAGTCTTCACGCGTGAGGAACTGATCCAAGCGTTCCGCCTCGAAAAAGTCGGCTCTGCTCCTGGGGTATTCGACCACGCGAAGCTGGACTGGCTCAACGCGCTCTGGATGCGGACGATGCCTACCGATCGGCTCGTCACATTGCTGCGTGATTTTTGGGCGCATGCCGGCATTGATGCCAGTAACGCGGAGTCACGCGGTCCGGCCTGGCTTGCCCAGGCGGTGCCGCTCTTCGTGGAACGCGCAAAGACGCTGCTCGAGTTGGCGCGCGCCATGGCGTTTCTGTTCCAGGCCCCCCAAGCGATTGACCCGAAGGCCGAAATGAAGTTCCTGACGCCGAAACACCTCGCCAACTTGACCGAGGCACGCCGGCTCTTTGCGGATTCCCCAGATTTCAGCGTCGAGGCGCTGGAGCATGGCGTGCGACAGATGGCCGAGGCGCGCCAGGCCAAGCTGATCGATTACGCGCAGCCCATTCGGGTAGCGTTGACCGGTTCGGCGGCGAGCCCGCCGATCTTCCCCATCGCCGTGCTGCTTGGGCGCCAGGAGTCGCTGGCACGGTTCGATCGCGTCGTGAACAAGCGCTGAGCGGGACGCGTCCCGTTCGCATTGAGGAGGAACGGAGTGGCAACGCATCACATCGTGGACCGGCTGAAAGAGGAACTGGCAGCGTTCGAGCGGGAGCTGCGGGTGGAATTGCCCGAGCGTATCCGCTATGCGCGTGAACTCGGGGATCTGCGCGAAAATGGTGAATACGAGGTGGCCAAAGATCGCCAAGGATTCGTGCGGGCGAAGGTCAACCAGCTGCAGCGACGGATTCAGGAACTGTCGGCCATCGATCTGGCTCGCGTGCCGAAGGACCGGGCGGCGTTCGGCTCGACGTTGACGTTGGTGGACGAGGAAACCAACGAGGAGCGCGTGTACCGCCTCGTTGCCTCCGAAGAGGTCGATACGGAGCGAGGCTGGATTTCCCCCGGCTCGCCGGTCGGCAAAGCCCTGATCGGGAAGCGGGAAGGCGACAGCGTCGTGATTCAGGCGCCCGCGGGTCGGCGGAAATATGAGGTCACGCGCCTGTTGACACTCCATGATCTGTTGGAGGAAAACGCAGCAGGGGGGTCGAATGGATAGGGCATCG
>DATJQT010000025.1:0-26975 GCA_035505475.1 Vulcanimicrobiaceae bacterium
ATCGCTTATGACTTCTCGCCCGACTCGCGGCTGGAGGCGCGCATGGAATACATCCACGACTTCCAGTCCTGGACGCCGTCCCAGCTGGGCCCGAACGGAAACCTGATCCGGGCCTTCTCATCCAATGAGGCCGAGAAGGACATGGGGAACCACGACATCAATCGCATCTTCCAGACTACCTTCACCTCCCGGCTGAGCGACAGTTGGAGTCTGCGGCTCAACACTCTGCTGCAGCAGATGGGCAACAACTGGAAGTACACCTACGGGATGGGGGATGTCGCTCCCTTGGGCCAGCCCAAGCAGTACTACACCTTCCTGCCCAACCAGCGCGTCTACACGCAGAAATCCTGGTACGGGGATGCCGTGCTGGACTGGAAGGAGGACGATCTCGGCCACGGAATGTCCAACGACCTCTGGTTCAACCTGAGCTTCGATGACTTCACGGAGAACATCCTGTTTCTCGCGAACAACATGCTGTCGTCCACGAACCCGCGGGCGAATCCGTTGATCGACCCGAGCAATCCGGATTTCTCGCTGATGCAGTACACGTTCACGTATCCGACACTCACCATTCCCTACGTGACGCAGAATTCGTCGGCCGCGGCTGTTGGCGAAACGTTCGGCCTGTTCAAGAAGCGCCTGCAGCTCATTCTCCGCTCGCGCTACAATTATGATCAGAACGGTTCGCTGAGCCTCAGTGATACGCCGGCCAACACGCCCCCGCCGGCGGGCAAACTCACGGGAACGCCGGCGGCCACGGTCATCACGGAGAAGGAGACCTTCGACTACGGCTTCGTCTACAAGCTGACGCCCAACTGGGTGCTCTATTACGGTCACACGGAGGCCTACAATCCTGTCGCCACCGGCACGACGGTCAGCGGCCAGGCCCTCTCACCCGAATCCGGCAAGGACAACGAGTATGGCACCAAGGTGGATCTGCCCTGGCAGGGGGGCATCCTGACGGGAAGCCTCGCGTACTTCTCCATGGATGTCTCCAGCAAGTGGCGGCCCGATCCCTTCAACCCGGGGTTCTTCGTCCAGGATGGCGAGCAGATGAACAAGGGCTGGGAAGCGCAGGTGGGCTACTCTGGCAAGCGGTTCTCCGTGATGGGCGCCTATTACAGCGCCGATGGACCGTATCAGCAGAATCAGCCGGCCACCGGCATCTTCCCCGCGGGAAATCTGCGGGCGGTCTGGGCGCCGAAGGTCACCTATAACCTCTGGGGCAAAATCAATTTGACCGACCATTTTGCCATCGGCGGCGGCTATCGCTACCAGGGTGACCAGGTCACCGCCACCCGACTGGCGATCGTCCCCGGCTTCGGCACCACGGATGTCTTTGCCAACTACACCATGAAATACGGCAAGGGCCTGTTGAGGTTTGCGCTCACCTGCACGAACCTCACGGACGGAACGGGCTTCCTGCGCGAGGATTCCCCCGCGTCGGTGTACGTTCAGGAAGGCCGTCGGGTCAAACTGACGACCACGTACTCCTGGTAACTTTGGCGCCCCGGTCACCAATTCCGGCGACTGGGGCATTCGGAAACCAAGGCCTGCGTCCGCCGACATTCCGTTGCGGACGCAGGCTTTCGCGGGGTGGGGCGATGCATGCTCCTCCCGGAGGTGGCGGCGCGGGCCGCCGGGGAAGGGGCGCCCGTCCCCGGAAGTGACGAACCGAAAGATTCCATGAGCAAAAATCCCAAGCAACTTCTCCGCCGTAGCCGGGTCCTGCACGCCCTGCGAGGGGGTCGATCCGCCACGTGCCTGAAGATCAATCTCGCCGACCCGCGGGTGGTGGAGATCGCGAGCATCGGCGGGATCGATTCCGTCTGGATGTGCAACGAGCACGTGCCCAGCGATTGGACCGGCATCGAGAATCAGATTCGCGCCGCCAAGCTCTACGACGTGGACTCGATCGTGCGGGTGGAAAGGGGCAGTTACAGCGACTACATCCGGCCCTTCGAAGCCGATGCCACCGGGATCATCGTGCCCCATGTCACCAGCGCGGAGGAGGCTCGGCAGATCGTCAATTGGACCCGCTTCAAGCCGGTTGGGCGCCGGGCGATGGACGGCGGAAACGCGGAAGGGAAGTTCTGCGCGGTCGACGTGAAGGATTACATCGGCAACAACCTGCGCGAGCGGTTCATCATCATGCAGATTGAATCTCCGGAGGCGTTGGAGAATCTCGAGGAGATCCTCGCGGTGCCCGGTTTTGACATGGTGTGCTTCGGGCCCGGGGACTTTGCGCACCTGATTGGCAAACCCGGTCAGGTAAAGGCCCCGGAGGTGGTGGCGGCGCGTCGGCGGATCGCGCACCTGGCGCGCAAGCATGGAAAGTACGCGATGGCGGCCGGCATGTTCGAGTCACGGGACATGCTCGAAGGCGAGGGCCACTCGCTCTTCAGTTTGGGGGCCGATGTTTTGGGCCTGGCGGACTATGTCCGAACCAGTGTGCGCAACTTCACGTCCGCACCCCCTTCGAAGGCAAAGCCCGGCCGGGTCGGAAGGCGCCGACGGCAGCAGGGATGAATCGGGTATGACTTCCAAGATGGACGCGTCATCGGGCCAACCGAGGAAGCTCTTTCGGCGTCGGGAATTCATCCGGACCTCGCTGTTGACCGCTGGGGCGACGACTCTGCTTGGTCGCAAGGTTTTGGCCGGAACGCCTGCCCCACGGGTCGCGCGCAACGGGATCGGCCGCGAGATCTTCATCCCGGCCCCCCATCCGGGCGCCGCGCTGCTGGCGTCGAGCTTCTACACCCGACCGACCGGGTTGGATCTGCTGTCCATCCAGGAGATTTTGACGCGATCCGACACTGTGGACGTTGCCGATTTTCGATATTCGCATGACAACGGCCGCACGTGGACGAAGGGGGAGCAATTTCCGACGTTTGGCGTTCGGCCCACCGGCAAGCTGCGCCGCGGAATGCGGGCCTGCATCGTGGATCCGGTCACCGGCCGCCTGCTGCATTTCTACCTCGAGGCAATCTTGCCCACGGACGACCCGCTCGAGGGCTTCCGGGAATGGGTCGTGCACTATCGGGTGTCGGAGGACGGCGGCATGACCTGGTGCGTCGACGACGAGATCATTCAGCAAGGCGCGGAATATGACGCCGACCACCCGGTCGCCGGCGTGCGCCGCGGCCACACCTGTTTCATGATCGGAGACACCTCCTCCCAGCCGATCTTTCTGGCGGACGGCACGCTGCTGGTGCCGATCGTGATTTCACCCGCCGGTCCCGACGGAAATTACCTGAACCCGAGTGTCGGTTATACCTACAGCAACGTGGCGGTGCTGCGCGGCCGCTGGGGGCCCGATGGCCGGCATATGGTCTGGGAGCCCTCCGACTTGATCAAAGTTGATCCGAATCTGTCCACCCGCGGCATGGACGAACCGACGCTGGCGGCGCTGGCGGATGGCCGGATCCTGATCGTTCTCCGCGGATCCAACGACCATCGCCCCGCGCTCCCCGGCCGCCGCTGGGTGGCCTACTCCAGCGATCAGGGGCGCACTTGGACCACGCCCCGGCCGTGGACCTACACCAGCGGCGAGGATTTTTTCTCGCCCGCATCGTCGTCACAGCTGTTGACCCATTCCTCCGGCCGCCTGTTCTGGCTGGGCAACATCATCCCCGCGAATTCCGACGGCAACCGGCCCCGCTATCCGTTCGTGATCGGGGAGGTCGACCGGCACTCGGGCCTGCTCGACAGGCAGAGTGTGCGCGTGGTCGACGATCGTGGGCCCCAGGAGAGCGCCCTGATTGCCTTCGCCAGCGGCAGCTCGCGGGAGGATCGCGAAACCGGTGAGATCGTGCTCAATTTGACCCGCTGGGGCGAAAATACGAAAGGCAACGACTGGTCGGAATACAGTTGGACGGCCAACGCCTACCTTTATCGCATCCCCGTGCTGTAAATATCCCGGGCCAATAAGGGCAAGCGACGCGCCATGCCGCTCACTTTCGACAAACCTCTGGCGGAGCTCCATGGTTATCAGGGGACAAATCCGCGCCCACCCGACTTTGATGCCTATTGGGCGCAAGCACTGGGCGAATTGTCCACGCTCGATCCATGCGTCGAATTGCGACCCAGTCGGGCGCTGACCTCCGGGATTGCCGATTGTTTTGATCTCTCCTTCACCGGGGTCGGAGGGGGGCGAATCCATGCGAAGCTGCTGCGGCCCAAACTCCCGGGCAAGCGCCCGGCCGTGCTCCAGTTCCACGGGTACGGCGGAAACAGCGGCGATTGGTGCGACAAACTCGCGTACGTGGCGGAGGGCTTCTGTGTCGCTGCCCTGGATTGCCGCGGACAGGGCGGCTTGTCAGAGGACATCGGCCGCGTCCGTGGCACGACGCTGCGCGGCCAGATCATCCGCGGACTTGACGATCCAGATCCGACGAAGCTCCTCTTTCGCCAGATCTTCCTCGATGCTGCACAGCTGGCAGGAATTGTGATGGCGTTTCCGGAGGTCGATTCCAACCGGGTCGGTGCGGCGGGACGCTCGCAAGGCGGGGGGCTGGCGCTGGTTTGCGCCGCATTGGAACCCCGCATTCGGTTGGTGGCGGCCATGTTTCCCTTTCTGTGCGATTACCAGCGGACCTGGGAGATCGATCAGGCGAAGGACGCGTACGAGGAGTTGCGCCTGTATTTCCGGATATTCGACCCTCGCCATGAGCGTGAGCCGGCGGTCTTCACGAAACTTGGCTACATCGATGTCCAGCACTTTGCGGCGCGCATCAGGGCCGAGGTCCTGATGTTCACGGGACTGATGGATACCGTTTGTCCTCCATCGACGCAGTTCGCGGCCTACAATAAGATAACCGCCCCTAAGCGAATGGTCCTCTATCCAGACTATGGCCACGAAGATCTGCCCGGCCAGGCCGACACGATGTTCGGCTTCCTGAGGCGCCTGCTCGAATAGTCCATGTCCGCAACTCCGATCGCAAACCCGCGCCGGGCGTTTTCGCGGCGCCGACCCGCTGGGACCGTGTCCGGGCCCCGGTCCGGCCGTTTGAGGCAGGAGTGCCTCGCACCGGCCTCCCTTTCGATCTAAGCCGAAATCCAAGTGAACGCCCCCAAGTCCTCACCTTCCTGCGCCCGGCGCGATTTTCTGAAGCTCTCGCTCGTGGCCGCGGCTGCACCCCTGGCGGTGGCCAAGGCATTCGGTCAGGGCGTGGCGCGATCGGCGCGCCGATTCGGGCCCATCACGCGTGAGATCTTCCTGGCCTCACCCCGGCCCGGAGTCGGCGTGTTGGCGCAGACGTTCTACACCCAGCGGAAGGGGTTGGATCTGATCTCAATCCATGAGCTCATGTCGCGGTCGGACACGGCGGACGTGGATTACTTCCGCTATTCGTCGGACAATGGCCGCACGTGGACCCCGGGGGAGGAAATGCCGACGCTGAGCCAGCGTCCGCAGGGGAAATTGCGCCGCGCGATGCGGGGGGCGGTGCTCGATCCTTTCACCGGCCGCTTTCTCCGCTTTCGGAACGAGGGAGTGCTGCCGACCGACGATCCCCTGGAGGGAATGCGCCGGTGGGTCGTGTTCTACAGCGCGTCGGAGGACGGCGGCAAAACCTGGTATCTCGACGAGGAGATCATCTGCGGTGGACCCGAATTCGATGCCGCCCACCCATTGCCCGGCGTGCGCACGGGTCACAATTGCGTGATGATCGGCGATCCGGCCTGCAAACAGGTGTTCCTTGCGGATGGCACGCTGCTGGTGCCGGTGATCATCACCCCCGCCGGTCCCGATGGAAATTATGTCAATCCCGGCGGCGGCTACACCTACACCGAGGCCGCCGTCCTGCGGGGACGGTGGGCCGCGGATCGCCGGCACCTCGAATGGGAACTCTCGCAGCGGGTGCCGTGTGATCCCAGTCGGTCCACCCGGGGGGCCGATGAACCCACGGTTGGACTGTTGGCCGACGGCCGCCTCCTGATGTTGATTCGCGGCTCGAACGACCGAAAGCCTGCGCTCCCCGGGTGGCGCTGGGCCTCCTATTCGAGCGATCAAGGACGGACTTGGACGCCACCGGTGCCATGGACCTACGACAGCGGAGCGCCGTTCTTCTCGCCCGCCGCATCTTCCCAATTGATGGCCCATTCGTCCGGCAGGCTGTTCTGGCTCGGTCACATCACGTCCGTCAATCCGACCGGAAACCACCCCCGCTATCCGGTGATCATTGGCGAGGTCGACCAGCGCAGCGGCCTGCTGATCCAGAACTCCGTGGCGAAGATCGACGATCGCGGGCCGGGAGATAGCGAACTGCTGCAGATCTACTGCCCCAGCGCGAGGGAAGATCGCGAGACCGGCGAAATCCTCGTCAACATGACCCGGTTTGGCGCTCATTCGACCGCCACGAGCTTCGATTTTACCTCCAACGCCTACCTTTACCGGATTCCGCTGGCCTGACGCCGTGCCCTGCTTCGTACCATGATCGCTGATTCCCTGACCCGCTGCGAACGACATTATCACGGCCATCCGCGCTTCGCGGCGGCCTTCCAGTTTCTTCGGGAGCTGCCACCCAATCCCCCTGACGGTCGTCACGAAATCGACGGCGAGCGCGTCTTTGCGCTGGTCCAAAGCTATGCCACGGCGCCGGCTTCGGAGCGAAAGCTCGAGCACCATCGCAAGCACCTGGACATACAATTTCTGATGGCTGGCGAAGAGCTCATCGAGCATGCCCCGTTGGAGGGGCTGGCGGTCGAGAAGCCCTACGACGAGGACAAGGATTATGGTTTGGTGAAGGATCCGGAGGCCCGCTCGTCGTTGGTTCTCCGACCTGGTCAATTCGGGATCTTTTTTCCCGAGGACGCGCACAAACCAGGCTGCACGTCGGGTCGAGCGAGCAACGTGCGCAAGGTGGTCGTCAAGGTGCGACTGTGATCCTGTGATGGCGCGCCATTGCGGCGTGGCCGTCACGCTTATTGCGCAGGCGGAAGACCCCTCTGGCGCAGGCCATGGCGAGTCGCCGAGGCCTCTCGGCCTTTGATTCGTGCTTCGGTCGGCGTCCAGCCGCGGCAAGGGTTCAGCCTTTGACCAACACTCGGACCAGCCAGACCGCGCCGACAAAGGCGGCGGTGATGACGGCGAGGACGGCAAATCCGTAGCGCATCCATGGGTCGGGCCGGTTGAACACCCAGTTGCTGTGGGGAAACCATTCACGGTCGCGAACCAACGCGTAATTCTCCCCCGCGGCGGCGATCAGCTTCATTTCTTCCTCGTGGCCGCCGGGCCGCGCCGGCACCAGCAGACGGGCGAAAAACCGGTTCAACCGATTCTGCTCTTCCGGCCGGGTGACCAGCCCGATCAACCAAAAGGACCCGAATAAGATCGAGATCGGGTAGACCATCTTGAGTGCGTTAATCTGCGCCAGCGTCAGTCGACTTACATCGTATCCGAGCCAATAGAGGATGAAGATTTCCGGGCGGAGTTGCTGGGCGCCGCAGGGGTGGCCGGCCGCATCCACCGACATTTTGGTGAAGAAGAGCGGCTCTTGGGGACCCTTGGTCACCAGATTGAATCTCTGTCCGACCGCGGAGGCATTGCCGCTGGCCACATCAAATTCCGTTGCGGTGAGATTCTCGTACCGCACCTCGATGGCGCGGGTCTTTCCCAGAAAACGCGGATCCCCGGCAATCTTCGTATGCACCAGCGCCATCGGCAGCGCGAAAATCGTGAGGAACCCCACCGTCAGACTGGTGTAGGCGGCCGCTTTGTTGGCCCGCCGCCAGAACAGTCCGAACCAGAACAGCGGCCCAAAGAGCATGGCCACGGTCGTCGCCAGCCAGAACATGGTCAGCAGGTCCCGCACGTACCAGGCCACCACGCAGCTGCCGGCGATGACGCCCGCCGTCATGATCCGCCCCGCCTGCATGTAATGCCGGTCGTCGCGGTCCGGCGCCAACAGGGGCCGGTACAGGTTCCGGGTCAGCGCTCCCGCGGCGACAATCGAGGTCGCACTGACGCTCGCCATGAGGGCGGCAAAAAGTCCGGCCACGACAAACCCCACCAGTCCGAACCCCAGCGGCTTCAGCAGCCGCACGGCCAGGGTTCCGTACATCTGGTTCGTGCTGACGGCGGTCTGGCTCAGGACCGCGGCGGCGGTGAGGCCCGTGAGCGCCCAGCCGATTGTGCAAATCCGTTTGAGAAAGAGTCCGGCCAGCGGCCCGATCTGTGCCGTCCGCTCGTCGCGGCCCGCGTTCAGTGACATGGTCGACGGGCCGGCGAGGTAGGCGGCGAATTGCATCACCATCAGGGCGGCGACTGAATACCAGGTGAAGCTGCTGGCTTGGGCCGATCCCAGCATGTCAAACATATGCACCGGCACCATCGCGCGCAATCCGTGCAGCCCCCCCGCGGCGTGCAACGCCAGGGGGATCAGCAGGAAAGAGATGACGATCATGAACACCGACTGCACGCAGTCCGTCAGCACCGCAGCGACATAGCCTCCCGCCACGGTGTAGGTCAGGATGGTCAGGGACAGCAGCGTCAGCATCGTTAGGAAGATGGTGTTCGCGTTCCAGTGCTCGAATCCCGGTTGGGCCCGGAGGATGCCCACGATGCTGTCGCCGAGCGCGGTGAAACCCATCGCCGTCACCACACACATCAGCAAAGCGGTGTGCACCGCGTAGAGCCCGGGCAGCAGCTTTGACCCGTACCGATCCTCCAGAAGGTCCGCATTCGTCACGTAGCGGAGACGGCGGAACCATTTGTAGAAGAACCAGAAGAACGGGCTCATCAAGACAAAGTACAGCGAGATCCAGATGCCGGAGAACCCGTTGCGCCACGCCTGGCCCGAGGTCAGTACGATGTCATTGGCGCTCACCGCGGACCCGAAATTTCCGAAGGCCATCAGGAATTTCCCGAACTGCCGCCCGGCGATGAAATAGTCCTCGCTCTTCTTGACCCGGCGCCGGGTGTACACGCCGACGGCGATCACCAAGGCGAAGTACAGGCCGATGACCAGGTAGTCGGCAAAGCTCATGCAGCTCCTGGATGCTCAGCTGAATTGCCGCTGCGTGACCATGCGGCCGGGATTGGGCGCAGGTTCGGCCGAAAGGGCACAACGGCGGTTGGTACGAATGGGCGGCCGGAGAGCGTGCACGTCTGCGATGCGCCGGAACCGGGGACGTCGCCGGCGGGGAGGGGTAGGAGGCGGGGGAAAATGGCGACCGGGGGAAAGTGCGGCGGGGCGTCAGGAATGGGCCGCGGCTTGGGCGAAGTCGTGCAACTGCCTCCGGAGGAAATCGCCCATGCCGATGACATCGGCGCCGAGGTTGAAGAAGCGGTAACCCTCGCCCTCGAGCGTGGCCCGCGGGGCGATGAGTCCCGCCGACATGGCGAACTTGCCGTGCGTGCGCGCGGCCTGCGCGATCCGCCGCCGGGCGTCCACGACCTCGGGAGCATCGAGCTGCCCGGGCTTGCCGATCAGGTGGGAATAGTCCCCGGGGCCGAACAGCAGCATCTCGTAGCCCGGGACGGCGGCGATCTCCTCGACGTTGGCCAGGGCCTCGGGGGACTCAATCTGCAGGATGATGAATCGCTCGCGCTGGCTGTACTCGAGGTAGTCGGCGAGCGGCGCCATGCAGAAACGGCCGTCGGTGTTGCCCCCGTCGAGAGCCCGCCGGCCCACCGGGTGAAAGCGCGTCCAGCTCACAATCCGACGGGCCTCGTCGGCCGTGGTGACGTGGGGCACCATGATGCCGGTGGCATCCGCCTCGAAGGGTTTGAGGAAATCACTGTAGCTGCCCTTGCCCACGCGCACGATGGTGTCGACGTCATGCAGCCGGGCCGCGCGGATCTGGTGCTCCAGATTGAGCCAGTCGTTGGGCACGTGTTCATTGCAGAGCCAGACGGCATCGATGCCCGCGATGCCGGCGATCTCGACAATCCGGGGGTCGCAGAGGTTCAATTTGAGGCAGGTCGCGGATCCGCCCGCGCGCAGAATCCGGAGCACCCGGCTCGAGCGGAAAAGGGGGCGGACGGTACTCATGGATGTGAGATCGAGAATAGGCATTCTCGTGTATACATAGATATTTTTAGCGGGGATGCCGTTGTCAAATCTGATTTCCCGCGGACGTCAGCGCGGCGGCGGCCATTCCGAGGCATGGCGGGCAAACCCCCGACCCGCGCGTTCGAGGGTGGCCGCGATGTCCGCTTTCGTGTGGGCGAGGCTGACAAACCAAAGACCGCGTTCGATCGCCCGCACCCCTTCCTCGAGCAGACAGCGGCGGAGGTGGGCCCAACGGGCGGCATCGTGCCGCTGGACATAGTCGCGGTAGTCCACCATCGGCCCGGCGGCGGCGGCGGGCTTCAAGAGGGCGGTATGAAAAACCAGACCGGGCCCCTGGGGTTGCAGCGGAATGTGCTGTTGGCTGGCCAACGCCTGAAGTCCGGCCATGAGTTCCTGACCCAGGGCGATGAGCTGGGCCGGGTGGGTGGCGCCGTGTGCCTGGACCTCATCCAGACACCAGCGGCTGGCGGCGAGACAAAGAGGATTGCCGTTGAGAGTCCCGGCATGAACCACTTCGCCCCGGGCGACCTTCTCCATGCAGGCGGCGCGGCCGGCCAGCACCGCGAACGGCACGCCGCCACCAACGGCTTTGCCCAGGATCGTCAGGTCAGGCGCAAAGTGGAGGTGGCCTTGGGCGCCTCCGGCCCCGAAACGAAGTCCCGTGATGGTTTCGTCGGCGATCATGATGGCACCGGTTTGGTCGCACAGCTCGCGGATCAGCGCGGGCAGGCCGGCGGCCGGCTCGATGCAGCCGGTGTTGCAGAGGACCGGCTCGCAGATGATCGCCGCGAGCTGGCCGGCATGGGTGCGCACGAGCTGGCGCAGGTGGTCGGGATCATTCCACCGGGCCACGACAAAATGCTCCAGCACCTCCGGGAGCACGCCCTGGCTGGGATGCAGGCGGGCGGGGGCGTCCGGCGGGCCCCAGCGATCGGGCGGCGGCGCGAAGCCGACCAGCCCTTCGTCGCTCCAGCCGTGGTAATGGCCCTCGAATTTCAGGATCAGCGGCCGGCCCGTGTGCGCCCGCGCCAGGCGGAAAGCCGCGCTCACGGCCTCGGTCGCCGAGTTGCTGAAGCGGACCCGTTCCGCGGCCGGCATGAGCCGCTGCAAACGCTCCGCCACCTCGATCTCGAGTTCGCTTTGCGCGGCCCAGTGGGTGCCCCGATGCGCCTGTTGCGCGAGGGCCTCGGCCAGGCCGGGGGGCGCGTGACCGAAGAGCAAGGCGCCCTGGCCGATTTGATAGTCGAGGTACTCGTTCCCGTCGACGTCCCAGAGGCGGCTCCCCCGGCCGTGGGTGAAGTAGAGGGGCACCGGCTGCTCCAGTTTGCGAATGCCGCTGTTGACGCCGCCCGCGATGCTCCGGTTGGCGCGGGCAAAAAGGCGCTCGGAGGCGGCGAAGCGGTACGGCATGGGACATATTAGAGTTGCATTTTAGTGTATACACAAGAATTCTTTACTCCCACACATGAAATGTTTCCGGAGAGGCGGGCCGGCCGGCGTCCCGGCGCGGGCGGGGTCGGGGGCGCGCCTTCGGGCGGGCGGACCCCGGTGCCGGGGCCAAGGACGGACGGCCTCGGAGGCATGAAAATCGCGGTGGCAGTGGCGGGCCTCAGCGAGGCGCATCGGCGGCGGCTCCAGGCCGCCTTGGAGGGCCACACGGTCTGCTATCTGGAAGGCTTGCCGGAGGGCGATCGACGGCGCGGGATCGCGGAGGCCGAGGTCGTGTTCGGCAACGTGCCGCCGGCCTGGCTCGAGCAGGCGCCCCGGTTGCGCTGGGTGCAGCTCGATTCGGCCGGTGTGCAGGCCTATGTGGGCTTCAAGGCGGCGCGATCGCCCGCGGCCATCACCTTCACGCACTTGCGCGATTTCTACGGCGTCGCCGTGACGGAGGCGGCGGTGGCCGGCATCCTGGCATTCTACCGGCAACTGCCGCGGCTGTTGGCGGCCCAGCGGGACCGGCGCTGGGTCAAACCCGAGGTCGAGCCCGCCATCGGCCAGCTGCGAGGCGCACGAGTCGTGACCCTGGGCGCCGGGTCCATTGGCCGGCGGCTCGGGACCGTGCTGCAGGCGTTCGGGTGTGAGGTGCGGTTCTTCGCCCGCGGCGCGCCGGCGGCCCAGTTGCACACGCTGGCGGAACTCGACGTTCAGTTGGCGTCGACCGACATCCTGATCAACACGCTTCCCCAGACGCCGCAGACGGTCGGCCTCTTGGACCGCGATCGCCTGCGGCGCCTGCCGCCGACCGCGCTTCTGGTGAACGTGGGGCGCGGCTCGGTCCTCGATGAACGGGCCCTCGTTGAAGCGCTCGATTCCGGCCGCCTGGCGGGCGCCGTGCTCGACGTGACGGCGGTCGAGCCGCTGCCCCGCGAAAGCCCTTTCTGGCTGCATCCCCGCGTGATTCTGACGCAGCACACCGCGGGCCGGTTCCCCCGGGAAACGGACGAGAAAATCACGCGGTTTCTCGGCAACTTCGACCGGTATCAACGCGGGGAGCGGCTCGCGGACGAGGTTGACATGGCAAGGGGCTACTAGGCGGACCATGAAGGAACAGTTTCCAGCGGTGGTGAACTTTGCCGCGGCTCCGCACAGCGTGGAGGTGCGCCCCATGCCCGCTCCCGAGATCGGACCGGATGACGTGCTCCTGGAGGTGGCCTATGTGGGGGTATGCGGAAGCGATCTGCATCGCTGGCTCGGTACGGCCAGCGTGCCGGCGAACTATCCGGTCATCCTGGGACATGAGTATGCGGGGCGAATCGCGGCGGTCGGCGGGGAGGTTACGGGCTTTGCGACCGGTGACCGCGTCGTCGGGGAGACGGCGGCGGTCATCGACCCGGACAGTCCGCTCACCCGCCGGGGTCTCTACCAACTGGACCCACGCCGGCGGGGATTCGGTTACGGCGTCCACGGGGCGATGACCCGGTATCTGTGCGTGCCCCAACGATGCCTGCACCGCGTGCCGGCGCAGATGCCGCTGCAGATCGCGGCCCTGACGGAGCCTTGTTGCGTGGCGTACAATGCCGTGGCGAACCATGCGGGGGTGACGTTGGGCGATCGAGTGATCGTGATTGGCCCCGGCCCGATCGGCGTCCTCTGCGCGGCCATGGCCCAACTTCAGGGGGGTGACGCCATGTTGCTCGGCCTGCCGGCGGATCGGGCGCGGTTGGAAGTCGCTCGCGCCGCCTTCGGGCTGCGCGTCAGCGACGGCGTGCCGGATGATCTTCAGGCGGATGTCGTCATCGACGCGGCGGGTGCTTCCGCCTCGCTGCGTACGGCGCTGGAGGTGGTGCGGCCCGGGGGGCGGATCACCAAGGTGGGCTGGGGACCGCAACCGGTCGATTACTCGCTCGATCCGCTGGTGCAGAAGAACGTCACCCTGCAGGGCAGCTACAGTCACAATTGGATCGTTTGGGAGCGGGTGATCGAGTTGCTGGCGCGTGGGCGCCTGGTGGTCGACGCGCTCATCGGCGGAATCTGGGAACTGAACGACTGGCAAAAGGCCTTTGCGGACATGGCCGAAGGCCGCGTCCTGAAGTCCCTGCTGACGGTGGCGCCCCCGCAGGAGTGATTCCGATGCCCCTGGCCGTTTATCCGAAATGTTTCCTGCGCGCCCTGGTCGTCGAGCGGACCATGTCGCTGGAGCAATGGATCGCGTTGGTGCTGGAGGCACTCGACGTCGATGGGCTCGAATTCCATCCCGGCTTCACGCCACCGAGCCGCGAGGCGCGGCAGCAGCTGCGACGGTATCTGGCGGATCAGGGGCTGAGCGTGCCGATGATGTGCCACGCGCCAGACTTCATCCACCGGGAGCCAGACCGGCGCGCTCAGGAGGTGGAGGGCCAGCGGCGGGCGATCGAAGCGACCGCCGAGTTGGGCGGCACGTTCTGTCGCGTGCTCAGCGGCCAGTGGAAGCCGGAGGTGGCGCGGGAGGACGGCCTGGCGATGGCCGCGGACGCCATTGGCGAGTGCCTGGAGCACGCCCGGCGATTCGGCGTCTGCCTGACCCTGGAGAATCACTACAAGGCCAGCTTCTGGGAATACCCCGAGTTCGCGCAACGGAGCGAGGATTTCCTGACCCTGCTGGAGCAGATTCCTGCGGATCCCTGTTTCGGCGTGAACTTCGACCCGTCGAATGCCCTGATTGCGGGTGACGACCCGGTGACGTTGCTGGAGGCGGTCAAGGGCCGGGTGGTCACCGTGCATGCCAGTGACCGCCATTTCGCCGGCGGGTCGGCGGAGGATTTGCGCAAGCTCGACCGGCATCCGCGCCACGGCTATGCCCCGTTCCTCCGGCATGGCGTGATCGGGGAGGGTTGCATCGACTATGACCGGATCTTCGGAATCCTGCGGGCGGTGGGGTTCGGCGGCTGGATCAGCATCGAGGATGGGGAGGATCCGGCCGTCGGATTATCCAACCTCAAGGCGTCCGTGGCATTCGTGCGGGGGAAAATGGCCGCCCATGGCTTGCCCTGAGGTCACGCGATTTCGGGCGCCACCGATCAAGCCACAAGGGAGCAAAACCAGACCATGAGTGAAACCCATCCCGCCGTTGTGAACTTCGCCCCGGAACCTGGCAGCGTGAAGCTGCAGGCGGTTCCGGAGCCGGCCATTGAGCGCAGCGATGTGCTGGTGGAGGTCGCCTATGTGGGCGTGTGCGGCAGCGACCTGCACCAGTGGCGGGGGAGCCAGAGCTGGCCGGTGAACTACCCCGTCGTACTGGGCCACGAATTCAGCGGACGGGTGGCGGCGGTGGGCGCCGATGTGCAGGGGTTCAATATCGGCGACCGCGTGGTGAGCGAGACGGCCGCCGTCATCGATCCCGACAGTCCGATGACCCGGAGGGGCCTCTACAATCTCGATCCGGCCCGGAAGGGCTTCGGCTACGGAGTCAACGGGGCCATGACCCGCTTCGTGCGGGTGCCGCGGCGCTGCCTGCACCGCGTGCCCCGCGATCTTCCCCTGAAAAGCGCGGCCCTGACCGAGCCCTGTTGCGTGGCGTACAACGCGGTCGTCAACAACACCCGCGTCCATCCGGGGGATCGCGTCGTCGTCCTCGGTCCCGGCCCCATCGGGATCCTGTGCGCGGCGATCGCCCAGTTGCAGGGTGCCGAGGTCACGCTGGTCGGCCTGAAAACGGACGCGTCGCGCCTGGAGACCGCCCGGCGGGCCTACGGGTTTCAGACTTTGGACGGCGATGGGCGTTCGCTCAAGGCCGGGGGCGACGGGCTGGGAGTGGACGTGGTCATCGACGCGGCCGGCGTGTCGGCCACCTTGAAGCTGGCGCTGGATCTGGTGCGGCCGGCGGGATGGATCACCAAAGTGGGGTGGGGGCCGCAACCATTGGGGTTTTCGCTGGATCCGCTGGTGCAGAAGAACGTCACGCTCCAGGGAAGTTTCAGCCACCATTGGGCGGTGTGGGAGCGCGTGCTGCGATTGCTCGCCTCGCAGCGGCTGGCCGTCGCTCCGTTGATCGGTGGAGTCTGGGACCTGCCCCACTGGGACGAGGCGTTTGCGGCGATGCACGAGGGGCGGGTGATCAAGGCCGTGCTTCAGCCCCAGACCGGAATCGACTGAGGGGACCACCCATGCCGCTGGCCGCGTTTCCCAAGTGCTTTCTCCCCGCGTTGGTCACCGATCGGACCATGTCGGTGGACGACTGGGTCGATTTGGCGGCGCGGGAGCTGGATGTCGACGGTCTCGAGTTCTACTGGGGCTTCACGCCGCGCACGACCGAGGCGCGGCGGCACCTGCGCGCGCGCCTCGACTCCCTGGGATTGGCGGCGCCGATGATGTGCTATTCGCCCGATTTCATCCAGCGGGACCGGGCGCGGCGCGCGGAAGAGGTGGCGGCGCAGCAGGCAGTGATCATGGCGACCGCCGAGCTGGGCGGACGTTTTTGCCGCGTGCTCAGCGGCCAGTGGAAGCCGGAAGTCCCCCGGGAAGAGGGCCTCGCGATGGCGGCCGATTGCATTGCCGAGTGCCTGGAGTGCGCGTGGGAATGGGACGTCTGCCTCGTTCTGGAGAACCACTACAAGGATGGGTTCTGGGAATACCCCGAGTTCGCCCAGCGCCGGGACGACTTCCTGGACCTGCTGGGGCGGATCCCCCGGGCGCGGCATTTCGGCGTCAATTATGATCCCTCGAACGCGGTGATCGCCGGGGACGATCCGGTCGCCCTGCTGGAGGCCGTGAAGGATCGCGTCGTCAGCATGCACGCGAGCGACCGTTCCTTTGCGGGGGGCTCCCTGGCGGACCTGCGCCGACTCGACCGGCATCCGCGGCAGGGGTACGCCCCATTTTTGCGCCACGGGGTGATCGGGCAGGGCTGCATCGATTACGACGCCATTTTTGCGATCCTGCGCTCGGTGGGCTTTCAAGGCTGGATCAGCATCGAGGACGGCGACGAGGCCGCCGCCGGAATCGACCACCTGCGCCGCTCCGCGGAATTCCTGCGGGCGAAGATGAAAGTCTATGGGCTGTCCTGAGGGGCGTAAATGAACGGACCGTCTGAACCTTTTCATGTCGTCCCGCGCGAAGACCATAACGCGCTGGTCGAATCAATCTACCTTCGCCGCGGCTATGCGACGGGCGAGGCCCGGGCGGCGGCGGAGACCGCGGCGGATGCGTCCTGGCATGGCATTCGCACTCACAATGCGATCAAGGCGCTGCACATCGAGGCCAAGCACGCCGCGCACGGCGGGGGATCCCGACCCGGCGTCCAGATCCGTCGCCTGCCGACCAGGTTTGCCAGTGCGGAGGTGTGGGATGCCCAGCGGAAGCTCGGCCAGCCCGTCGCGCGCGAGGCCATCGAGACGTGCATGCAATTGGCCGACCGTTTCGGGGTGGGACAGGTGAGCGTGGACAACGCCTGCCACTACCTTTGGGGCGGCGGGTATGTCCTGCACGCCGCCCGCCGGGGGTTTCTGGCCTACACCCATTGCACGGCGGCTTTGGCGGAGGTGGTCCCTTACCAAGGGCGCACGCCCACACTCGGAACCAATCCGCACAGCTGGGCGTTTCCCACCCAGGACATCGTCGGTTTTCCGATTCTGGTCGATTGGGCCACCTCGGTCATTGCCATGAGCCGGATCGACCACTGCCGACGGGAACGGCAAAAGCTCCCTCCCGGAGCGGCCATCGACGCCGGCGGCCGGCCCACGGTCGAGCCGGCGGAGGCGGTCGCGCTGCTGCCGTTCGGCGGGCACAAGGGCTACGGGCTCGGCTTGGTGAATGAAATCATGGCGGCGTTCGTGGGCGGGTCGTTGCCGACCCTCCGGAACCGGGGTCCCGTGGCCGGAGAGAAGCATACCACCGTTTTCGTCTTTCAGGTCATCCACCCGGAGGCGTTGAGCGGCGGGGCGTTCGCCCGCAACCGCACCCAGTGGGAGAACGTGCGGGCCGTGCTCGGCGATATCCGCGGCCACGGCAACGAGGCCTGCCGGTTGCCCGGCGAGGTGGAGGCCGAGGCGGCGGCACGGTCGGAGCGTAACGGCGGCCTGCTCTTTTCCGCCGCCGAGATCACCGAACTCAACCGCCTCGCGGCGGAAGCCGGCGTGCCGGCCCTCGATCCCGGCCGCCTGCGCCCCGCCGGATGAACGGTCAGCACACCGCACGATGAAACCAAAGACCGAGGAAGATCGCGATCTGGCCAGGCTGATTGGAGCCTGGAAGCCGGGGCGGAGCCTGGCCCGCGATTTCTATACCTCGCCGCGCATTTTCGAGCGCGATCTGGAAAAGGTCTATTGGCGCCAGTGGCTCTTTGTGGGCCACGCCAGCCGGGTGCCGAGGGCCGGCGATTACTTCCTTTACCGCCTGGCGGGCGAATCGATCATCGTGGTGCGCGCCAAGAGTGGCACGATCCACGCGCTGCTGAATGTCTGCACCCATCGGGGCTCCCGCATCTGCCTGGAGACCGAGGGCCACGCCCCCAAGCTGGTGTGCCCCTATCACGCTTGGTGCTTCGACCTGGACGGTTCATTCCTGACCGCCCGCCACCTGCCGGAGGGCGCCGATCAGGCGACGCTCGGCCTGCGGCGGGCCCACGTGCTGGTGGTGGAGGACCTGATCTTCATTTGCTTGGCGGACCGGCCGCCCGACTTTGCCCCCGTGGCCGCGGATATCGGAAGGTTTTTCGGTCCGCACGGGCTGACGCGGGCCCGGGTCTGCGCCCGCATTCCCATGACCATCCGCGCCAATTGGAAAGTGGCGGCGGAGAACTTCTTCGAATGCTACCACTGCCTGCCCAGCCACCCGGAACTCACCCAGGTCATGTCCTATGTGCGCGCCTTCGACTCGCCGAAGCTGGCCGCCGAGCGGCGCGAATACACGGCGCGCTGGGAGGCGAACGCGAGGCGGCTCGGCCACGTCACGGGCGAATCCAAGAGCCACGGGGGCGTCCGGCACACGGTCTGCCGCATTCCGATCCGCGAAGGTTTTCTCACCCAGAGCCGCGACGGCCAGCCGGTGGCCCCTCTCATGGGGAGCTTCAAGGAATACGACGGCGGGGTGACCGGGATGCAGTTCTTCCCGATCCACTGGTTCGTGGGCGACAACGACCATGCCATGCTCGCCCGGTTCACGCCCTTGGAGGTGCAGGAGACGGAGGTCGAAATCACGTGGCTGGTGCACCAGGACGCGGTCGAGGGGCGCGACTATCGCGTGGACGAGGTCACGTGGCTCTGGCTCAACACCATGCAGGAAGACAAGACGATCACGGAGAACAACCAGGCGGGCGTGAACAGTCGCTTCTATCAGCCGGGACCGCACACGCGGGAAGAGGCGCTGGTGGACGAGTTCCTGGCCTGGTACCTGGTCCAGATCAGTTGAATGGCCCGGCCGCCTAAGGAGATCACCATGCTTAACGTGGCAGTCATCGGATGCGGGGTTGTCGGGCGGTACCATTTGCTCGCCTTGGCGAAAATGACGACCGCCCGGGCGGTGGCGGTCTGCGATCTGCGGGCGGAGGCGGCCCAGAGGCTGGCCCGCGAATTTCAGATCGACCGATGGACCGCCGATGCCAGCGCCGTGTTGTCGGACCCCGGGATCGACGCCGCCATCCTGGCACTGCCCGCTGCGCAGCGCACGGCGCTGGCCCTGGAGGCCCTGGCTCACGGCAAGCACGTGTTGACCGAAAAGCCGACCGCCATGAACGCCGCGGAGGTGCGCCGGCTCCTGGCCGCTCGCGGCGCGTGCGTGGTCGCCTGTTGCTCGGCCCGCTACCGGTTGTTCGCTTCGGCGCGCGCGGCGCACGAGTTCCTGCGCACCGGCGCCTTGGGACCGGTGCGCGTCATTGCCTGCCGCGCCGTGCAACCCGCCGGCCCGCCGCCCGCGGCGCCACCGCCGGTCTGGCGGCTGCGCCGCGATCTCAACGGCGGGGGGATCTTCGTCAATTGGGGCAGCTATGACCTCGATTATCTGCTGGGTCTCCTTGATTTTCGTCTCACCCCCCGGCACGCCCTGGCCCGGACTTGGCCGGTGGGCCGGCCGTTTGCATCCTGGGCCGCGCCGAACTCCGACGCGGAGACACACCTGACCGCGCTGGTGACCTTCGCGGAGGGCTGCGTGCTCGACTATGAGCGGGCTGAGTTCTCCACGATGCCCCGCGATCAGCGCTGGCAGATCGTCGGCGAGGCTGGCACCCTCACATTGGCCATGACCAAGGCGAAATCCGCCAATGTCGTGCTGACGGAGCCGGATCCGGGCCAGGGCACCCGCTCGCGGGTCCTGTGGGAGGGGGACGAAAGCCAGCTGACGCTCGATTACGACGGCGTGGTCTTCGATTTTGTGGATTCGATCCTCGAGCACCGGCGGCCGCGGACGGGATTGGAGGAGGCCCTGCTCATTGCGCGGATCACGGATGCCGTGTATGCGGCGGCCGACCGTGGCCTTCCAATGGAGGTGACATGACAACCGAAGCTGCCCCCGCCGCCCGCGCGCCCCATTTCCCTCATGAGCCAGCGTGATTTGCGCCCCCCGGATATCGTCCGGGTTCAAACTGACGATCGATTTGCCGACGCTTCCGGATCGGGAGGTCACTGGACCGCGGCCGGCGTGAAAGTGGAGACCGTGCTGGCGGATGGTGGCCTGCAGGTTCGCGTGGAGGCTCCGGGCGTGGGGCTGCGCTGGCTGCAGTTGCGCTGGCAGGATGGGTTTGCGCCCGGGACCCGCTTTCTGGGTGACGCTTGGGAGCGCAGCTACGGCGAACTCGAGTGGCGGGGATTCGTGCCGGACCGGGCCCTGCCATGGTATTTTCTGGCCCACGAGGCGGGAACGACCTGCGGGTTCGGAGTGCGAACCCAGGCGGGCTCGATGGCGTGCTGGATGGCCGATCCGCGTGGGGTGACGCTCTGGCTCGATTGCCGCTGTGGTGGCGAAGGGGTGGAGCTGGGCGGGCGCACCCTGGAGGCTGCAACCATTGTCGCGCATTCCTCCCGGGCGGATGAGTCGCCCTTCGAGGCCGCGCGCACCCTGTGTCGCAAGATGTCCGGGCGTCCGCGCCTGCCGGCGCAACCGGTTTACGGCGGGAACAACTGGTATCACGCCTACGGCATCACGAGCCAGAAGGACGTGCTGGCCGAAGCCGACCGCGTGGCGCGCTGGGCCCCGGCCGGCGGCAACCGGCCGTTCATGGTCATCGACGCGGGCTGGCAGCCGGCACGGACGCGGGGCTACCTGGGGGGACCGTGGCACGCGGGCAACGAGCATTTCCCCGATGTGCCCGGCTTGATCGCGGCCATTCGCGCCCGGGGCCTGAGGCCCGCGATCTGGTTTCGACCCCTGCTGACGGCGGAGGCGTGCCCGTCGGATTGGCTGCTGGCCGCCGTTCGGCCCCATGGATGGGTCGATCACGGCCATTTTCTGGATCCCACGGTGCCGGCCGTCCGCGACCAGATCGCGCAGGATCTCCATCGATTCGTCGGCGAGTGGGGTTGTGACCTGGTCAAGCACGACTTCTCCGCCTACGACATGCTGGGATTCTGGGGCAGCGGTCTGGGCGGGCAGTATGTGGCGGACGGATGGGCATTCGCCGACCGGACGCGCACGACGGCCGAGATCATCGTCGATTTTTATCGGCACCTGCGGGCCTGCGCCGGAGATACGCTGCTGCTCGGATGCAACACGGTCGGACACCTTGGAGCGGGCCTCTTCGAGATCCAGCGCGTGGGCGACGACTCGAGCAGCAAGGTCTGGAACCGAACCCGGCGCATCAACGGGAACGCGCTGGCCTTTCGGCTGCCTCAGCACGGGGTCTTCTTCAGCACCGACGCGGATTGCGTGCCGCTTTCGCCCCGGATTCCCTGGCACTACTCAAGCCAGTGGCTCGAGCTGCTGTCGTTGAGCGGCACGCCCCTGTTCGTCTCCGTCGCCCCGGATGAGCCGGTGAGCGCGGAACAGGAGGACGCCATCAGGCGGGCCTTCGCCCGCGCCGCCGTGCCCCAGCCGCCGATTGAGCCGTTGGATTGGCTTGAGCACACGACCCCGGAGCGCTGGCGCATCAACGGTGCGGAGCGGCAGTTTGACTGGACGGCCAACGAAGGCTCGCCGTCTCCGCCCTCCTGGCCCTATTCCGATGTTCCCCCCACGGTCCCGAAAAAACCAAAACGCCTTTCGCACCCGTGAAACTGGTCGGCATTGACATCGGCGGCACAAAAATCGCCGTTTGTGTGCGGGAGCGGGGGGGCGTCGTCCGCGAACTCGCCCGTTTCCGCACGGGACCACCGGATGTCGCGCTGGAGCGCATCTTCCGCGTGCTCGACCGCCTCGCGAGCCGGGGGAAGACGGCCTTCGGGATCGCGTGCGGCGGACCGATGGACGCGCCGGCGGGACGCATTCTGTCCCCGCCGAATCTGCCCGGTTGGGATGACGTGCCCATCGTGGAGCTTTTGCAGCGCCGTCTGGGCGGCCGGGCCTTCCTGATGAATGACGCCAACGCCAACGCGCTCGCGGAATGGCGTTTCGGCGCCGGCCGGGGCACCCGGTCGATGATCTTCCTGACGGCGGGCACGGGCATGGGAGCTGGATTGATTCTGGACGGGCGGGTGTATGAGGGCGCCTCGGGCGACGCGGGCGAGGTGGGTCACATGCGTTTGGCGGCGGACGGGCCGGTGGGCTACGGCAAGGCGGGCTCCTTCGAGGGGTTTTGCAGCGGGGGGGCGATTCCCCGGTTGGTGCGGTTTCTTCCCCGCGCCGAGAGGCCGGCCAATATTGAGCTCTGGCTGCGCCGGCATCCCACCACGCGCGCAGTCGGCGCGGCGGCGCGCCGGGGCGACCGGACCGCGCGCCGGGTATTGGCCGAGGCCGGCCGCCGCCTGGGGGAGGCGCTGGCACTGCTTGTGGATGTGCTGAATCCGGAGTGCATCGTGCTGGGCACCGTCTATCGCGCCAACCGTGCGTTTCTCACGCCAACGATGCAGGTGGTGCTGGAGCGCGAGGCGCTTCCCTCCGCGCGCCACGCCTGCCGGATCCTCCCGGCGGCGCTCGGGCGCCAGCTCGGCAACTATGGCGCCTTGTGCGCGGCGGCCCATCGGCTTGGGACCCTGGAGCGGCTGAGCCTGAGGACGTGACTCGCCGGGATTTCGCGCTACCACCGGGCCGATTCCGGCCAGTGCTGACGCCAGGCGCGGGGACTTTTGCCCGTGTGCCGCTTGAACCGCAGCGCGAAGTAAAAGGGGTTCTCGAACCCCGTCAGCCGCGCCACCGTGGCGATGGGCTCTTGGGTGAAGGCCAGCAACTGGCGGGCCTGATGCATGCGCTGCAGCTCGAGGTAATGCTGGGGGGTCTCGCCGGCTTCCTGCCGGAACAGATGGGCGAACCGCGAGGGTGATAGGCCGACGTGCGCCGCCAGGCGCGGCACCGAGAGCGGTTCGGCGAGACGGGCGCAGATATGGTCGAGCGCCCGGCGGATGCGCGCATCGAGCGCCCCCTGGGCGGAGCGGGGATTGATGCAGTCGCACCAGAGCAGCACCTCCTCCAGGGCGTTGGCGGCGAGGGCCTCGCGCCGGCGGTGGGCGGAGGCCCAGAGGCGCACGAGGTCTCGGAAGCGGCGCTCGATGCGCCGGCGGTGGTCAGTGCCGCGGAGGTCGAGGCGAAGGTGCCCCGGGGCGACTTCGGGCCAATCCAGCCACTCCAGCCAATCCGCGCGCGGGATGCAGTGAACCCAACGCAGGCGCCAGCGGCCCGTGGTCGGGTCGGTGCCGTAATCGTGCGGGGTGTGCGGTCGCAGCGCGATGAGTTCGCCCGCCTGGGTCACGTAAGTCCCGCCGGCGTGGCCGAAACGTCCGGCTCCGCCCAGGGTGAGAATGAGCAGCCAGTCATTGGTGCCCTGGGTGCGCCAGGCGGCGTAGCCGGGCCCCATGTCGAACTGCCCGGCGGTCAGCTGACCGGCGGGAGGGGCGGGAGTATTGCGGCGCGCAGTCATGGAGGCAGCAGGATATTATAGGTATTTAGCAACCCCATCTATTCTCAAATACCGGGCGATCTGCTAGCATTTTATTCATGGTTGCCCCACCTGTCCCCGCACTGGACACCGCGGCCCTGAAGGCCCATTTCGACGCTTCGGGCTACTGCCTGGCCCGGGCTCTGCTCTCGCCTGGTGAAGTGGAGGAGATTCGCGACCTTTTTGCCCGCCTGCATGCGGAGGGCGTGCCGGGGCACTATGAGCCGGACGCGGTCCGCGACGGGGTGTCGGACCCGCAGGACCCGTTGTACCGCTTCCCCCGCGTGATGCATCCGCACCGCTTCAACGCGCAGGCCCGCCACTTCCTGCTGCATCCCCGGGTGCGAGCCGTGTTGAGCGTGCTCTTGGGCGAGGAACCGCTCGCGGCCCAAAGCATGTTCTATTTCAAGCCGCCGGGCTCTCGTGGGCAGGCGCTGCATCAGGACCAGTTCTATCTGCTCGTGGAACCGGGCACCTGCTGCGCCGCGTGGATTGCCATTGATGATTGCGACGCGGAGAACGGCGCCATGAGGGTCGTGCCGCAGCAATCGGCCGACGAGGTCGTGTGCCCCCAGGCTTCGGACCGGCGGGTGTCCTTTTCGGAGCACTTTGTGCCACCCCCGAAGGGACGAAAGGCCGTGCTGCAGGTGATGAAGGCCGGCGACGCGCTGTTCTTCAACGGGAGCCTCATCCATGGATCCGGACCCAACCGCTCCCGGACCCGCTTTCGCCGGGCGTTCATCGGACACTACACCGGTACTTCGGTCCGGCGGCTTTCCCGCTTCTATCTGCCCCTGGTCCGCATGGATGGTTCCGACTGCCTGGTCGAGGCGAACACCAGCGGCGGACCGTGCGGCGAGGGCTGGGCGGGCGCTGTGCACTAGCGACGGCTCGTCCGCGGCGGGCGTCCGGGGAAACGCTCCGGCAGTCGGTGATCGCGGAGGCGTCAGCGCGGCGGACTGGCATTCACATCCGACATGAACGCCTCCAGCGCCCGGGCCCCGGCCTCCAATGCCCCCAGTTCGATGAACTCATCGACGGTGTGGGCTTGGTTGATTGACCCGGGGCCGAAGGCGACGCTCGGAATTCCGTGGGCGTTCAGGACGTTTGCGTCGGAGAACCACGGTGCGACCGCCAAGCCGGCGGCATGGTGGCCCAGGGCGCGCACCCAGGGGTGATCCGCGGACAGGGCAAACGGCGGCCCGTCTCGATGGATCGTTACCGTCAACCCCGTGGCTGCCGAACGGATGAGGGCGAGTGCTTCCTCATTGGTGAACGCGGGGTGGGTGCGGAGATCGAGACCAGCCCGGCAGATATCGGGAACGACGTTTAATTCCCGCCCGCCCGTGACCGTCCCGACGTTGAGCGAGGCCCCGCCGAGGAGTGGATGGTGTCTCTGGGCAAGGGCCGGCGCGAGCCGGCGTTCACATTCCTGCAGAAACGGGAGCAGTTTGTAGATGGCGTTTTCGCCGCGCTCGGGTGCCGCGCCATGGCAGGCCCGCCCAGTCGCCTCGACCCACAGGCGCAGCACGCCTTTGGCTGCATGGACGACCTTCAGGTCGGTCGGCTCAAGCGCGATCGCAAAGTCGGCCGAGAAGCCCTGCTGGCAAAGCGCACTGGCGCCGGTGCTGAGCTCCTCTTCCCCCATGGTGGCAGCGAAGATCCAGCTGACTTGCCTGGCGGCTGACTGGGCGTGTTGGAGATGGGCCCGCAGTGCCCAGAGCGCGGCAGCCATCGGTCCCTTGGTGTCACATGCCCCGCGGCCGTAGATGCGACCCTCGCGCAAGGTGGGCGAAAACGGCGGGATCGTCATGCGCTCCACGCCAACCGTGTCGAGGTGGGGCACCAGCGCGACGGTGGGCGCTTGGTGGCCGGATGCTGGAAAGCGGGCCACGACGTTGGGGCGCCCCGGCCGCACCGGGGTAACCTGAACCTCGCCGCCCAGCGCGCGAAGCAGATCGGCGACATACCCGGCCAGTTCTCGTTCGCCGGACGGGGCGGCACCGGCGGCTCCTTCCGGCGATACGCTGGGCCGGGCAATCAACTCGCAAAGCAGGCTGGCTGGTGAGGAAGGGAAGGCGCTCATGGCGGGGGTGGGGCGGACGCCGCGGTGAAGGTAGGTGCACCCCGGCCGGATTCCAAGCGAGGAGGCCGTGATCGGGCGCAGCGGGTCACGACGACCGTGGTTTCCGCTGGTCTCTCACGGTATCGGGCGCATCTTACGGGCTCAGGATGATGCCGGTAAGACTCGAAGCCGCCGTGGTTTCACGGGGCCGCACCGGCCGCCTTGTCCCGGCTGGGCGGGTTCGGTTTGGGACAAAGCTGGTGCTGTCTGCGCTGGTGTTGCCGGCCGCCGGAGCCCCGACTCGCGGCGCGGCGCTCCGGCGCAAATACGGCGACCGGTTGGGCTACTATTACTACGACGCGCAGGACGCCGGCATTTTCTGGTCCAACGATCCCGCCCTGCCGATTGCGCGCATGCTGGCGGGCCTGGGCTTCGCGGAGCGGGTGGGCGAGGTGGAACGCGACCGGGGGTTGCAGGATCGGGCGCGTGGCGGGCCGCCGGCGGCTCCGTAAGCCGAAGGAGACTTCCCAGCCGTCCCGCGGCTGCGGGTCAAGCTGCCTGGCGAAGCTTGCGACGGCGCAGCCAGAGCAGCGCGGCGCCCGCCAAGATCAACTGATACGTGGCCGGCTCGGGAATGGAGAGTGGCGTCGAGATTCCGCCGGACACGAAGGTGGGCGAGTACGCCCAGTCGACGATGTCCTCGTTGGAGTAGGCGGATCCCGTACCCCCGGTGAACCCGAAATAGGCGCTGCTCCCCCCGATGGTGCTCGGGATGTTGATCGTGTAGGAGAGCGTCGGATTGGTCGGGCGCACCCCGGTGTTGCTCACACGCACCTCCATCACCGTTCCGTTGTAGTCGACCCATGCGGTCCACAGGGCCCCGTTGTCGAATTGCGGGGTGACGCCCACCGCGTTGGAGGCCGAACTCACGCTGCCGTTGAGGTCGACGGCGACATGATTGCTCCCGCCGTTGGTGAGGGACGGATCATCGCCGGAGTTGGCGTAGGTGTCGAATTCGACCGCGACGCTGTGGTTGATCCCGCCATAGCCGAGATCGACGCCGAGCCTACCAACGCTGGACGGGGCGACGGTCTGCAACGCGAAAGTAAGACCGTCAGCTCCGACCTGCAGGCCATCGCTGATGCCTCCGGGGTTGGTGATCCGGAAATCGAAGGCGGTGCTGAATCCACTGGCATTGACCAGGCTGTTGGTGAAAAAGCTCCCCGCCAGGTCCGTGTTGGTGTTAACCAGCCGGATAACGCTGCCATCCGTGGTGGAGGTGACGGTCGCGGACGAATTGATGGTCAAGCCGCCATGCGATGCGAAGCCATTGAACGACACGATGGTCTGCGCCGAAGCGCTTCCGGCCAGCAGCGCGCCCAGCAGGGCGGCCGTCGCGTACTTCCGAACGGCCGTCAGCGGAGGAGCCATCTTGTCCAACGACAATCCGCCCAACACCGCA
>DATJQT010000026.1:0-5329 GCA_035505475.1 Vulcanimicrobiaceae bacterium
CCTTCCCTGGCAATGCGGTCGATGTTGGGCGTTTTGTAGCCCATCACGCCGAGGTTGTAGGCGCTGATGTTGTGGATGCCGATGTCGTCACCCCAGATGACCAGGATGTTAGGTTTTTTGTCCGCCGCGTGTGACGGGATAGCCGTGGCAAGCAGCGCTGCGCTGGCCACCAGTGCATTCAGGCTGTATTTGATGAGTCTGTCTTTCATGGTTTCTTCGCTATGTCGTATTTGTTTTGCTCGCTGGTGAAGTCGCGGGCCGGTCCCATGGCCGGTCCGGCACGGACCAGCCCGCGTGTTTCACAATCGAAGGGATCGGTTCACGGTTGCATTCGGCGGGCGGCGTTTTTGACACCGCCGCCGTTGATTGCTTGTGCGTCGGACCTCAGTCAATTCCCTCGGCTTTGACGCGGGGGGGCTTGGCGGGATCCAGTGCCGGCACGGGGTTTCCGGGATTCATCAGGTTGGGCTGAAGGTCCTTGGAGGCGCCGCCCGGGAAGCGCTTGATGTTGGGATACTTGATGATGGATTTGTCGAACTCGTATAGGGCAGGCAGGATCAGCGAGAGGACCCAGCCGTTGTCCTGGCCCGAGTACTTGCCGGGCGAGCTTGACAGCGCGCGGTAGGAGACGGCGCCGTTGAACGCCATGTCGTACTTCTCATAGGGGTCCATGGTCAGGTTGTAAACCGCGCCGATACCACCGAGGGTCTGCTCCGGCCCGAGCCAGGTGTCCTTGGCTGTCCAGAGGTACTTCCAGGCGATCTTCAAATCGGGATTCTCCGGGTCGTCTCCGATGTCGACGCGGATGCCGCCGAAGGCCTCGCCATCAATGTACATGAACGAGTTCCGCGCGGAATGGGCGGCCTTGCCGGTGACGTAGGCGCTGTTATCAACGCCGTCGAAGAAGATCGGCTTGCCGTTGTTGTCCTTCCACTCTCCGTGTGGCGGCGGCGTCAGGCCGGCCATGGCTGCGGTCGTCGGCCAGACGTCCATGTGCGACATCATCTGGTCGAGAATGATCCCGGCCGGAATCTTGCCCGGTGCCCACATAAGGCCAGGCACGCGGAAGGCCCCTTCGAATGCCGAACCTTTCTCGCCGCGGAAAGGCGTGCAGCCGGCATCGGGCCAGGCATCCTGCCACGCCCCGTTATCGGATGAGAAGACGACGATGGAATCGGGTGCTTCGGCACGGATGACGTCCATGATGCGGCCGATGTTGGAATCGAGCTCCAGCATCGAGTCGGAGTAGTTGCCGAGGTGCGACTTGCCTTGGAACTGCTTCGCCGGGGCTGTCGGGTTGTGCATTTTCATGAAGTTGACGTCCATGAAGAATGGTTTGTCGCTCTTCGCGTGCTGCTTGATGTATTCGATCGCACTGTCGGCCTGCCGCACGTCGAACTCATGCAGATAGTCATAGGTGATCCGCGCAACCTTTGTGGCCGGCTGGCCCGCCACGCCTTCCCATTCGTCCAGGTTGCAAACTTCCTGATACTCCTTCCAGTAGGCCGCGTTGTACTTCGGGAACCAAGGGTGGAAGTTCGGGGAGGTGTCGTCATAGGAATAGACGCCCGGATAGTAGGCGGCGAATTCCTTCATTACGTCGAAGCCGTGCTCGATGGGGTACATTTCGGGTTTGTCGCCCAGATGCCACTTGCCCGAGAAGTAGGTCGTGTAACCGTTCTTCCGGTAGAACTCGGCGATCGTCGGTGTCTCCTTTTTCAGGCCGTTCTCGTCGCCCGGAGCCATCACCACGGATAACGCCGTGCGGATGGGGATGCGGCCGGTGATGAACGAGGAGCGTCCCGCGGTGCAGCTTGATTGGCCGTACCAACTCGTGAAGACAGCGCCTTCCTTGGCGACGCGGTCGATGTTGGGGGTCGGGTGCCCGAGGGCCTTCCCCCCACCGGGGTAGCAGCCGAAGTCACTCCAGCCGACATCGTCCATCATGATCATGATGACGTTGGGTTTCTTGTCCGCCGCCTGGGCCGGAGCCACTGCGAGCGTCGTCGCAGCCGCAACGGTCAGCACGGTCAGACCGTGTTTAACTAGTTTCATTTTCATTGTTTGTGCCTTTCTCTTTTCTGGTTTGTGTTCTTGCTTTGTCGTTCCTCGGCTTCGGCGGAATGCTAAAGCGAGCAATTATTGCGTCCTGTTATTGCTGGTGTTGCGTTTCCGCCGCGTGCTGGGCCTCTGGATCCAGCACCCACTGGATGGCGTCAATGAGGGCCTGGGCGTCGACGGGCTTGCGAAAGAAGTAGTGTGCGCCGAGTCGCCGAGCCAGGTCGCGGGTCTCCGCCTCGTCGCGGGCGGTTACGACGATGACCGGAAGCTTGACGCGACGGCGATTGAGTTCGGCCTGGAGTTGGAGACCGGACGCGCCGGGGAGGGTGATGTCCAGGAGCAGACAGCCGGGCTGGAGGGTGTCGGCGCCGGCGAGAAATTCTTCCGCCGACGCATAGGTTTGCGCGGGAAGGTCCGCCGAGCGCATGAGGCGCGCGAGGTTTGTGCGCACGGAGGCGTCGTCATCGACAATGTAGATCATGTCTTGTACAGGCTGCAGCTCTTCAGAGTGCAGGTTTAGCGGAAACCGGGCCGGAGGCGCAATAGGACCTTAGTCCTATGCTGCTGTGGTGTGACGCAGAGCGCGAGGCCTGGTGTGGCGGCGGTACGGGGATAGGAAACCTGCGCTACGTGGCGCGCCGCGGGGCGACGCCGGCAGTTTGGCAGAGGTGGACGAGGTCGGCGACGGAGTTGGCTTCCATCTTCTGCATGACGCGGCCGCGATGGATCTTGATGGTCTTCTCGGCAATCCCGAGGGCGTCAGCGATCTGCTTGTTGAGGCAGCCGGCGATGACGTACTCCATGACCTCTTGCTCACGGCCTGAAAGGCGCGCGAGACGCTCGCGGATGATGTGTAGTTCGCGCGCGTGGGCTCTTGCGGCGCGGTGGCGTTCCACGGCGAGCTGGATGTTCTGGAGGAGGACCTGGTCATCGACGGGCTTGAGGAGAAAATCCACCGCGCCTTTCTTCATGGCGTCCACGCCGGTGGAGACATCGCCATGGCCGGTGAGGAAGATGATCGGGAGGGAGCTGTTGGCGGCCGCGAGCCGGTCGCGCAGTTGCGGGCCGGTCAGATGGGGCATGCGGACGTCCAGAATGAGGCAGCCGGGGCCGGGCCAGACGGGTCGGGCCAGAAAGTCCTCGGCGGAGGCGAAGGCTTCCGCGCGCCAGCCAGCGGAGCGGAGGAGCCAAAGGAGGGACTTGCGCATCGAGGCATCGTCGTCCACGACAAAGATGGTGGCGTCGGTGTTCACGGGCCGGGATCGAGGGGCAAGGTGAAGCAGAAGGTGGTCTCACCCGGCTGACTGCGAGCGAGCCAGATGCGGCCGCGGTGTGACTCGAGGATGGAGCGGCAGATGGCCAGGCCGATGCCCAGGCCCTGGGACTTGGTGGTCCAGAAGGCATCAAAGAGTTTGGCGGCATCCTCCGGCACAATGCCGGGGCCGGAATCCGAAACGGTGACCTGGACCGCATCCGCGCCGTCACGCGCGGCGGCGATTTCGATGCGCCGCTCGCCGTCCGGAACCTGTTGGATGGCCTCGATGGCGTTCATCAGGAGGTTGAGGAGCACCTGCTGGATCTGGGTCTTGTCGGCCAGAACGTGGCAGTCCGGTGGGCATTGGACGGAAAGGTGGACGTGGTGGGTGAGGAGCTCGGTGTGGAGGAGATCGACTATGCCGCGAACGGCGTCGGCAAGGTTGATGCGCTCGCGCTGGGAGGTCTGGCGGCGGAGCATGGCGCGAAGGCCACTGACGACCGAGCTGGCGCGCTTGGCGTCCTGAACAATGCTTTCGAGAATCTCGCGGATGTCGTTGGGGTCATGCCGCTCGGCGGCCATGAAGCGCAGGCCGGCTTGGGCGGCGGTGAGGGTGGCCGCCAGGGGCTGGTTGAGCTCGTGGGCGAGGGAGGAGGTGATGACGCCGGTGCGGGCGACGCGGTCGGCGTGCCACGCCTCGGCTTGCAAGCGCCGCATCTCTTCGGCGTTACGGTGTTGCTCGGTGATGTCGGTGGAGACACCCGTGAGGAACTCTGGTTTGCCCGAGGGACCGCATTGCAGGGAGCAGCGAGCGGCGATCCAGGCGACGGTGGCGTCGGGGCGCAGGATGCGATATTTGACGCTGGTGTCACCGCGGGACTCGAGGGCCGCTTTGAGGGTCTGGTGGATGAGGTCCCGGTCGTCCGGGTGGACCACCGCCAGGAATCGCTCAAGGGTGACGGTTTGGTCCTCGGGGAAGCTGAAGAGTCTGCGGGTCTGGGTGGTGAGCCAGAAGACGTTCGTTGCGAGGTTGAGGCTCCAGAGTCCGGCGCCGGCACCTTCGGCGGCCAGACGGAGACGGTATTCGCTCTCGCGAAGGAGGCGTTCGGCCCGCCGCCGGCGGGTAAGATTGAATACCAGCAGGATAATGAGCGCGGTTTCGACCAGCGTGATGAGGAGAACAGTGATGATTAGCCACCGGTGCTCTTCCCAATTGGTTGGCTGACGGAAGAGGACGGTGCTCCTGGGAGGGAGCCTGTCTTTGGGGATATTCCAGCGCTGCAGCTCGCGCCAGTCATAGGCGGCAGGCTCCGCGATGGTGGGCGGGCATTGGATCCGGGCGAGCGGCTCGCCATCCAGGACACGCAAGGCGGTTTTTGCGGCACGCTGGCCCCAGGTGGTCATTGAGGCGAGGCGGCCGCCGATGATGCCCAGACCCAGCTCGTGTTCGTAAACGCCGAACAAAGGGGCGCTGCACGCCGCGTGAAGAGCTTTCAGTGCGGCCTCCTGCTCGTAAGGGATGCCCGCGGCGTCGATAATCAGGTTTCCGTAGAGGACGGCTGAGTTCGGTGGGAGGCTTGCACCGCGCCGGCACATTGCGTCCAGCGAAAGGTCGTTCCAGTAGGTGAAGGTAATGCGGTTGGTGAGCGGGCTGAAGTCCCGTTGCGCTTGGGCCGCCCAATACCGCTCCATCGGTCCCGCTCCCAGAACCACAAAGATATTGGTGGTAGCCGGGCGCAGCTGGAGGATGTCATCGACCAAGCCGAGCAGATCCAGTTGGAGCGGAACCAAAACTGCGTTTGTCAGGTGCCCGACCTCGACCAGACGCCTTGCGTCCATGGTGGCGAGGAGTGGCACCTCGGGCCGGAACTCGTGGCGGTGGCGATTCAGGAAGATAGTGGCGGGTCCGCCCATGGTGGCGATCAAGTCGAGCCGCCGTTCGGCGAATAGGGCCTGGAGATAGGCCACTACCGCCTGCTCGTTTTCGCCTTTGTTGAGCAAGGCCATTTCAAC
>DATJQT010000027.1:0-1072 GCA_035505475.1 Vulcanimicrobiaceae bacterium
TTTGGGGGCTGGCAGCGCGCGGGCCGCCTCGGTGGCGGGGGGCGTCAGCTCGGACATTGCACACGGGCTCCACGGTTTCGACCGTCGGGTGTAGGTTTGAGCTGCTCAAAATAGGCGAAAGAAGTGGGCAGAAACAGCCCATTCCACATGGGAAATTGCCCAATACCATCGAATATTGGCTCGATAATTCCAAGGTTGCGGGCAGGATGTTGGGCAGCTACGATCGGCGAAATGGACGGAATATCGATGATTTCAGGCCGCTCCTAACGGGAATCCGTGTGGGCCAAGCTTAAATATGTGCAGGTCTATCCTAAAAAATCCCACCTTCGACGTGGACGTCCCGCCCCCGCGGCCCGCGCGGGAGACCCCTGTCCGGAACGCTTATTGCTCGCCCAAGGGCCGGCATTAGGTAAGCCGGCATGATCCCGCTCTCTGTCCTCGATCTCTCCGTCGTCACCACGGAAACCCGCCCGGCAACCGCGCTGCGCCAAAGCATCGATCTTGCCCGCCATGTCGATGCGCTGGGCTATGTCCGGTATTGGCTCGCCGAGCATCACAACCTGGCCTCGGTCGCGAGCCCCGCGCCGGACGTGATGATCGGGCAGATCGCGGCGGTGACGACCCATATCCGCGTCGGCTCCGGCGGGGTGATGCTGCCCAATCACGCACCGCTGGTGGTGGCCGAGCGTTTCAAGATGCTGGAGGCGCTGTTTCCAGGCCGGATCGATCTCGGCCTCGGCCGCGCGCCCGGTACGGACGGCGCGACGGCCTATGCGCTGCGCAGCCGGCTCGACCGCCGCGAGGGCGACGATTTCCTGGAGCGGCTGCATGAGCTCGTGCTGTGGGAGACCCGCGATTTCCCGCCGGGGCATCCCTACAACAAGGTGGTGGCGATGCCCGACGACACGCCGCTGCCGCCGATCTGGCTGCTCGGCAGCAGCGACTATTCCTCCGAGCTCGCCGCGCAGGTCGGGATGGGTTTCGCCTTTGCGCATCATTTTGCCAGCCACGACGCCGTCGATGCCATGCTTGCCTATCGCAGCCACTTCAAGCCGTCAGGCTTCCGGCAAAC
>DATJQT010000028.1:0-1972 GCA_035505475.1 Vulcanimicrobiaceae bacterium
AATCTGACTCCGGCCTCGACTTTCGCCTTGTCCCTCGGCCGCCGCGGCCGCGCCGGGAGGATTCCGACCGAGTAATGGGCCGCCATCGCGCCGTAGGTGCGGTTGATCTCGGGGTCGTAGAAGGAGGCCTTGTTGACCCCGCTCTTCAGATTGTCGGGAACCAGCAACTTCGGCGCGCCGCCGAAAAAGCGAAACATGCGCACATGGGCGCCGGTCCAGTCCGGCAACGTCTGCGTCCAGGTCGCCTCGGCATAGGTGAGGTTCGAGGCGCCGAGCACGCCGACGAAGATCTCCGCCTCGCGGATTTCTCCGGTCGCCGGATCGGCGATCCCGATCCGCTTGCCCGAATAGTCCACGAACGCCTTCTCCCCGGCGACGTGGTGCTGACGCATCACCGGGGTCAGCCGCCGTTCGAACCCGCGAAGAAGATCGCAGAAGCGGCTGTAGCCATAACCCTCGGGACGGACCTCTCGGTATTCCTCCCACAGGATCGTCATCGTCACGCCGGGACGCTTCAGTTCGCGCGCCAGGGCCGCCCAGTCCGGCTCAGCCCGCCGCCGCTGGCCCTGCGGGACCCCGGCCCGCCCAAACAGCCGGGTTTCCAGAGCCTCGTCGGTCACGTCGTCGGCCAGCGGCCATGCCAGCCCGGCCGCCGCCGCCCGTTTGAGATTGTCCTGGATCGTCGAGCGCGCCACGCCCAGACGCCGCCCGATCTCGCGCGCGCTCACCCCATCGTGGTGAAGCCGCAATAGATGTCGCAATTGTCGCATGCTCAGTTCCCGCTTCGCCGGCATCCCGATCTCCTCGTCGACCATCGACGGGTCAGGACTGCCGCAGTTGCTGAACCGCGGGGAGCAAACGCTGAGAGCCGTGACCGGCTCAGGTCGCCGGCTTCATTTCGGAAGGGTGGCCGGGATCAAATCGGAACGCTGGCCGACATCAAATCGGAACCCCCGGCCGGATTGCGTCGGAATTCGCACCTGCGTCCGCGCGATCTCCTTAATCGACTTCCCCTTGCCCAGATGCTCGCGCCGTATCCGCCCGATCGTCTCCACAATCAGAATCCCCCACCACCCGCTTCGCGCCAAAGCGGGCAGCCGATCAAACCGCGAATAGGGAGGTCAATATTGAACGCCGATGACGCCCCTCAGGCGGTCAATCTTGAACACCGAAACACAGCAGAAATTCTCTGTTGCTTATGCCGCCCCACTCCACCGCGCTCGCGCAGGTCCTGGGAATACGGCTTTGGCATGCGCGCTGGCCTCCGCCAGCCAGCAGCTTGAATGACAATTTCCGCGGTTCGGGAACATCGGACCCGGATTCTAGCCAACTGCAGCGTGCTCTGAGCCGGTGGTCCCAAAATCCGGGGCTACTTCATCTTCTCGCCTTTGGAAAAGCTGCTTGAGCTTTGCCGCCTCTTTCATGCTATCATGTTGCTCAAGGACACGAAGGCGACCGGCGGCACCCATGGCCGCGAGCTGATCAACAGGCGTTGACAGAGCAGCTCGCATCGCCGCAGATAGGGCGAGTTCGTCGCCTGCGGGCACGAGCCAACCCGTTGCTCCCGATTCCACCAGTTCAGGTATGCCGCCGACGTAAGTCGAAATCACCGGTCGGCCCAGCGCCATAGCCTCCATAATTACTGCTGGAAGCCCCTCGTAAAAGCTCGGAAGCACAAGGCAGCGGGCAGCCATTATCTCCTCTTTTACTCGCGCAACCGACGCCAGGCCGATCACCGTAATTGTTCGTTCTAACCCGCCTTGCCGGATGGCGGTGTCAATGGATTTTCGGAACGGGCCATCTCCAACAAGCACGATCTCACAGCGGATTCCCGCGTCACGCAGCCTTCGTGCGGCACCGATCAGGACCAGTTGCCCTTTCCAGGCATCGAAGCGACCTACACAGACCAGACGCGCGGTATCCAAAGGGGGCCGTGGAGGGCTATCGAGGAACAGGCGATCGACGCCGCAGT
>DATJQT010000029.1:0-7777 GCA_035505475.1 Vulcanimicrobiaceae bacterium
ACTTGGCCGCACTTGGGGACTTCGCCGCGAGGCTTGGCTCCGGCGGGAGGGTCTGCGATGCCGGCTGCGGGCCCTGCGGCCACGTGGCGCGCATTCTCGCCGGCCACGGCCTTGAGGTCGTGGGCATCGACATTTCCCCGCACTGCATCGAACTCGCCCGCCGTGAACAGCCGGGTCTTGAGTTCCAGGTCATGGACCTTGCGCAACTGGACTTCGCCGCCGGCGAACTCGACGGCCTGCTGGCCTACTATTCGCTCCACTACCAACCGAAGGCGAGCCTGCCTGCCGTCTTTGCCGGGTTCGCCCGCGTTTTGCGGCCCGGCGGGCGGGTTTTGATCGTCGTCAAGCAGGGCGACGGCGAGGGTTGGATCGAAGACCCGCTCGGCAGCGGGCAACGGATCTTCTGGTGCTCCTTCCAGCGCTTTGAGCTGGAGGCGCTGCTCGCCGGAAGTGGCCTCCGGGTCGCCCAATCCGCCTTGCGCGCACCCCTACCGGCCGAGGCCGCGGTTCCCCGGCTGTATGTGATCGGCGAGCGCTGAGCCGAACGCCGTAAGTGGCGCTTCGATCACGTTGCCTCGCCGGTGTGAGTAGCCCCTTGACTACTCCTCGCGCAAGGCGCAAATCGGATCGATGCGCATGGCGCGGCGCGCCGGAATGTAGCTGGCCAGCGATGTCGCGGCCAGCAACAGAATGGCTACCAGAGCGAACGTCTGCGGGTCGGTGGCCGTAATGCCGAACAGAAGCTTCGCGAGAATGCGCGCAATCGCGAGGGCCGCGGCGAGGCCGCACACGATCCCTGCGATGCCAAGCGCCAAACCCTGCCCCGTAATCGCCAAAAGCACGCGTGAGGGGCGCGCGCCCAACGCTATGCGGACGCCGATTTCACGAGTCCTTTGCGTGACGCCATATGCAAGCACGCCGTAGATGCCCAGCAATGCAAGCAGGAGGGCAAGGCCGGCGAACATCAGAAGGAGCAAAGACTGGGCGCGGCGCGGAAAGACCTCGCGATCCAGAATTCCTTCCATGGTTTGCACGCCGGTAATGGGCACGCCCTGGTCGACCGCGCGAATTTCCCGCCGCACCACAGCCGTGAGTTTCGTTGGGTCTCCTGCGGCGCGGATTACCAACCCTTGGATCGCCCTGGGTTGCTGCGCGACGGGCAGGTAAATCTCGGGCTTAGGCGGCACGTCGAGGCCGGCCTGTTTGATGTCGCCCACAACCCCGACTACCGTGACCCACGGCGATCGGGTCGAGAAACGGATCCGCTTGCCGACGGCGCTCTGGCCGGGCCAAAAGCGGCGCTGGGTGGCTTCATTGACCAGAAGGACCAGAGGCATTCCGCTGTTATCGCGATCCTCCAGATAGCGCCCCGCGAGCAGAGGGAATCCGATCGTTTGCATGTATTCCGGCGTGACGACGCGATAATACGAGTTGGAATAGCCGTCCCCGGAGCGGGCAATCCGGCCCTCGACTTCGAAACCATTTATCCATCCCTTGAGCACCAGAGGTATGCCCAGGGTAAAGCCGGCCGACTTCACTCCAGGCAACGATTTGACGCGGTGCAGCACCTCGTCATAGAACGCCAAACGCTTTGCCGGATCCCCATACTGCCTGGCCGAAAGGACTGTGTTCATGGTCAGGAGATTCTGCGTCCGGAATCCGGGGTCGACAGAACGCAGCCGCGCGACGCCTTGGATCATCAGCGCAGCGCCAATCGCCAGAACGGACGCCAGCGCTACCTCTGAGACGACGAGGCAACGTTGCAGCTTCTGCGCGGCTCGCCCAGTCCCTTGCCGCCCGCCCTGTTTGAGAGCGTCCTGGAGGTCCACGCGAAGCGTCTGAATGACGGGGATCGAGCCGAATAAGACGGTGGTAAGAAGCGAGGCGGCCAGAGTGAACGCGAGCACCCGAAAGTCCACCTGGGCCGCTGAGATCGCGGAGATTCCGCCCGGCATCAGTTTCTTCAGAAAGCGCACGCCCCAGATGGCCAGCAGCAGACCGCCCGCTCCTCCCACGCCCGCCAACAACAGGTTTTCGGCAAGAAGTTGGCGGGCAATCTGCCAACGGCCTCCGCCAATGGCCGAGCGAATGGCGATCTCTCGGGCGCGGTTGGAGGCGCGGGCCAGCAGCAGATTCGCGATGTTAGCGCAGGCGATGAGCAGTACGAAGGCCACAGCACCGCCGAGCGCCGTCAAGGCGGGGCGCAGATCCGCCGCAAAATGATCGCGCAGGGGTGCGACAAACGCGCTGACACGATCATTGGTGTCCGGGTGGTCCCTCTGTGCGCGCGACGCGATAGCGCGGATCTCCGCGTTCGCTTGACCCAAGGTGACGCCAGGTTTTAAGCGGCCCACCACCGTCCAATTGTGGCGGCCTCGGTTGGCGAATTCGCTCGGGCTGTAGGCAGTTCCAGCAGGCGCCCAGAGTTCATTGGACGTGTCCGGAAAGAGGAAACCCGGGGGCATGACGCCGACCACCTCGTACTTCTCGTCATTGATGTCCAGAGCCCGGCCAACGATGGCGCGGTCGCCACCGAAGGCCCGCCGCCACAGGCCATCGCTCAGCATGACGGTCTTGGGAGCGCCGTAGTGGTCGTCCGCCTCCCGGAAAAGGCGTCCGAGAGTCGGCTTGACGCCCAGGGTTTCAAACAAGCCGGCCGTCACCACGCTCCCCTCCAGTTGCTGCGGCTCACCGGCGCCCATGAGGCGGAAGGAACGGTACTCGAGAGCGCCCATCTGTTCGAAGGCGTGCTTCTGTTCGCGCCAATCGGCATAGTTACCGAGCGCCGCCGGGCTGTCTTTCAATCCGAACATGCTGGTGTCTTCCCAGACGAGCGCCAGACGGTCGGGCGCAGGAAAAGGCAAAGGGCGGAGGAGCGCCGCGTCTATTATCGTGAAGATGGCCGTGTTGGCCCCGATTCCAAGCGCCAGCGTCAGTGCTGCGACGCACGAAAACAGGGGGGCGTTGCGCAACGTGCGCAATCCGTAGCGGATGTCCCGAGGCAGTATTGTCATGGGATAGTCTCCGGGATTTGGACGTGCCAGTCTGAAAAGTGATAGTTGGTGTCGCCCCCCCGCATCGTTGGCTATGAGAGAGGCGACTGCGGTCCGTTGTGAAGGGCCCATCGACTGCGTGGGATCCATCTTGACGGCTTGTCCCCGTTACGCCAACTGATTTCGGCCCTGCGATTCGAGCGAACACGCCGGCTTCCAGTTTGGGCGCAGAGCCGGCGGCCTTACACGATCTCCCAGCGGCGCGCGGCACTCCGCGCGATCGCGAACAGCACCGCGCCCACCGCCACCAGCACCAGCACCTGCGGCCACAAATGCGACAACGGCTCGTCGCGCCAGAACACCTTCGTGAATCCATCGATCGCCCAGGCGTTGATGGTCAACAAGCCGGCCTTCTGCATCGTCTCCGGCATCAGGAAGCGCGGAAACATGCTACCTCCGACCGAGGACATGATCAGGATCACCAGAGTCGACAGCGCGCCCAGTTGCGCTCGCGTGCGGCAGATGCTGGCGAGCAGCATGCCAAAGGCGCCAACCGCGAACGCGGTGGACACTCCCATCACCACAAAGCCGGGAATGTGCGGCAGGAAGTCGAGCTTGAATACGGTCCACGCCCAGAGAAACATGAGCACCAGTTGCGAGAAGGCCAGCAGCATCGCGAACGCCAGCTTTCCCGCCAGCAGCCGGGTCATGGTGACATGCGAGCTCAGCACGCGGTCCAGCGTACCGCTCTCTACTTCGTCCAACAGCGATCCGGATGAGCCGCTGGCTGTGAACAGCAGGAACATCACTCCGATGGCCGCCGCGTAGAATGAGATCATCGGGTTGTCTTTGTTTTCGCCGATCACGTCGCGTGCCTGGACCGCGATCAGCCCTCCGTTCCGCACCGCGTTCTGCCCGCCGCCCGCCGTCGTGTCGCGCTGCCCGGTCTCGCGCCGAAGTTGCTCCAGGCCGGCATCGATCCGCGCCCGCTGCTCCGCCGTGAACCCGCCGGCAAACTGATCCATGTACCTGGACCCGAGCTCCGCCATCACGTCCGGCATGGAAGTCAGCGCCACCTTCTGCAGCAGACCCTCGGCCACCTGCGCGGCCACCATATCGCTGGGATCTTTCATAAGCTGGACCGCGGGGCCGTTGGAAGCGCCGCCGAACGACATGGGGTCCGCGCCGAAGCCATGCGGCACGATCAGCGCCACGGGCGCGGTCCCGGCCTTCACCGCGGCCTCCGCCGTGGCGGCGTTGTACTCCGGTTGCGCCACGCCTTGCTTCGCCTCTGGCCTCGTCTTCACGATCAGCGACTGCTCGCTCTGGAGCCCTTTGACCAGCCTCTCCGACGCCCTGCTGTGATCTTCGTCCACCACGATGACCGTCACCTTCGGCGTGCTGTTGCGTCGGCCACCGAATATTATGGCGAAGATACTGAAAAAGACCACCGGCAGGACAAAGCTTAACGACATCGCGGCGCGGTCGCGGCGCAGCGAAACGAACGCGGTGCGGATGATGGAGATCATTACTCGCGCAGCTCCCTTCCGGTCAATTGCAGGAACACCGATTCGAGCGTCGGCCGGCGCACCGAAACGTTGACGGGCGCGAGGCCGGCGGAGGCGGCGTCATCGAGCAGGCCCGCGATTTCGGTGGGATGCTCGATGGTAAACTGCGCCGCGTCTCCCACGCCGCGGCCCCCGCGGCGCTCCACCCACGCGGCAAACACTTCGGGCGCGCCTTGAAACCGGGCCAGCACCTCGCTTCGCGAGCCGAATTGCCTTTGCACCAATTCCTCACTGCTTCCAACGGCGATGATGCGGCCGTGGTCCACGATGGCGATGCGGCCGCACAGCCGCTCCGCCTCCTCCATGTAGTGCGTCGTATAGATGATCGACATTCCTTCATGGTGCAGTTTTCCGATCATTTCGAAGATGCGGTTGCGCGACTGCGGGTCCACCCCCACGGTCGGCTCGTCCATGAGGACCAGCTTTGGGCGATGGATCAGCCCCGCCGCCATGTTCAGGCGGCGCTTCATACCTCCGGACAGATTCCTGACCAATTCGGCGGCGCGGTCCGTCAAGGCCGCCCAGTTGAGGCACCACGCCACGGCGTCGCGCAGTGCGCCGCCCGAGAGTCCATAGTACCGGCCGAACGATTCCAGGTTCTCCCGGCACGTGAGCCGGGGATAGAGCGCCAGTTCCTGGGGCACCCACCCGAGCGCGGCGCGCGCCCCCGCGGAATCCGCCGCGGAGCCGAACACCGCAATCGCGCCCTTGTCCGGCGCCACCCGTCCCACGATGCTGCGAATCAGCGTGCTCTTGCCCGCGCCGTTCGGTCCGAGCAGGCCGAGACACTCGCCGGGCTCGACGTGGAGCGTGACGCCATCGAGGGCGGTCACCGGTCCGAACTGCTTGACCAGCGCCTCGACTCGCAGCGGTAGCGCAAACGTCGCCGAACTTGCCGGCACAGCCGCCATGAAAGTTTCTCCCGAAATATTCACCATACTACCGGCGGAGCCGCACCGGTGGCATAGGGTTTGGCTGTGCCAAGCCCTTCGGCACATACCTTCGACAAGAACCGGTCTGGAATCACTGTGATTCCGAATGTCCCTTGGACTTCGTTCTGTAGACCGACAGTTACGATGTCATTTCTTCTGCGCCGAATTCTCCCGACCATCCCAGCACATCGTAAAATGCAGCCGCCTCATAGATCTCAAAACCCTTGCACAGCAAGAGCAGAACTCGTTTCATGGAATCCTTTCCGCAAGCAGAGCCGGCTCCACACCCGGGAATCCTCGGCCGACGGCGGGAATCTGGAGATAGTTCTCTCGTTACGTCCCGCCCCGCCTTCCTACAGTTAAGATATTCGCCCGTTAACGGCGCCGTTACCCGACCGCTACGGGCAGCGTCTCCAGTCTGCACCGGTTGCTTCCAGTCCCTATCTCGCGATGACGCCCTCGCATGTCGATCCTCAATCGTTACGGAGAGCGACCAATGGGCCGAGCCTAGCTGCCCGGCGGCGGGGAGCCAGGCGGGCCGCCGCGTTGCGTTTCCGGACTACTCATACCGCAGCGCCGCCATCGGGTCGAGGCGCATGGCTCTCCGAGCCGGGACGTAGCAGGCCCAAAGCGCAATCGCCGCCAGTAGAACCGTTGCGCCTGAGAACGTCAACGGGTCGGTCGCGCTCACACCTACGAGCAGTCTTGCCGTGGCGCGAGTCAAGGCCCAGGAAGCGGCCAAGCCGCACAGCACGCCGGCCGCGATCAGGACCGCGCCCTGGCGGAGAACCAGCCTCAAGATGTCGCTCCGTTCGGCGCCCAGGGCCGTGCGAATGCCCATTTCGTGCGTGCGCTGCTCGGCGCTGAAGGAGGCCACGCCGTACACCCCGACCACCGCGAGGGTCAGTCCAATCAAGCCCATCGCGGCGGCCAGGACCGCCCCCATGCGAAAAACAAAGAACCCATTCATTCCTGCTAAACTCTGCTCCATCGTGCGCACATCGTAGATCGGCAGATCGGGAGCGAGACCGTGGATCGCCTGCCGCACCGTGGCAATGAGCGACTCCGGCGGGATGGCAGAGCGAATCTGCAAAGTCATCATTGACGAGAAGTCTTGGGCGTACGGAAGGTAGAAGAAGGGGACAGGTTCCTGCAAGCCAGCCAGACTGTACTTGCCATCCTGGGCTACGCCGACCACTTGCGTGAATGGGCCCGAAGGTCCAAAAATGCTGAATCGCTTGCCAAGCGGGTCTTCGTTGGGCCACAACTGCTTAGCCATTTTCTCGTTTACGATGGCCACTTTCGGCGCAGTGGCGTTGTCGGTCTCGGCGAATCCGCGGCCGCGCCGCAGAGGAACCCGCATCGTTTCGAAGTAAGGCGGATCGACCCGACTCAGCATCATCATTGGCGGCAGTTGGCCCTTTGCCAGGGGACGCCCTTCGAGGTAGACCGTGCGTTGTTCCTGGAAATTTCCCATCGGGATGTAGAACGCCAGCGCGGCCGACTTCACGCCGGGGAGCGCGCGAACGCGAGCTTCCAATTCCTGGTAGAAGCTCCTCGTTCGCGGTTCGTCGTAGCCGATTCCGTGTGGGTCGAGCGTCACGTTTAAGACACCATCGGGATCGAAGCCCAAATACATTTGCTGGACCCGCCAGAGGCTGCGCGCGAACAACCCCGCGGAAATCAACAAAACCAGCGAACCCGCCAGCTGCGCCACCACCAGGCCGCTGCGCAACCGATGGCGGCTGGCGCCGGGGGAGTCGCTGCGACCGCTTTCGCGCAACATCGCGTTCACATTCGCGCGAGACGCCCGCAGAGCCGGCAATGCGCCCACAATCGCTCCCGCGAATACGGCTATTCCCAGGGCATAAAAGAAGGCCTTCCAATCGAGCCCCCAATCCAGGCGCAGCGGGACGTTGCTGATACCTCGTTCAAACATGGCTCCGAGCAGATTGTTGGCCCACAGGCCCAGAACGACGCCCGCTGCGCCGCCCATGAGCGCCAGCAGAGCGCTTTCCGTCAGTACCTGCGCAACGAGGCGTCCGCGTCCGGCGCCCAGCGCCGTGCGGATGCCCATCTCCCCCTGGCGCGCCGTGGCCCGAACCAGCAGGATGTTGGCCACGTTCATGCATGCAAGAAGCAAAACCAAACCAGCCAGCGCCAGGAATGAACCGGCGATCAGCGGAATGATGTTGGCCATCATTGGCAGGGGACGGGCCCGTTTTTCGGGAACCACGTGAACCGTGATTCCTTTGTCGTCTCCGGGATACTCCTCGGCCAGCCG
>DATJQT010000030.1:0-1184 GCA_035505475.1 Vulcanimicrobiaceae bacterium
TGGATGGACGGGTGGCGCGAGTGCGTGGTCACCATGGTGCCGCCGTCCCTCGGTTCCAGCGTGAGGGTGTCCACGGCCTCGGCCTGCGGGAACATCTCGAAGACGAACGTGCACACCATGCGGTGCGGCTTGTCGATCTCCAGGTACGTGCCGTGGAAACCGTAGTCCACGCCATCCGGGCCGCGATGCACGTAGCGGTACCCGCCGCCCACGCGCAGGTCCACCTCGCACTCGGTCATGACCATGTCACGCGGACCCAGCCACTGCTTCATGTGCTCGGGCCGGGTCCACATCTCGAACAGGAGCTCGGCAGACGCCTTGATGAACCGCCGCGTGATGATGATGGGCTCATCCGGCGGGGCGATGACCTCCAGCTTGGCCGTGGTCATGGGGATCCTCCTTGGCCTGCAGTTTCTGCAGGTAGTCTTCGAGGCGTTCATACGACGCCTCCAGGTTGGCGCGGTACTTTTCGATCCAGTCCGACAGCTGTCGGATGCGCCCCGGCTCCAGCTGCCGTGGGCGCCGCTGCGCCTCGCGAGCCTGGGAGATGAGCCCCGCGCGCTCCAGCACCTTGAGGTGCTTGGAGATGGCGGGCTGGGTGAGCTTGAAAGGCTCGGCCAGCTCCATGACGGTTGCCCGTCCCCGGGAAAGCCGCTCCACGATGGCGCGCCGCGTGGGGTCCGCCAGCGCCGCGAACACGGCATCCAGCGAGCTGTCCACATCCGCGACCGGACTATTCATAACTTTTAAGTTATATAACTATCCGGGAAAGTCAAGAAGAATCTCCTGGCGATGAGGGCGGACCCCTTCCATAGCCGGCGGGGTCGTCCAAAGAGGTTGGGTTCCTGGGGAGCCGCTCGCGTGCGATCCCGCGCCGGGGACAGGGTCCGGGACCCTCGCGATTTTCGCCAGAAGTGCAAGTTTTCTTTGCGAAGTGAGCGGGCTCCGACATCGCGATCTTCGTCGGAAGCGCAACGTGGCTCGCTACCCTGGCGATTTTCGTCAGAAACGCAAATCTCCTTGCGGTTCTGGGCAGAGGTGGGCGGCCCATTGCACAAATCTTCTTGCGGTCTGCGCAAAAGTGCGCGGGCCCCTGCGCAGATCTTTTTGCGCTTTGAGCAAATTTCGCGAGGTGTGCGGGCCCCCTCGCCGGACCAATCCCCCGTTTCCGCGGAAACGCCCGA
>DATJQT010000031.1:0-18012 GCA_035505475.1 Vulcanimicrobiaceae bacterium
CATGACGGGTTCGGCCAGGCCACCCATCCGCGCGTCAACCGCGGACGCCACGCGGACCTTGACCTGATAGAAGAGGTCGTCCTTCTTGATACCCACCTCGATCATCTGCTGGAGCTGGTAGGCCGTCCGCTTCAGCGCGAAGCCTTTTTCCGAAATCGCCAGATTCATGTCAATCCCACGCTGAATCTGGGCACGCCTTGCCGCATCGAGCTGCGTGACTGCCTGGAGCACCTCCTCGACGCGCATATTTTTCAGGCGTGTTCGGTAGGGGTGGTCGTGAGGACCGGCATGCGGGTGGGCATCCATGAGCGACGTGCCGTTCTTCTCGAGGCAGGTGATATTAGTGTGACCTTCGGACACAATGCAGCGGACGCGAGAGCCGCCTCCTTCGGCCGTCACCTCGACATGTAAGCCGTTCTGCTCGGTCTTGCAGCGGTAGTCTAAAACGCCGCGCTGGATCAGGCCTTTCGCTGTTGCAAGCACGTTCGGCGTTACGTCTTTCAAGATTTCCAGCCGCAACGCAGATTTGGCAATAACCGCGCCGAGCGCCGCGGCAATCCCGTTGCCTGTTGCCCCACCGCTATTGGGGATCGTGACTGCTGCACCGTTCTTGTAGGTTCCGGGGTCCACCTCCACGGTCAACCTGCTGACGGGAGCGTTGAGCTGCTCTGCAGCTGCGGCGGCGGCGTATGCGCAAGAAATCGGCTCGGTGCAGCCGATCGCAGGGAAGACTTCATTGGCAAGAATCTCACTCAGCAAATCCATCGAGGGCTCCTTTGACAATTGCGTTCTTGGAAACGTTGCTCATGAGCGGTCCACGGCCGCTTCCGGTTGAGGAGCCGGCGCGGGTTCTTTTGGTCACACCGCACACGCATCGCCCCGGACCGGGAGAGAACTGGATTTGGCCACATCCGTCTTCCCTCCCAAGGAGGTCCAATCGGGAAGGCTTGCTCCGACAGGGAAAGAATGGGTACCGGCTGCCGACCGGAGCGTTGGCGCTTGGGTTCCTGTGGCGCAGATCACCTCAGGCCGTGCAGCCTCCCGGGGCAGACACGCACCAGACATGGAACAGACGGAGGGACCCTACCTGATACGAGGAGCAGCCGTCAACGGGAAAGGCCGGTATCGGAGGCCACCGCGGGTGTTTGCATGGCCTTGCGATGCGTCCGGGCCAGCGCGTTCCACACCCGAACGCCAAGAAGGAGAATCACCAAGCCGGTGTACAGATAGGCATCGGGGCGAACCGCCTTCGAGAGCCATAGAAAATGCAGACATGCCAGGACCGCAATGACGTACACCAGTCGGTGCAGTCGGCGCCAATTCGTCCCGCCCAGGCGACGGATCATCCCGGTCGTTGAAGTGATCGCAAGCGGGAGCAGCAGCAGCAAGGCGAGCATGCCCACGGTGATATACCGCCGCTTCACGATATCGCCGAGCATCTGGTCCCAGTTGAAGAAGTGGTCCACGAGGATCCAGATCAGAAAATGGAGCGAGGCGTAGAAGAACGTGAAGAGCCCGATCAGCCGCCGGAAGAGGGCCGGCCAGGCCAGGCCAAAGCAGATGCGGATCGGCGTGAGTGCGAGAGTCAGCAGCAGGAATCGAAACGTCCACTGGCCGAGCCAGTTGGTCAGAAAGCTGATCGGGTTGGGGCCGAGGTCCCCGTTCACCGCCCGCCAGACCAGAATCAGGAAAGGCAGAAGGCACAAGATCCACACTCCGGCCTTCAAGACAATCCGCGTGCGGCGAGTCATGTCCACCAGCCATTTCGAATTTCGAGATTCGGATTTCGAAGATGAATTTTGGTGCCCCCTTGCTGCCTCTCCTATCAGATAGCCTAATAGTCCTTCTTCAGGTCCATCCCAGCGTACAGCGAAGCAACTTCGTCGGCGTAGCCGTTGAACATGAGCGTCTTGCGGCGCAGGAACTCACCGATGCGCCGTTCCGTCGCCTGGCTCCAGCGCGGGTGGTCTACGGTCGGATTCACATTCGAGTAAAACCCGTACTCGTTCGGAGCGGCAACGTTCCAGGCGGTGGGGGGCTGATTTTCTGTGAGCTGGATCCGCACAAGCGATTTTGCGCTCTTGAACCCATATTTCCAGGGGATCACGACCCGGACCGGCGCCCCATCCTGGTTGGGCAAAACGTGCCCGTACATCCCAACCGTGAGTAACGTCAGCGGGTGCATCGCTTCATCCAGCCGCAATCCTTCCGTGTAAGGCCATTCCAGCCCACCCCCGAAACTGAAGATGCTTGGCTTCTGCGCCGGAAACTGTTCCGGGTCTTTCAGGGTCGTGAACTCGACGAACTTGGCTTTCCCGAGTGGTTCGACCTGCTTGAGCAGGACGGCCAATGGAAACCCGATCCACGGGAGGACCATGGACCAGCCTTCGACGCAGCGCAATGCGTAGACGCGCTCTTCCAGCGGAAAGCGCAGCAGGTCGTCGATGTCGTACCGTTTGGGCTTTTGCACCAGGCCATCCACCATGACGGTCCAGGGCCGGGTCTTGAGCGTCTTGGCATACTTTTTCGGGTCTTCCTTATCCATGCCGAATTCATAGAAGTTGTTATAGCTGGTCGCGTCGTCGTACTTGGTCTGCTTTTCTTCCAGGCTATATTTGGGGTTCCGGGTCGCTTTGAGCGACTCGCCCTGGGGTGTCGAATCCGCGCGGGCCGCGGACGGCGCAAGGAGAAGCGCCGTGGCCCCCGCCATGAACGCTCGCCGGTTCAGGTACACCTTTCGATCCGTTATTTCGGACGCCTTGAATTTGGACGCACGCTTGATCACCATCTCCTCCCTCCTTATCGCTGCACCGAGGCCGTGGGCATCGGCGGTTAGTCACTCCCACGCATTAAGATGAAGTTCATCATCCTGCCGGTTCGACCTTTATCGCGGCGATGCGAAAAAAAGAGGTCGCTTAGGCAGCTGGTGCACAGACCGAGATCGTCAATCCACTTGGAGGCAACGCCACTCTGCTCCAACAACCTTCGATTGATCGCCGGCAGATCCATTTGCCAGTGTCCCGGTCGTGTCGCGGTTGCGAACGAGTGCCAATCGGCCAGTGCCGAGGCCACGGCATCCGTCACGGGTGCGTCCACCTCGAAACAGCAATCGCGAATGCAGGGGCCGATTGCGACCCGGCAATCCGTGGCATTCGTCCCATACATGTCACGCATGGCATCGAGAGCAGAGACGACCACCCGCCGGACCGTGCCGCGCCAGCCCGCGTGGACCGCAGCGATCGCGCGCCGCACCGGATCGTGGATCAATATTGGCACACAATCCGCCGTCGAGACCGTCAGGGCCAAGCCGGGCTGTTTCGTCACCAAGGCGTCGGACGGCCGCGCCCGGTCTATCAGGCTCTCCGGGAATCCTGCCCGTTGCAGGACCTCGCCTTCCACCCGCAGCACGCCGTTGTCGTGCGCCTGATAGACGCGGACGACCTGCCCCGCGGTTACATCCAAGCCGCCAAAGAAACGCCGGCGGTTCTCTTCAACCCTGGCGCGATCGTCGCCGACGCTCTGGCCCAGATTGAGCGTATCGAACGGCGCAGTGCTCACCCCGTTCTGCCGCGTGCTGAAGGCATGGACGATCGAATCATCTCTCGAGAGTAATCGAGACTGCACCCGCCCGACCGTCATGCCAGACTCGCCTTCCAGTGCACGTCCCGATCCGGGACGATGCCCATAGCCCGCTGGTATTCCAATTCCAGACGCGACCGTTTGGTTCCCACGTCGAAGTGATCCCAGGGAAAGCGCTCTTCGAGCGGACGCTCTCGACAGGCGTAGAATTCTGCATTGCGCGGCCATTCGCGGAAAGCGCGCCGCCAGTCGCCGCCGTTGGCGAGGGCCAGCGTGAGAAGATCCGCCACCTGCCGATCCCCGCGCGCCAGCACCGCCTGCAAGTGCGCCCATTTGGGAACGTCGTGCGTCACGTGAATCCCCAGCGGGCGCAGCTCCCGCGTGAGACGGCGCAGCGACACGTCCAAAGTCTTGACCTCTGCCATGGCGGACCATTGAAACGCCGTCCAAGGCTTGGGCACGAACGAGCTGACGCCGACCGTCACCTCGGCCAGCGAGGCGGGGTTCTTGCGCGCCTGCAGAATCCGGTGACGCGCCGATTTGGCAATGTGGATGATGCCGTCCAGATCATCGGGGGTTTCCGTCGGCAGGCCAATCATGAAGTACAACTTGACCCGGGGCACGCCCGATGCGGCGATCAGGTCCACCGCCTCGAACAGCCGCTGATCGTTGAGGCTCTTGTGGATGACCTTGCGCAGCCGCTCGGTTCCCGCCTCTGGTGCGATCGTCAGCGTATGGGTGCCGCTGTCCAGCAGCCCCTGGACGAGGCCGCTCGTCAGGCTGTCAGCTCGGACCGAAGATAGCGAGAGGTCGGCCCCCTTCGCGCGCAGCGCACTGACCAACTCGTCGATCCACGGGTAATCGGAGACGCAGGCACCGACCAGCCCGATGCGTTTCCCATGCTTGAGCGCCTCTTCGGCAGCTCGCACGATGGCCGGAATATGGCGGTGGCGGACCGGGCGGTAGATTTCACCCTCCATACAGAAGCGGCAGCCCCGCCCGCAGCCCTTGCCCACCTCCAACAAAGACATCGTGCCGAATTCCGTGTCCTCGGTCCGCACGACCGAGAGCGTGTCAATCTCGTCCGGCTTGTCGAGCCGACGTTTGCGGACCGGCAGCGGCGCCCCCTCGCGCGCAGCCACTTCGGCGACCGTACCATTCTCGCCATACCTTACATCATAAAACCGGGGCACGTAGATGCCTTCAATTCGCGTCAGCGCCCGGAAGAAAGTCTCTCGTGCCGCCGCCGTATCCTGCTCGGCCTCGCGAATCTGTTGCCACAGCTCAAAGGCTTCGGGCCCGGATTCTTCGCCCTCTCCCAGAAAGAACCAATCGAGGAACGCGGCCATCGGCTCTGGGTTCGACCAGGCACACACGCCGCCCATGCAGATCAGCGGATGCTCCGGCCCGCGGTCGCGTGCGTGGATCGGAATGCCGGAGAGTGCCAGGATTCTCAGCAGATTCACATAATCGTTTTCGTAGGTGGTCGAGAACGCGACGCAATCGAATTCGGTTAACGGGCGTTGCGTTTCGAGGCTCAGGACCGGCTCCTTGAGCCGCTCGTGCAGCGCGAGTTCTTCGGGGTCAGGCAGAAACGCCCGCTCGCAGACGATGTCCGCACGCCGGTTGAGGACGCCGTAGATCGTCTGGAACCCCAGGTTCGACATGCCGACGTAGTAGGTGTTGGGGAACACCAGCGCGACCCGCAGGCGACCGCCCCAGTCTTTGACGACCGCCCCCGTTTCACGCTGCAGGCGGGCACGGGCTTTCTCGGTGAGCTGCCAATTCATACGATGCCGGAAGGACCTCCTTTGAACTACCGGAAGATGCTAGCAGTCTAACCAGGTGCATTCAAGCAGCGGTAGGAGTGGAGAATTGCCGGGGCATCCGTCTACACGCTCCCGTTTCCACTCAGCCTGTCCTGAGCTTGTCGAAGGGCCTGTCGAGGTGCGAACGCTCGTGGTTGACGGGCGCACCACATGACTGCTGGATGATGGTTTTCGCCGAAATGCGTGAAGGGCGGAAGCCGTGATGGACTGAGGGCAACCCGAATCAGGACGCAAGCAGTGTCTGCCGGGCCTTTTCTATTACGTCGATGAGTGATGTGGCGATCTGAAAGGCATCCTGCGCTTCTTTCGCTTCCACGGTATCGAAGTCGCCGTAATCGACATCCGTGCGCCGAGACTGAAGCACCTTAAACCGATTTATCGCCTCCGGGGGCAAGAGCCCTGGCCTTACCGGACGGAGACTCAGCAGCGTGACCGCGTCCTCGTGCGTCTCAGGATTCGCGCCCTCAAGAATCAGAACGGATCGCACCGCGGCCAGGGGTGGCATAATAACTTCGGTTGATCGCCGTTCGATGCCGTCCATCTTTCAAGGTGCCCCGTGCATCGTCCAAGAATTCACGGGCCTTTGCCATTCGCAGATCGCTGAGGCTCTGCTTGTCTTTTGCATCGAGCATCATAGGAGCACCCCTTCGCGCACGAGATTTTCGTAAAACGGGGTTTGCAATCCTTTTTCCAGCTCGAATGCTCGAGTATCTTTGACAACTGGCGAGAACGACAGGCCTGCCTGCCGCTCCTCTTCGACAATCAGTCCAATGATCTCCGTCTCAAGTGCGGGTGTTTTCTCCCGAACAACGACCAGCAGATCGAAATCCGACCAGACCCCATGGTCGCCTCGGACGCGGAACCAAAAGCATACGCAGCCGAGATCTTCTCAGGGAACCGTAATCTGAGATTCGCCGCAATCCGGTCCAACGCTTGTCTTTCGTGTCGAAACATTGAGAAACCCCGCGACGACTCGTACCAAGCGCCCTGTCAATGGTCCATTGAAATCACACGCACAACAGTGGCGAACCTGCTATCCGCATCCACATGTCGCCTGGTTCCCGCTCGACGGCTATATGACCTTCGCCCCGTTCGTGATGAGGAGCTGCTTCAGAATAGAACGGTGGCAATGGTTTTCGTCCTCGCAGTAGCAACCGACCGAAAAGTTGGTCGTGTGCGAGAGTACAGCCAGGAGGACCAGGTCGTGCTTGGGGGCCGGTGCAGCCATCTCGGCCTTGTATTTTCTCATGAAGACCGACCACTGCGCCGGTGATGTGGCTCCGAGCCCAAGCTTCATCGTCTCGACGCTTGGGGCAAGATTCGGGAACCACACGTCATACCAGTTCTGCTTCGCAAACTGCATCTTCGGCACACCTCGGGGCGGCCGGCGCACCGTGCCGACCCTGAGGCCTTCTCCGGTTACCCGTGGACTTCCGAGACGGACAACGCGCACGCCCATGGCGACCTCCTGAACATCGGAAGCCGGAAGGACTTCCTTCACAAACACTGAATCTATGATGTCCAGCATAGCAGCGAGGAAGCAAGAACGCACGGGCCCCGCCGTGATCCCGCGGAGGCCCGCTTGAGATTACGAGAAACGCTTAGACGGAATTAATCCGCCTGCCTTCGCAGGAATGTCGGGATGTCCAGCACCTCTTCGCTCATGTCCTCGAGCGGCAGGGTCATGTTGACGACTTTCTTGAGCTGCGGCTTGCGCACGTACCCGTTGCTCTCCGCAGCCACCGGCTTTTTCGGAGCGGGCTTGGGGACGAACGGCTTCAATTCCGGAAGACGGGGAGTGTCCTCGACGGGCTCTTCCAGCTGCGCGCCGTCGAATCCCGTGGCGATGACGGTCACGCGGACGTCCTGGCCCATCTCGTCCTCGATCACGTCGCCGAAGATGATGTTGGCGTCCTGATCCACCATGTCGTGGACGATTTTAGAGGCTTCGCTGAGCTGATAGATCGGCATGGTGGACGAGTGCGTGAAGTTGAGCAGCACGCCGCGCGCCCCCTTGATGGACTGGTTCTCCAGCAGCGGGCTGTTGATCGCCTTCTGCACGGCCTCGACTGCGGCGTTGTCCTCTGCCGACTCGCCGATCCCCATCATGGCCAGCCCGCGCTCGGACATGACCGTGCGGACGTCGGCAAAATCCACATTGATGTATCCGGGCTTGACGATGATGTCGGCGATGCCCTGCACGGCCTGGCGCAGGACATTGTCGGCCATCGCGAACGCCTCACGCACGCCGGTATTCTTGGTCGAAGCGTTGATCAGGCGCTGATTCGGTATGATGATCAGGCTGTCCACGCTGGCCTTCAATTCGTCGAGGCAGCGCTCCGCCTGGTCATTCCGCCGCTTGCCCTCGAAGATGAACGGCTTGGTCACCACGCCCACCGTCAGGATCTCCATCTCTTTGGCGAGGTTGGCAATGATCGGGGCAGCCCCGCCGCCCGTCCCGCCGCCCATGCCGGCCGTGATGAAGAGCATGTCGGCGCCCTGCATGACCTGCAGCAGCCGCTCGGTGTCCTCGATCGCCGCCTTGCGTCCGATCTCGGGATTGGCGCCGGCGCCCAAACCCTTGGTGAGCTTCTCCCCGATCTGGACCTTGGCTTCAACGGGCGAATGGCGTAACGCCTGCGAATCGGTGTTCACGACAATGAACTCGACCCCGCTCATGCGGGCGGCCACCATGCGGCTGACTGCGTTGGAGCCTCCGCCCCCGACGCCGACCACCTTGATGTTGGCCATCTTGTCCGCCTCGACCGGTTCCAGGCTGATCGTCATGCGCCTCTCCTTGTGTTAGAAGATCTCCCCGAACCATTCCTTCATGCGTTGGATGACTTTGTCGAATATGTTCCGATCCGTAACTTTCTTGAATTTGCGCCGGCTGCGGTGCGCGGCGCCGTAAATGCCGAGGCCGACCCCGGTGGCGTACATGGGGTTGCTGATCACATCCGTCAACCCCCCGACCCCGCGCGGAATCCCACGCCGCACCGGGGCGTCAAAGATCTGCTCGGCTAATTCCGGAACGCCCTCCAGGATCGAGGCCCCGCCAGTCACCACGATGCCGCCGTTGACCTGGCCGGCATAACCGGCCCGGCGCACCTCGCGATCCACCATCGCGAACAGCTCTTCCAGGCGCGGCTGGATGATCTCGCAGAGGTTCTGGCGCGTGAGCACGCGCGCGCGGCGGCCCCCGACGCTCGGCACCTCGATTTTCTCGTCCGGCCGTACCATCGAGGCCAGCGCGCAGCCATATTTCCGCTTGATGGATTCCGCCTCGGGACGGGGCGTGCGCAGGCCGATGGCGATGTCATTGGTCAGCATGTCGCCGCCGACGGCCAGCACGGCGGTGTGATAGACGCTGCCTTCGACGAAGACCGCCACGTCGGTGGTTCCGCCGCCGATGTCCACCAGCACACAACCCAGCTCCTTTTCTTCGGGCGTGAGGCACGCCTCGGAGCTGGCGAGCTGCTGCAGCACGATATCCTGCACTTCCAGGCCGGCCTTGTTCGCGCACTTGATGATGTTCTGGGCGGACGCGACGGCGCCGGTCACGATGTGGACCTCGGCCTCGAGCCGCGTGCCGGTCATCCCCAGCGGCTCTTTGATGCCGGTCTGGTCGTCGATGATGAATTCCTGCGGCAGGATATGGATGACCTCACGATCCACCGGAAGGGCGACCGCCTTGGCGGCGTCAATCACCCGCTCCACGTCCTGCGCGGTGACCTCGTGGTTCTTCCCCGAGATGGCGATCACGCCGCGGCTGTTGATGCCCTTGATGTGTCCGCCGGCGATGCCCACGAAGGCGGAGCGGATCTCGACCCCGGCCATCAGCTCGGCATCCTCGACGGCCCGGCGCACCGAGTCCACGGTCGCATCGATGTTCACCACCACGCCCTTGCGGAGGCCGCGCGAGGGGCTGTTGCCCAGGCCGATGATGTCCACCCCGCCCTCGGGCGTCACCTCGCTAACAATGGCGCACACCTTGGTCGTACCGATGTCCAAGCCGACGACGAGATTGGCGTCTTTGGCCACCTTACCTCCCTGCGGCGGCGAGCCGGAAGACCACGCGATCGCGGAATCGCAGGTCCACGTCTCCCAGCTGTCCGAGGCCCCGCCCGCTGGCCACCAGCGCCGCGCCGAGCCGCTGCAGCTGGTCCCGCATGTCTTCGGGGCGCAGCCGGATGACGGGCATGCTAGGCCCAAGATTCACGGCATAACTCCCATCCTTGCCCATGACAATTTCATGCGGCTTTTCCTGGGGTACCGCATTCGCTATCTGAAACTGGCGCCAGACCGACAGCCCCTGCGCGATCTCGGCGCTGACAATGTGCTCGCCCTCGCTGACCTGCCGCGGGACCGCTGCCCGCAGGACCGGCAGTTGCGGCAGCTCATCGTCTTGCAACGCCCGCAGGATCACACCATCGGCACTCAACAGGTAACGCCGGTTCGCGATGAAGACCGCTTCGGGGGTCCGCTCCACGACCTGAATGGTCAGTGAACCGGGGAGCCGTCGAATCACGGTTGCCTCTTTGATCCAGGGGTTGCGCGTCGCCCGTCGGCTCAGTTCGGCAAGATCGAGCGTCAGCATGCTGGTGTTCGGCGCGAGCCCCAGGCCGGCGATCACGTCGTCGGTAGCCACCTGCAGGTTGCCCTCGACTCGGACATCCACGACCTGGAAATACGGGAGCTGCAGCATCCGGCGGTAGGCCTCGCGCGCACCAAGGCCCGCGCCTGCCAGCGCACCGAGCACGAGCAGCATCACGCACATCTTCCTGAGCCGCCGCCCGGAACGCGGCCGTTCCCGCTCCGGCGTTTTCCATGAGCCGCCGGTGTTGTAGTCCCGGATCGTCTGCATCGGGCGTGGCTGAAAGGTCATGCGAAGTCCAGTTCAAGGTTCGCGGTTCAAGGTTTCCGGTTCACAGCTCCCGGTTCAACGCGCTTCGTTCCCCATCTCGGCGCCCGGTGCTCGGCATCTCCCCTCGGCTCTCGGCTCTTCTTTGCGGCTCGTGGTCTGCGCTACTCGTCGCCCACCACCCGGATCTCCAATTCCAACTCGATGCCGGTTTGCGCCCGCACCCGCTCGCGGGCGAGATCCGCCAGGGCCAAGACGTCCCGGGCCCGTGCCCCGCCCAAGTTCACGATGTAATTGCCGTGCCGCTCCGAGATCTTGGCCTGTCCGATCTGCGTGCCTTTCAAGCCCACGAGATCCACGAGGCGGCCAGCAAAATCGTTCGGAGGATTCTTGAAGATCGAGCCGGCCGACCGGAACTCGACCGGCTGGCTGGCATTGCGCCGGACCAGGTATCCCGAGATTCGCCGTCGGATCGCGCCCGGATCGTCCGGAGTCAGTAAGAATCCGGCTTCGAGGACGATGGACCCGGCCGGCAGCCCAGAAAAGCGATACCGAAACGGAATCGCCGCCCGGATCAGCCGCTGGATGCCGCCTCCGCTTGTCAGCACATCCACCCAGTCCAGCGGGTCGGCGGTCGCCCCACCCCACGCGCCGGCGTTGCCCCAGACCGCGCCCCCGACCATGCCGGGCACGCCGCTCAGGATCTCCAGCCCGGCCAGGCCCTCGCGGCAGCAGAACGCCAGCAGGCGGCTGATGCGCACGCCCGCGCCCGCGTGGACCGTGTCCCCCTGACGCTCCAATCCGCGGAATGCGGCCATGTGGATGACCAGGCCCTTGAACCCGCCGTCCCGAAACAGCGTGTTGCTGCCGCCGCCCAACACGTGCACCGAGAGGCCTTCTGCATGGGCAAAATGCAGCGCGGCCCGGAGATCGTCCCGGTCGGCAGGCTCGACAAACAGCAAAGCGGGCCCGCCGATCCGGAACGAGTTATACGGCGCCAGCAGCACGTCGCCCCTGACGCGACCGCGGAGGCACACCCGCAGGCGTGACGCGGCGGCTTCCATGAGGGCCGTCATGCGCCCGTTCCTCGCGCCCGCAATCCCGTCAAGACTTCCTCCCCGACGCGCCACACATCGCCGGCGCCGAGCGTGACGACCATATCGCCGGGCTGGATGCGCTCCAGCACGGCCTTCGCCAAATCGGCCTTGTCCGGGATATAGCTTACGTGCTTGTGGCCGTGCCCGATGACGCCGTCGGCGATCTGCCGTCCGCTCACGCCGGGGATCGGCCGCTCGCCGGCCGGATAGATCTCGGTCACGAACAGCTGGTCGGCCTGGTAGAACGCCGTCGAGAATTCCGCCAGCAGCGCCTGGGTCCGCGTGTAGCGGTGCGGCTGAAAAATCGCGACCACCCGCCGGCCGAAACCGTCCTTGGCCGCGTTAAGCGTCGCCTGCAGCTCGGCCGGATGATGGGCGTAGTCATCCACGACCATGACCCCGCCGATTTCCCCGCGCACCTGGAAGCGACGATCCACGCCGGTGAATGCAGCCAGTGCTTCTTGGATGACCGGGAATGACAGATCGAGATCCATGCCGACGGCGACGGCGGCGAGCGCGTTATACACGTTATGCAGTCCGGGCACCTTGAGATGGAGTTGGCCGAGCGGCTCGCCCTTGCGGAACACGCGGCACTCGGACGTCAGCGCCTTGAAATGAACCTCCCGCGCCAGGAAATCGGCTTGCGTGCGCAGCCCATAGGTCAGGTAGCGCTTCTCGATCCGCGGCAGGATCGCCTGGATGTGCTCTTGATCCAGGCACAGCACCGCCAGACCGTAGAACGGGACCTTGTTGATGAACGTCACGAACGTGTCCTGCAGGTGCGCCAGGTCGCGGTAGTAATCCAGGTGCTCGGCGTCGATCGTGGTCACGACGGCGATGGTGGGAGACAAGGACAAGAACGAGCCGTCGCTCTCGTCCGCTTCGGCCACCAGGAAATCGCCCCGCCCCAGCTTCGCATTGCTGCCCAGCGCGCCCAGGCGTCCCCCGATCACCATGGTCGGGTCCAGGCCGCCGTGCGCCAGGACCGTGGACACCATCGAGGTCGTGGTCGTTTTCCCATGCGTGCCGGCCACTGCGACCCCGTATTTCATCCGCATCAGCTCGGCCAGCATCTCGGCCCGCTGGATGACGGGAATGAGCTGCTGTCGCGCTTCGACGATTTCGACGTTATCTTGTCCCACCGCCGACGAGCGTACGACCACATCCAGGTCTCCGACGTTCTCTGCCCGATGCCCGACGTGGACGGCGACACCCAACGAGGCGAGCCGGCGCGTGGTGTCGGACTCCCGACTGTCCGAGCCGGAGACGGCGTACCCCAGGTTATGAAGGACCTCGGCGATGCCGCTCATCCCGATCCCGCCGATGCCCACGAAGTGAATGCGCCGGATCTTCTTGAACATGCGTGTCCTGTTAGGCGGCCTTCGCCGCCTGCCGGAGCAAATCCACGATCCGCTCGGCCGCGTCCGGCCGGGCCAGACTGTGCGCCCGCCGCCCTATCTCAAGGAGCTGCGACGGTTTCTGTTCGGCGGACCGCACCGCGGCAGCGATCCGTGGGCCGTCGCATACGGCATCCAGCAGGATCCAGGCCGCGCCCCTCTCGACCAGAACCTCGGCGTTCGCGCGCTGGTGATCGTTGGCCGCATACGGGTACGGTACCAACAGTGCCGGTTTGCCCATCGTGGCCAGCTCGAAGACGGTTCCGGCACCCGATCGGCTGATCACGAAATTCGCCGCCTGGTAGCAGAGCGCGACGTCTTCGAAGAAGCCCTCCACGCGGGCGGCGATGCCGGCCTGCTGATACGCCCGTCGGACCTCGTCCAGCTCGCGAGGCCCGGGGGCGTGAATGAACTGCACCCGGTCCCGCAGATCTTCGATCAGGGGCAGTGCGGCCGCAACGGCCTCATTCAGCGTGTGCGCCCCTTGGCTTCCACCGAACACAAAGACGGTGAACCGACCCGCGGCCACGCCCAACCGCTCACGGGCGTTCTGCGGATTGCCCGGGCGGATATCGGCCCGGACCGGATTCCCGGTGACCGTGGTCCGGCCTGCCGGGAAAAACCGGGCACTGGCTTCGAACGAGACGGCCACCCGGCGCGCCAGCCGCCCCAGCGTCCGATTGGCGAGCCCGGGGATCGCATTCTGTTCGTGCAAGACGACCGGAATGCGCCGGAGGCCTGCTGCTAGCACGGTCGGGGCCGACGCATATCCCCCAACGCCGAGCACCACCACAGGGCGGAACTCGCGCAAGATGCGGCCTGCCTGGCGGACCGTGCCCGGCAGGCTGAGCACGGCACGGACCCGGCCGACCAGGGTGGCCCCTTTCACCTTGGCGGCAGGGAGCCCGCGGAACGCGTAGCCACGGCGGGGCAACAGCGTGGCCTCGACGCCGGTGGCGGAGCCCACAAACAGCGCCTCTGCGCCGGGCACCCTGCCCAGCAGCGCCTCTCGGACGGCGAGCGCCGGGAACAGGTGCCCGCCGGTCCCGCCTCCCGTGATCACCACTCGCACCAGCCTCCCTCGCACCGCCTCACGACACCCCCCGTGAGACGTTCAGAAGCGCCCCCACGCCGAACAGTGTGATGACCAGCGAGGAACCGCCGAAACTGAGAAACGGCAGCGGCACGCCCGTCGTAGGCAAGAGCCCGCTGACCACCGCCATATTGAGCGCCGCTTGGCCGACGATCAGGCAGGTGATGCCCATCGCCAGATAGCGCGTGTAAAGATCGTTGGCCCGGACCGCGGCCCGCGTGCCGCGCCAGAGGAACACTCCGAATAGCAGCAGGACGAAGACGGCCCCGACGAACCCCAGCTCCTCGCCGACGATGGCAAAGATGAAGTCGTTGTGCGGCTCAGGGAGGAAGAACAGCTTCTGCATACTGTTGCCCAGGCCGCGCCCCAGCCAGCCCCCCGGGCCGAGCGCGTAAAAAGACTGCGAGAGCTGATACGTGGCCCGCGTCGAGACCTGCGACGGGTCGAACAGCGCCATCAGCCGCGCCCGACCGTGCGAGGAGTTGAGCATCAAGAGCAGCAGGCCTGGTGCCATAATGGCGACGGTGCTGAGCAGGTGTGCGATCCGCGCCTGACCAATGTAGAAGAGGATTGCCGCCGCGATGAGAAGCACGACGGCCGTGCCGAAGTTCGGCTGCAGGATGATCAGGCCGGCCATCGCTCCCGTCAACAGGGCCGGCGGCAGAAAGCCGTCGAGGAAGCTATCCAGCCGGTCCTGCCGGCGTGCAAAATAGCTGGCCAGGAACAGCACAACGGCAAGCTTCGCCAGCTCCGCCGGCTGGAAAGAAAGGCCAGCCAGCCGCAGCCAGCGACGCGCGCCGTTGATCTTGATCCCCACGCCCGGCACCAGGACGAGCAGGAGCAGGAACAGGCTACCCAGGAAGAGCACCGGCGTGACCCGCTGGAACCGCTTCACGTCCCAGGTCATGGCCCACATCATGGAGAGCAGGCCCAGGCCGGCCCAGATCGTCTGTTTCTTGAGAAAATAGAGCGAGTCGCCGAACCGCTCCTGGGCCCGGATCGCGCTCGCGCTGAAGATCATGACCACGCCGAGTCCCACCAAGAGCAGTGAGGTCACGAGGAGCCAGCGGTCCGGGGCCGGGCGGCCGTCCCGCTGGAACGTGACAAACCGCTTCCAGGTCCGCGCCGTTCGGAGCGCACGAAACACGTCGGGCGACTCTGTGCCGGGCATCGGGGCGGCGAGATGGTCGGCGTTCATGCTGCGCCTCGCGCGAGGTCCTGAACCGTTTGGCGAAACACCTCGCCCCGGTGCTCGAAGTCCCGGAACATGTCGAAGCTGGCGCAGGCGGGGGACAGCAAGACCGTGTCGCCCGGGTTCCCCAACGCCATGCCTCGGCGGATCGCGTCCTGTAATGTGGCGGCCTCTTCCATCGGGCAGGCCCCTGCCAGCTGGGTCGCGATGGCGTCGCGGGCCTGCCCGATCAGGATCAACGCCTTCACCCGGCTCTCCACGAGTGGCCGCAGCGGCCGAAAATCGCCGCCCTTGTCCTTCCCGCCGGCGATCAGAATCACGCCCTGCCGGTACCCTTCCAGCGATTTCAGCACGGCCCCGACATTCGTCCCCTTGGAGTCGTTGACGTACTTCACGCCCGCAATCTCGGCGATCAGCTCCAGCCGGTGCGGGAGGCCGGGGAAGGTCCGGAGCGCCTCGGCCATAGCCGGGGCCGACGCGCCGACTGCTGCCGCCGCGGCCGCCGCGGCCAGGCTGTTTTCGAGGTTGTGCAGCCCCTGAATCCGAATGGCGTCCACCCCGCAGACCTGCTCGGCGCTGCCTTGCCGACGGACCATGAGGATGCCGTTCCGGATATAGGCGCCGTCCCCCACCGTCCGGGTGCGGCTGAATAGCCGGGGCTGCGCCCGGAGCGATTTCGCGCGCTCCAACACGAGCGGATCGTCGGCGTTGAGCACGGCGGTATCCGCGGGCGTCTGGTTCATGAAGATGCGCGCCTTGGCCGCATAATACGGCTCGACGTCCGGGTAGCGATCGAGATGGTCGGGTGCCAGATTGAGCAGCACGGCGACCGCGGGCCGAAAATGCAGGATCGTCTCCAGCTGGAAGCTGGACAGTTCGGCAACGACGGAGTCGGACGCCCCCAGTGAGGGCACCACGTCACAGAGCGCCGTGCCGATATTCCCGGCCACCACCGCCCGGATTCCTGCCGCGTCCAGCATGGCCCCGAGCAGGGTCGTCGTCGTGCTCTTGCCGTTGGTCCCGGTGATGCCCAGGAACCGCGCCGGGGTCAGCCGATACGCCAGCTCTACTTCGCCCCAGACGGGCACGCCCCTCAAACGCGCTTCCTGGATCAACGGCATCTCGGTTGGGACCCCGGGGCTCAGCACGATTAAGCCCGTTTCGGCGAACGACGCCGGCCGGTGCCCTCCCGCTTCGATCGTGACGCCCAGCCGTTCCAACTCGGCAACTTCGGCGCGCAGCGATTCGCGCGGCGACCGGTCGGTCCCCGTGACGTGGGCGCCCTGTGCGGCCAGCACCCGGCACGCCGCGATGCCGCTCCGCGCCAAGCCGACGACCGTCACCGGCGTTCCGCCCAAGCCTAGGTCGTTCATCGGCGATGGCTCATTGCTGATAGCTCATGACTCATGGCTGAACGGCTCGGAACTCGGCTCACGACTCTCAGCTCCTCCTCGGTGCTCGGCACCCGGTGCTCGGAGCTTCCTCATCTCAACTTGAGCGTGGTCAGCGAGATCACTTGCAACACGAACGACACGATCCAGAACCGGACGATGATCTTCGGCTCCGACAAACCGTTCAGTTCATAATGATGATGGATCGGCGCCATCCGGAAAATCCGGCGGCCGGTCCGTTTGTACCAGAACACTTGAATGATGACGGAGAGCGCCTCGACGACGAAGCACCCGCCCGCAACGATCAGGACCAGCTCGTTCTTGGTGACCAGCGCCACCGTCGCAAGCGCGCCTCCCAGCGCCAGCGACCCGGTGTCGCCCATGAACACCTGCGCCGGATGCGCGTTGTACCAGAGGAAACCCAGACTGGCTCCGACCAGGGCGGCGGCGAAGACTGTCAGCTCGCTCGACCCCCGCACGAAAATGACTTGGAGATAGCGCGCCATGATCGCGTTCCCCGCCACATAGGCGAAGAGCGTGAAGGTGGCGGCCGCCATCAGCGTCGGCACGATCGCCAGGCCGTCTAGACCGTCCGTAAGGTTGACGGCATTGGAGCAGCCGACCAGCACAATCATGGCAAAAGGAATGTAGAGGATGGCCAGCTCGGGCAGCCAGCGCTTGAGGAACGGGATGGCGAGCTTGGTCGTGTAGGCATCGCTCGGGAAGCAGTACAGATAGGTGCCGACCGCGAGCCCGATCAGGATCTGCCAGAGGAACTTTTGCCGGGGCCGCAAGCCCACGCTCGTCGCCCGCCGCAGCTTCAGGTAGTCATCCGCAAACCCGACGCCCCCGAACGCGAGCGTCGCCAGCAGCGCAAGCCAAATGAATTGATTCGTCAGCTGCGCCCAGAGCAGGGTGGCCGCCGTCACCGCCAACAAAATCAGGACCCCGCCCATTGTGGGCGTGCCGGCCTTCTTCAAATGGGTCTGTGGCCCATCGTCCCGGACGACTTGTCCGGCGCGCAGCTCGGCCAGCTTGCCGATGATCACGGGTCCGAGCAGCAAAGTCACCAGCAGCGCGGTCAAGAACGCCCCGGCCGTCCGGAACGTGACGTACCGGAAGACGTTGAAGGGGCCGAAGTCGCGCGAGAGCGGAACCAGCAAATGATAGAGCACGTTATTTCCCGGGACTCATCAAGTGCTTCCGATCCACGAGCCCCGCACCCTCGCGGGACTCGAACCGCGTCCGGGTCTTCTCGGCATGGGACTCTTCCGCGCACGCGACCAGCCGCTCGACCACCGTGCTGGGCGGGACGCCGCTTTCTTCCCAGAGCCGCAGGCAGAGCGAGCCTGGCAGCGTGTTCACTTCGTTCACGTACAGCCGCATATCCTTCCGGTCCACCAGGAAATCCACCCGCGAGATGCCCCGCGCAGCGAGCGCCTGGAACGCCCGCACCGCCAGATCGCCGATCTCTTTGGCGAGATCGGAGGGCACGCGGGCTGGAATGACGCTGGCGGCGAGGTCCGCCTCGGCCGGGCGGCGCAGGTACTTCTCTTCGAAGCTGACGATGCCG
>DATJQT010000032.1:0-6724 GCA_035505475.1 Vulcanimicrobiaceae bacterium
GGTCGGGTCGCATCGCCTGGATCGCCATCTGGTTGAACGCGGGAATGAGATACCCACTAACAGCCCATTCGTGCAGCTCGTGCGTCTTCGGGCTGACCGTAGGCTGTGTCCGGGCCAGCCAGTCCCTGGAATACGTCTTGAAGGGGACCGGCCGCTGATCGACATAGGTGCGCTGCCGCAGATCGGTGCTCACCTGGTCTTTGAACGCCTCGGCGTCCCGCTTCTTGGCGAAGTACATCCAGCGCTGCTTCTTCGTCTCTGGCTCGCGCCAGGTGACGCCGAATGGCTTCTTGCGACCAGGAAACTTGATGACGGCCAAGGTCGGTCCTTTTCAATCGGTCCAGGTTCCCGGGGAGGCGTGCAGCACCAAGCCGCGGGATGTTTGCTGGTGTTTGCTGAGCTCTGGTAAGTTCTTGTCGTTATGCGGTCGCCGCGACGCCCCCCTGCTGCGCTAGCAAGAGGTCACCATCATTTCCGTTCCCCCTGGCCTCCAAATTTCGATGGTGGTACGCCCCAATGATGCACGAATGCACCGGATCTATATATAAGAACTCCGCCGGCTCGGGACAAAGCGGGCCTGTCACCGAAACACTACTTCCCGCCCGGAAACTGGATGATTGCATCACAGATGTGAACGGCGGGTTACTGAGATCCGGCGTGATTTGAGTTTTCGAGAAGGACTGCTGCTCCGAATGGCTGGTAGGCTCTGCGCTTATGTGTGGTCACTATTCATGGCCAGGCGATCAAATTCACTCCCGCTCGACGATCAGCGCAATTCCCTGCCCGACGCCGATGCACATGGTGGCGAGTCCCCGCGCCTTTCCGCTGCGGCGGAGGCCGTGGACGAGTGTGGTCAGGATGCGGGCGCCTGAGCAGCCGATCGGATGCCCGAGCGCGATCGCGCCACCCGATGGGTTCAGGCGGGGATCGCCGGGGTCGAGCTTCCACTCGGTCAGCACCGCCAGCGCTTGGGCAGCAAACGCTTCGTTCAACTCGATCACGTCAATCGCGTCCCAGCCAAGACCGGCCCGCTGCAGCGCGATCTGCGCGGCCGGCACCGGCCCGATGCCCATCACGCGCGGTGCCACTCCCGCGACGCCGCTCGCCTGCACTCGCGCCAGGGGAGCGAGTCCATGCACGCGGGCGAAGCGATCGGAGGCGAGCAGCAGACAGGCCGCCCCGTCGTTCAGCGGGCTGGCGTTGCCGGCCGTCACGGTCCCGTCTTTCCGGAAGACCGGCGGCAGCTTGCCGAGTGTGTCGAGCGAGGTGTCGCGGCGGGGGCACTCGTCCGCGGCCATCGTGCCGTCCTTCAATTCCACGGGAACGATCTCGTCGGCGAAATGACCCGCGCCTTGCGCCGCAACTGCCTTCTGATGACTGCAGAGCGCAAACCGGTCCTGCGCCTCGCGGCCGATGCCGTACTCCACCGCGAGGTTCTCGGCAGTCTGCCCGAGCGCGTCGGTGTGGCCGAGGGCTTCCATGCGCGGGTTGACGAACCGCCAGCCCAGCGCGGTGTCGTACAGAGTGGCATTGCCCCGCGTCCAGGGTTTGTCCGGTTTGGCCATAGCCCAGGGCGCCCGCGACATGGATTCCACGCCGCCCGCCACCACGACATCCGCATCGTCCAGCCGGATCGCGCGGGCGGCCTGGATCACCGCCTCCATGCCCGACCCGCACAACCGGTTTACGGTCGCGCCAGGCACCGTCTCCGGGTAGCTGGCGAGCAGCAGACTCATCCGGGCGACGTTGCGATTGTCCTCACCGGCCTGATTCGTGCAGCCCAAATAGACCTCGTTGACCTCTCCCGCCGGCACGCCGGAACGGCTGAGAACTGCCCGCAAGACCAGCGCCGCCAGGTCGTCGGACCGGACGCCGGCGAGCCGCCCGCCCGCTTTGCCGATCGGTGTGCGCACCGCGTCAATGATCCACGCTTCTGCCATGAGTGTCTCCGGCAGGGTCCGAGGCCCGAAATCCGAGGCACGACGTCAACAGCCAGCACCCCGGACCTTGGACCTCGGACGTTACACTGTTATCTCGAGCAGCACCTTCCCGCTCGATCGCGCCGCATGCGCGAACGCCGTCTCGACATCGGCCAGCGGGAAGGCGCGATCCAGCAACACACTGCTGGTGGTTACATCCTTCGCAAGCAGGTCGAGTGTGTCGGAGAGATCCGATGCAGTGACCCCGTACGTGCCCGCCAGCACGATGGCGCCGCGCACGATCTCGCGGGTGCGAACCGAAAACGGCGCACCGGGAATCCCGATCGCCACCACGACACCGCTACGCCGGACCACCTGGATAGCCGTGTGCAACGCCGCTTCAGATCCGCTCGCTTCGAGTACGAGGTCCACGCCCGCCCGTTCGGTCCAGGCATCGACAACGGCGTCGAGGTCGGCCGGGGTGGTGGCCACGTTGGCGGCCCCGAGGCGCCGCGCCCGCGCCAGCCGTGCGGCATCCTGAGGCAGGCCGAGCACAGCCGTCCGGACCCCTCGCGCGGCGAGCGCCAGCGTCGCTGCCAGCCCGATCGGACCGGGGCCGAGCACGACCGCGCTCTCGAGCGGCGCTGCGCCGAGCAGCGCGATGCCGACCTTCACCGCGCGGACGGCAACCGCGGCGCCTTCAGCGAGCGCCGCGAGCGACACCGGCAGTCCGGCTGGGACCGGGACGAGGTTGTCGCGCCGCACCGCCATCCGGCCGGCATGGCCGCCCGCCCGGCGGAACCCGTACTGGAGCGACCAGGGCGGCGCCTCCTTGTTCCGGTCGCCCGTCGGCCCGATGCACGTGTTTGGCTGACCCAGGCGGCACGGCTTGCAGCGGCCGCACGGGATGTAGGGGTTGACGATGAAGAGTGCATCGGAGCCGCTGATTCGTCCGGCGACCTCGTGCCCGATGATCATGCCCGGCGGCATCCAGCGGTAACCGTCGGAGCCCGCGTGCATATGCAGATCGCTGCCGCAGATCGCTGCATACGCCGGCAGGAACAGGACTTCCCCCGCGCCCGGGCTAGGATCGGGCGCCTCACGGAGCGAGAGCACCCGGGTCGGGGAATCGTACACGACCGCTTTCATGTCTGATCGAGTCCCTCACCGTCACGGCAGCGGGCGGCCGTCCTGGCGAGTATCGTCTCTTTCGACACGCCCGGCGCGCAGCTGCGCAGGATCAACCCATTTCCATCCACCGCAAACGTCGCCAGCTCCGTCACGACCCAGGTCACCGGCCGCAGCGACGTGAGCGGCAGCGTGCACTCCCGGACCAGCTTCGGTGTGCCGTCTTTGGCCGTGTGGGTCATGACGACGATGATGTTGCGGGCCCCCGACATGAGGTCCATCGCCCCGCCGACGCCCAGCACGGGTTCACCGGGAATGGCCCAGTTTGCGATGCGGCCGCATTCATCCACTTGAAGCGCGCCGAGGATGACCGCATCCACGTGACCGCCCCGAATCATGGCAAAGGAGGTGGCGCTATCGAAGAAGGCTGCGCCGGGTTGTTCCGTCACGGGGCGCTTCCCCGCATCGACCAGGTTCGGGTCCACCCGGTCCGCCGGGGGCGGCGGCCCCACGCCGAGCAGGCCGTTCTCGGTCTGGAAACAGAACGCGTTCCGGTCCACGAAGCGGGTCACAAGCGTGGGAATGCCGATCCCCAGATTGACCACCCAGCCGGGCTGGAGCAGTGCGGCCGCCCGGCTCGCAATCAACTCTTTCTCGTTCATAGCGTGTCCTCCGCGATGACGAGGAAATCCACGAACAGATGTGGCGTGACGACCGCTTCGGGATCGATCTGCCCGACATCGACCACCGCGTCCACTTCAGCGATCACTACGTCCGCGGCGGTGGCCATCATGGGATTGAAGTTGCGCGCCGTCTTATAATAGACCAGGTTTCCCAGGCGATCTGCCCGATGGGCGCGCACCAGCGCCACGTCGGACCGGATCGGTTCCTGGAAGACGTAGCGCTTCCCGTTGAGCTCGCGGACCTCCTTGCCTTCCGCGAGGAGTGTGCCCACGCCGGTCGGCGTGTAGAAGCCGCCCAGCCCGGCACCGCCGGCCCGCATCGCCTCGGACAGGGTGCCCTGCGGCAAGAGCGTGACATCGAGATCGCCCCGGTCGCGCGCCTCCGCCACCTCTGGATTGCTCGTGAAGAACGAGCCGATCGCGCGGCGAACTTTCCCGAGCCGCAGCGTCTCGCCGAGGCCCTTGCCCGGCTCCCCCAAGTTGTTGCTGATGATGGTGAGGTCCTTGCGGTCGCTGGCGTTCAGAGCCCTGATCAGCGTGAGCGGTGCGCCCACCAGACCGAAGCCCCCGACCATCAGGGTCATCCCGTCCCTGACCGCCTCGTCGATGGCCGTTGTCGCGCTGACAATCGTGGCTCCCAGCTGTGAATGGCCCATGGCGCTGTCCTTTCGGCCGCGTGTCCCCTCGGAAAATCGGCCAACGCGTGGCGAGGCCGTGATTTCTTCGCTGCGTCAGGGTTGCGTTCGAGACCGGAATACTCCGTTCGCAAACCGGCTGTCAAGGGATTCTCGACGGAAATGGCTGGAGGAGCGACGGACTCCTGTTTGTTCGTAGAAATGACTCGACGGCGAGCTTAGGTCTGGATAGACTCTTGCTGAAATTGAAGACAGGGGGCCGATGTGATGTCGGGTCGGCCCGGGAGTTCGATCGTGGATACATCCTGGGAAAAAGCCGAGGTCAGCTGTCCGACCTGTATGGAAATCATCACCTTGCGGCCGGGCGTCGAAGAGATCTGGTGCCAGCGCTGCGAGGAAGGCTACGACGTGTTGGAAAGCAAGAACCCGCGCGACCCCGAGCGCACGGTCCTGGTCCTGTCGAAGAAGCGGGAGACCACCGATCGCACCTGAGCGAGAAACTTTCCGTCAACCTCCGTCGGTCACCCGTCGGGGGTTTTTTGTTGGTCGGGAATGACCCATGGCGCGTTTTGACTTGCGAGAGTTCCTGGCCCGGACAGGCGTGAGCCCGAGCCGGCTGGCGTCATACCTGAGGGTCGCCCCGTCCTACCTGGAAGCCGCGCTGGACGGCACGGGCCGGTTGACCAGGCGCGACGAGCAGGCCTGCCGCCTCTTGGTGCGGCGACTGTTCCAGGCCAAGCAGATGGATCTGCCGTTTGCCGAACCGCCCCGCAACTTTACGAAGACCCACGCGCGGGACCGTGCCCGCGCCGCCGCAAAGACCGGCGCGTCGCCGAAACATGCGGCACCCCGGCGTAAGCAGCGGACCCGCCCGTAGCATTCGGTTCCTGGTCGCCTGCTGGGCACCTGCCTCCGCCGGTATGACGGGTTCTAAGACACCGCCCGTTCATCCCGAGCCGTGTCGAAGGATGAGCGGGCGGGTTGCTTACGGTGCGTATTATTTGCTGACCGGAACCGCGTAGGGACCTTCGGGGATGAACGCCATGCTGGGCCGTTTCCCGTCTCGCCGGGCGTGGACGGCCGCGATGACGGCGTTCTGGACCATGACGCGCGCCTGCTCCCGCTCCTCTTTCGGCCCATCCACAGGCAGGTAATCCCAGCCCATCCCACCGGGCACCATCTCGTGCGCCGTTTTCGAGAGGCGCGCCGAGCAGTAGATCAACCCCTCCTCGCCCACTTTCGCGAACACCTTACCCCACATCTGCGGCTCCCACTGATCTTTGGTGAACCGCCAGGCCGGATCCATGATCGTTGCCAGGTACCGCGTGTGCCCCTGCATCTTCAGCAGGTGGAGCAGTGTCCGGTATTCCGCTGGGCCGATCGGGTCCACGTCCCGCTCGCAAGCGAGCAGGACGATCGTGCCGCCGGGTTTCACCGCCGGCAAGGCGTTCACGGCGGCCTTGGCCACCTGGTAATGATTGATCCCGACGTACCCACCGTGGGTGAGGACGACGTCGGCTTCCGCCTCGACCGGAATCGCGACGATGCTTCGCAAGAGCGCGACCGCTTTCCGGTGCGCTTCGACGAGATGGCCGGAGAACGCCTCCACAAGTTGCAGCTTCCGGTTCAGGACAGTGTTGATGATGAAGTCCACGCCGGCCTTCTGCGCGATCTCCAGCGCTTCCTCGTGGCAGGGGTTGCCCTCCAGGACGAGGTTCGTCGCCAGCGGCGAATCGAGGAACGCGGCGCTGTGGAAGCGTTCGATCGTCGCCTTGCTCACCAGCGCCGGGCAGACCGCCTTCCGCCCGCCCGAGGCACCCGCCATGAAATGGCTTTCGACCAGCGCGGTGGCGATCTTCACGTCCGTTTCGATGAAATATTTGTTGATGCGGACCTCGGTCCCGCTCTTCGTCTTCCCGATATCCACCAGCATGCGGTCATCGGCACAGTCGTGATCGATGATCCGGTACTCGGCGGCGACCTCCGGGCCGAGCATCGCCACTTTTTCTGCGGCGCTGCTGGGCCGGTGCGTGCCGGTTCCGACCAGGATCGTGACATGCTCTTTCCGCACGCCCGCCGCGTGCAGCAGCGTCAAGAGCGGCGGTAGGATGCCGGTGTCCCCCTTGTACGGGACCGGCCGGGTGATGTCCGAGATCGTGATACACACTGTCAGGTCGGCAGCCGGCTTCTTTTTCCCGCGCAGGATCTCCGGCAGGGGCTGGCATCCGATCGGCTGCCGAATCGACCGCTGGATGGCGCCACGGGGATCCGGGAGCGGAGGCACCTCGTGCATTTCAAGGATGCGGCAGTCGGCGGGGACCCGGATGGGCAACGCGCCGTCGCCATAGTCTACCTCGAC
>DATJQT010000033.1:0-31705 GCA_035505475.1 Vulcanimicrobiaceae bacterium
CAGCGTCCGCGGCGTGATACCGGAGCGTTGCGCGAGCCTGGTCAGGTAGCCCTCGCGCCGCACCGGACTCTCGATTTGGGCGATCACCTCGATGAGGCCGTCCACGCATTTGGCCAGCTGCACCGGATCGCCGATGTTGAGCCCGGAGACCCGCCGATCCAGAAAAAAATCCACCAGGTCCACGCCGCCGGCCAGCGCCGCCGTGAACGCGTCCCGGCCGTGGGTCCGCACGAAGGCGTCGGGATCGAGCGCGTCGGGCAGGACGACGATCCGCCACTCGAGGTCCACGTTGATCAAGTGTTCGAGGCTGCGCCGCGCCGCCCCGACCCCGGCCGCGTCGGGATCGAAGAGCAACACCACCGATTGTGCATACCGCGCGAGCAGCCGTGCCTGGTCCGTGGTGAGCGCCGTCCCGAGCGCCGCGACGGCATTCCCGAACCCGTGTGCGTGCAGCATGATCGCGTCGAAGTAGCCCTCGACCACGATTGCCGTCTTCTGCTCGCGAATCGCCTTGGCCGCCAGGTTCAGCCCGTACAGGTGCGCCCCTTTGCGGTAGAGGGGCGTCTCGGGCGAATTGATGTACTTGACCTCCGCACTGTCGAGCGCCCGGCCGCCGAAGCCGATCACCTTGCCGCTCACGTCCCAAATCGGAATCATCAGCCGGTTGCGGAAGCGATCGTAGTGCCCGGTGCCCTTCGGCCGCGGGATCGCCAGGCCGGCGGTCTCCAGCACGCGGTCGTGGTAGCCGTTCGTCTTGAGCACCTGCAAGAGTCCGTCCCAGCGGGGCAACGCGTATCCCAGCGCAAACCGCTCGATCAGCTCTGCCGAGACGCCGCGCCCGTCCAGGTAGGCCCGCGCGGCGTTCCCATGGGTGCCGCCCAGGTTGTCCCGATAATGCTGGAGCGCCAGCCGGTGCACCTCGTAGAGCGGGACGCGGCTGTCCGCCGCAGCCGGCCCGCCGCCCCGCTCGGCCGGCAGCGAGACGCCGGCCCGCTCGGCCAAGACCCGCACGGCCTCGAGGAAGCTGAGACGCTCGTGCTTGACCAGGAAGCTGATCGCATCGCCGCCTTCGCCGCAGCCGAAGCAGTGAAAAATCTGCCGCTCCGGGTTCACGGTGAATGACGGCGTCTTTTCCGTATGGAACGGGCAGAGCGCCTTGTGCGTGCGGCCCGCCGATTTCAAGGGCAGGTAGCTGCCAATCAACCCCACGATGTCGGTGTGCGCCAACACCTCGGCGATGACCTCGTCCGGGATCACAACCACCTCATCCGGTCGATCCGGCCGCCGGCCGCGAGCCCAAGTCCACGATCGTCGCCCCGGCACCGCCCTCGTTGAACTCTGCGAGGTGGAACCCGGAGACGAGCGGGTGCGTCTTCAAGAAATCGGCCAGGCCCTTCCGCAAGCGGCCGGTTCCCTTACCGTGAACAATGCGCACACTGGTGAGGCCGCCGAGCACCGCGTCCTCGAGGTAGCGGCCCACTTGCGCGACCGCTTCTTCGACCGTGCAGCCGATGACCTTGATCTCGGGCGAGAGCGCATCGCCGGCGCCCGCCGTCCAGGTCACCAACCGCTCGCCCCGGGCTGGCGTCTGCGAGTGCGCCGGGCCGAGGTCCGCCAGCGGCACGCGCACCTTGCCGAGCGGCACCTGCACTTCGACCAGGCCCTGCGGGTTCACGGGCGAGAGGACCGTGCCCACCTGCCCCAAGTTCCGCACCCGGACGGTCTGGCCCTCGGCAACCGTATCCAGCTCTCCCAGCGCCGCAGCCGCGGGGATGCCAGAGGCCACGTCCTCCAGGGCCTCGTCGATCAGGCGCGGCAGCTCGGCAACCGCCTCGCGCGCGGCGCGTGCCGGTCCGCCCTGCCGCAGATCCGCGACGGCGGCCTCGATCCGCTTGCGGCCCGCGCCGGCAATCTCCGCCAGCAGCCGCGCGGCCCTCGTCTGGATATCGCGCAGCCGCGCCGCGGCTTCCTGCAGTTTGGCCTCCAATTCGCTGCGCAGCCGTTGTGCCTCAACCCGGTCCTGCGCCGCCTCGGCCGCATCGCGGGCCCGGGCCCCCTCGAGGGCGTGCAAGCGATCCAGCAGGGCGGCCAGTCCGGCACTCGTGTCTCCACGCAGCTCACGCGCACGGTGAACGATCGACAGAGGGACACCCAGACGGCAGGCCACTTCGATGGCGAAACTTCGACCCGGAAACCCAATATGTAATGTATACAGCGGCCGCATGTTGTCAAGGTCGAACTCGACCGCCCCGTTGGCCATCCGGGGGTCCTGGGCCACGAAGGCCTTGATGCCGTCCAGATGTGTGGTGGCCAGCACCCATCCGCCCCGCCCGGCGAGCGATTCCAGGATCGCCCCGCCCAGCGCCGCGCCTTCGATCGGATCCGTGCCGGCGCCCAGTTCGTCAATGAGCACAAGGCTCTGTCCGTCCGCCAGCTCCAGAATGGCCGTCATCCGCGCCATGTGAGCCGAGAACGTGCTGAGATCCTGGGTGATGCTCTGCTCGTCGCCGATGTCGGCGTACACCCCACGAAACACCGGCACGGTCGAGTCCGGAGAGGCCGGGATTTGTAACCCGGCCTGCACCATCAAGGCGAGCAGGCCGACCGTCTTGAGGGCGACCGTTTTTCCGCCGGCATTCGGTCCGGTCAGGACCAGGACGCGCGCATCGGCAAGCGGGACATCGATCGGCACCACCTCTTCGGCGCCGGCTGCCTTCTGCCGCCGCGATTCGAGCAGCACAGGGTGCCGGGCATGCAAAAGGCTGAGCGGGCCCCCCTCGGTGATGCGCGGCTCGTGGGCCGCCCAGCGGACCGCAAGCCGCGCCTTGGCGATCGCCAGATCGCAGTCGGCCAACGCTTCCACGGTGGCCATGATGTCGTCCGCCCCGGCGCGGATCTGGTCCGTCAGCGCACCCAGGATCCGATCCACCTCTGCGTCGGCTTCGCGCTCCAGGCGGCGGATGGCATTGTTCTGCTCGACCAGCGACAGCGGCTCCAGGAACAGCGTGTGACCGGTGGCGGACTGGTCCTGCACGATGCCGGACAGGAGCGTACGGTAGCCCGGCAGCACCGGAATCACGTAGCGGTCGTTACGGAGCGTCACCACCGGTTCGGCGATCACCGGCGCCAGCCGGGTGTCTGCCAGCAGACTCTGCGCGGTGTCGCGGGCGGACTCACGGGCACGCCGCGCCGAGACCCGCAGATGATACAACTCGGGGCTGGCGCTGTCGGCGATCTGTCCGTCTGGCAGCACGGCCCGCCGGATCTCCCGTGCCAGACCCGCCGGCGGCCGCAGCCGTGCTGCGATCGCCGCGAGCGCCGGGCGCTCGGAGGAGGAGCCCAGGCGCCGCCGCACCAGCTCCCCGGCGTCCAGGGTATCGGCCACCTCGGTCAGATCTTGCGGCGCAAGGCGTGCGCCCCGAATCGCGGCGCGGACCACGCTCGCCCGGATGTCGCGGGCCTGCGAGAGGTCGGACAGCGGCCCTTCCAGCAGCAGGGCGCGCGCTTCGCGTGTCTCCTGCAGCCGAGAGCGGACCAGGGATGGGTCCGCGCACGGCGTGAGGGCATGCGCCCGCTCGACGCCAAGCACCGAGGCGGACTGGCCCGCCAAGGCGTCCAAGATCAGGGGATATTCGAGCACCCGAAAGGAATGAGGGTCCACGATTCTCGTGTATGCGGGACGGCGTCCCGGGAAAAACGCACGGGACTCGCTCCCGAGTCCCGTGCGTGATCAGCGTGTCGGCGCTGCCCAATGCGGCAAATCTGGCGGGACTCCCGCCATCTAGGTGTTGGCCAGCATCTCTCGAACGAGGGTGCTCACCGCCTTACCGTCGGCCCGGCCTGCAATCTGAGGCATGAGAACGGACATGACCTTCCCCATCTCGCGCGGCGAGGCGGCCCCGCTTTCGCGGATCGCCGTCCGGACCAGCGCGGCCAACTCCTCGCCGGTCAGCGGAGACGGGAGATACGACTGCAGAATCTGAAGCTCCGCGGTTTCTTTGTCGACCAGGTCCTGGCGACCGCCCTGCCGGAACTGCTCGATGGAATCTTGGCGCTGCTTCACCGAGGAGGTGATCGCCTGCATGACTTCCGCATCGGTCAAGGGGCCGCGCTTCTCCACCTCGCGGTTCTTGATGAGTGCGGTGAGCAGCCGGATCACGGAGGTGCGCAGCTTGTCCCCGGACCGCAGCGATTCTTTGAGATCCTCGGTCAACCGCGCCTTCAGCTCCATTATTGCTCCGCCAGCAAGCGCATGCGCTTGGCCGCCTTCTTGCGCGCTGCCAGCATCTTCTTCTTCCGGCGGACGCTCGGCTTCTCGTAGTGCTCTCGCTTGCGCAGCTCGGAAAGCACCCCGGCCTTCTCGCATTGCTTCTTGAACCGTCGGAGCGCGCTTTCGAAGGATTCGTCTTCCTTCACGGTCACGCTCGGCATGAACCCCACACCCCCTTTGCACAGCGTCGATCAGTCGGACACTGAGGGAAATTCTGTAAATGCAAAAAAGTATTATATTTCAAGGCCTTCGGCCTGTCAAACCGAATTGCCGCCGTACTCGGGCTTACGTTTGCCGACCCGACTACCCAGCTCCTGCGCCACTTCCTCGGGGCGAATGTCGTGCTGGGCGAGCACCGCCAGGCTGTGAAACCAAAGATCGGCCATTTCGTACACGAGCTGCCTCCGATCGGCGTTCTTGGCCGCCAGCAGGACCTCTCCCGCTTCTTCGGCGAGCTTTTTCAGCGGCTGGTCCGGCCCCTTCGCGAACAGCGCGGCGACGTACGAGCCTTCGGCCGGCACGGCACGGCGCTCCTGGATCGTGGCGTACAGCTCCGACAGGATGTTCAGGCCGCGGTACACCCGCGCCGGGTCGAACGCGCGCTCGGGCGCGGGCGGCGCACCCGCCGCGAGCGACAGGGCGCGGTAAAAGCACGAGCGGTGTCCGGTGTGGCAGGCGGCCACCTGCTGCTCCACTTGCAGGAGCAGCGCATCCTCGTCGCAATCGTACTGGATGGCCCGCACGTGCTGGACGTGGCCCGATTCCTCGCCCTTGCACCAGAGCCGACCCCGCGACCGGCTGAAATAATGGGCGAGCCCGGTCTCGACGGTCTTGGCCAAGGCTTCGGCATTCATGTACGCCAGCATCAGCACCTGGCCGCCCTCGGCATCCTGCGCGATGGCGGGAATCAGCCCGCTCTCGTCGAAGCGAAGGTCATCAGGAATCGTCACCACGGCCGTCTCCGTTCCACCAATGGCAAATGCCCAATGAGACGGTACCGCTACATTGGAGATTGGTCATTTGTTCATTGGTCATTGCATCTTGCATTGGTCATTGCACCTTGTAGCCGAACTTCCGCAACAACGCTTTCCGATCGGCGACGTCCCCGGCCGTCTCCACACCTTTCGGGGGCGACCCGTCCACCACGCCCATGACGCCGCGACCCTGCCCCGTCCCAGCCACGACCACCTCGACCGGGTTCGCCGACGCGCAGAAGATCGTGCACACTTCCTGGCACTGCTTGATCGCGTTGAGCACGTTGATCGGAAACGCATTCCGGAGCACGACGGCGAAGAAATGGCCCGCAGCGACCGCCTGGGCGTTCCGCACCGCGGTCTCACGGAGCGCATCGTCGTTCCCGGCCGAACGGATCAGGCAGGGGCCCGACGCTTCGCAGAAGGCTATGCCGAACTGGGCCCCGGGGACCCCGGCGACGATGATTTCGTACAAATCCTCAACCGTTTTGATGAAATGGCTCTGCCCCAGGATCACGTTCGCGTTGTCTGGCGTCTCGATTCGCACGGCCTGGAATTCCATGGTGTCCTCCTTGTTCACGGAAGATCGTCCTGGTTCTGTTTGAGGCTGCATGGAACTCGTTTCATTCGGGATATATTCGCGACACAGGTGGACCGTTTTCAGCAGTCCGCTAGAGTCGGATTGGAATGCCCTGCGCGGCCAAGTACGTTTTCACCTCTGGGATGCTGACCTCGCGATAGTGAAACATGGACGCAGCCAGCACGGCATCGGCTTTTCCGACGGCGATACCTTCATACAAGTGCTGCAGCGTTCCGGCGCCGCCGGATGCGATCACCGGGATCCCTACCGCTTCTGCCACGGCGCGCGTCAGTTCGAGATCGTAGCCGTCTTTCGTGCCGTCCCGGTCCATGCTGGTGAGCAGGATCTCGCCGGCGCCAAGGCGCTCCCCCTCCACCGCCCAGGCGACCGCATCTTTCCCGGTCGTCGTCCGCCCCCCATGAATGTATACGTCCCAGGACAACCGAGCCCCGGGCGCCCTTGTATCGTTTTCTCGGCGCTCGGTGCTAGGCGCTCGGTGTTCAACTCGTCGTTTCGCATCGATCGCCAGAACGATGCACTGGCTGCCGAAGCGCGCGGCGGCGCTGCGGACCAGGTCAGGGTCCCGTACTGCCGCAGTATTGAGCGACACCTTGTCGGCGCCGGCCCGCAGTAACCCACGGATATCCTCGAGAGAGCCGATACCGCCGCCTACGGTTAGGGGCATGAAGGCCTGCTCGGCCGTGCGAGCCACCACGTCGATCATGATCGCCCGGCGCTCGTAGGAGGCCGTGATATCCAGGAAGACCAGTTCGTCCGCGCCCTGCTGGTCGTAGACAGCCGCAACCTCGACCGGATCGCCGGCGTCGCGCAGGTCCACGAACTGGGTGCCTTTGACGACTCGGCCCTCTTTGACGTCCAGGCAGGGAATGATACGTTTTGCTAACATCAGCTTTGCCCCGCGGCCAATGCTGCCGCGAGCGTCAGCGCGCCATCGTACAACGCCTTGCCGACGATCGCCCCCGTGACCCCCACCGGCTCGAGCGCCCGCAGGGAGCGGATGTGCGCCACCGAGGCGATGCCTCCCGACGCGATGACCGGGGGCCCGCTGTCCTTGGCGATCGCCGACAATTCCGGCAGGTTCGGCCCCTCGAGCATGCCGTCCCGCGCGATGTCGGTATAGATCAGCGCCTGCAAAGGCAGCGCCCGGCAACTCCGGGCCACCTCGATCGCTGGAAGCTCGGTCACGTCCTTCCACCCCTGAACCGCAACTCGGCCCTGCCGGGCATCGAGGCCGAGGATAATTCGTCCCGGGAACGCGGCGCAGGCCGCTTCCAATAACTTGGGATCGCTGACGGCCGCCGTCCCGATCACGGCCGCTGCCGCGCCGAGGTCCAGCACCGCGCGAATCGCGTCCAGGCTGCGCAACCCGCCACCCACCTCCGCAGGAATTCGGATCCGGCCAAAGATCGCGGAGAGGGCGGCCCGATTCCCCGGAACGCCGGCCCGCGCCCCGTCGAGGTCCACCAGATGGAGTCGCCGAGCGCCCTGCGCCTCCCAGAGCGCCGCAACTGCGGCGGGATCCGAGGCGTAGCGGGTCTCGCGGGCGAAATCGCCCTGTACCAGCCGGACGACCTGGCCGCCGCGCAGATCAATGGCAGGAATGATCTCCATTATCGGCAGAGTGCGGCAAAGTTCCCGAGGAGCTGGAGGCCGACGGCCTGGCTCTTCTCGGGATGGAATTGCGTGGCGAACACATTGTCCCGCCAGATTGCCGAGGCGAAGCGCACGCCGTATTCGGTGGTCCCGGCTGTGACGGTCTCGTCCGCAGGCTGCACGTAGTACGAGTGGACGAAGTAGAACGAGGGCTCGTCCGCCAGCCCGCGGAAGATCGGCGCCCGGCGTTCGATCCGCACCGTGTTCCACCCCATGTGCGGCACCTTGAGGCGCGCGCCGGCCGCATCGTGCATCTCGCCGAACCGGACCACCCGTCCCGGGATCAGGTCCATGCCCTTGTGGTGGCCGAATTCTTCGCTTTCCGAGAAGAGGAAATGCAGACCAAGGCAGATGCCCAACAGTGGCGTGCCGCGTTCGATGGCGCGCCGGAGCGGCTCCACGAACCCCTGCGAGCGCAATTTCGCGATGCCGTCCGCAAACGCGCCCACCCCCGGCAGGATGATGCCGCTCGCATCGCGCAGCCGATCTGGGGATTCGATGACCGCGGCGCGGACGCCCAGCCGGACCAGCGCCTTTTCGACGCTACGCAGATTGGCGATGCCGGAATCGATGATCGCGATCATACCGTCAGGGTTCCTTTGGTGGACGGGATCACGCCGGTTCCCCGCGGGTCGAGCGCCACGGCATGGTACAGCGCACGGGCGAGGGCCTTGAAGAGCGCTTCCGCCATGTGGTGGGAATTCTGTCCATACTCGACCTGCACGTGGAGATTGGCCCGCAGATGGGCAGCCAGCCCCTGCATGAATTCCCGCACCAGATCCAAGTCGAAACTGCCGACCCGCTCGCCCTTGAGCTGCGGCGCCTGGAACACCAGGTAGGCGCGCCCGCCGAGGTCCACCACCGCCGCCGCCAGCGACTCGTCCATCGGCACCCGGGCGGCGCCATAGCGCGTGATCCCGGCCCGGTCGCCCAGCGCCTGCGTGATCGCCTCGCCCAGCGCGATGCCGAGGTCCTCGACCGTGTGATGAAAGTCCACGGCCAGGTCGCCCGCGGCCTCGATCGTCAGGTCGAGCCGGCCGTGCCGCGCCACCTGGGCCAGCATGTGATCCAGGAACGGCATGCCGGTTGCGATCTGATGCTCCCCTCGCCCGTCCAGATCGAGGCGGACCCGGATGTCCGTCTCCGCCGTTTTTCGGTGGACCGTCGCGGTGCGGCTCATGTCAGCTCCCCAGATCGGCAAGGGCCGCCAGCAAGGCGTCGTTTTCCTCGGGCGATCCGATCGTGATCCGCAAGCAGTCGGCCAGATACGGCGCCCGCGAGAAATCGCGCACCATGATGCCCCGGGCAAAGAGCGCGGCGGCGACCTCGGGCCCGCCGCGGGCGGCCTTTACGAGCAGGAAGTTCGCGTCGCTGGGGAACACGGTCAGTCCCGGCAACGCCGCCAAGGCTCCCGCCACTCGGTCGCGTTCCTTGACGATCAGCCCCGCCTGTTCCCTGACGAGCGCGCCGTGGGACAGGACCACCTTGGCAGCCGCCTGGCTCAACGCATTCACGTTGTACGGCTGGCGGACCGTGTTGATGGCCGTGACGACTGCGGGGCTACCGATCACCATGCCTAGGCGGATTCCCGCCAGCCCGATCTTCGACAGCGTCCGGAGGATCACCAGGTTTGGCGAGGTCGACAGCCTGGGAATGTATGTCGCGCCCGAGTAGTGATAGTAGGCTTCGTCCACGATCACGAGCGCGTGGCACGCCTGCCCGGCGCATGCGGCCAGAATGGTCTCCACGGCCTCGCGCCGGAACAGCCGGCCCGTCGGGTTGTTCGGCCACGCCAGGAACACCAGCCGGGGCTGCTGTTGTGCGACAGCCGCCAGAAAAGCCTCGACGTTCAGATCGAACTCAGACGTGAGCGGCACCTCGACGAGGCGAAGCCCGAGGATTTTCGCCCCAATGCCGTACATGGCAAACGTGGGCACCGGGATGGCCACGGGTCCGCCCGGCGGAACGAGCTGCTGCAGCAGGTGAATGCCTTCGTCCGACCCGTTCGTAATTGCCAGCTGATTCGCTGTCACGCCCAGGTCGCCGGCGAGCGCTTCTTTCAGTGCGCGTGCCGAGGGATCGGGGTAGCGGTGCAGCTCGACGTCGGCCAGCGCCCGGGAGAATTCATCAGCCAATGCCCCCCGGAGCGCCTCGCCCAGGGCGAACGGGCTCTCGTTCGCATCCAGCTTGACCAGGCGGCCGCTGGGAGGCGGCACGGTCTGATAGGGTGCGGTGGACTGCACCTCCGGGCGAATCACGCGCGTCAGGTCGAAGCTCATGCGCCCTCCGTCCGCACGGTGATGGCGCGCGCGTGCCCGGCGAGCCCCTCCAGATTGGCTAGCCGGGTGATCGGGCCGCGCCAGCCGGCCAGGGCCTCGGGCGTGAGCGCGAGCAGCGACGACCGCGTCTGAAAGTCTTCGACCGAGAGGCCAGAGCTGAACCGCGCGGTCCCGCCGGTCGGCAGGACGTGGTTCGGTCCGGCGAGATAATCCCCGGCCGGCTCGGGCGTGTGGTGGCCCAAGAACACGGCGCCAGCGGCGCGCACGGCAGGAACGAGCGACCAGGGGTCGTCCACCAACAGCTCCAGATGCTCGGGCGCGATGAGATTGGCAAGCCGCATGGCGGCCGGGAGATCCGGCACCCGCATCACGGCGCCGTACCGCTCCAGGCTCTGCGCTGCGATCGCCTCGCGCGGGAGCAGCGCAAGCTGCCGTGCCACTTCGGCCTGCACCTCGCGGCCGATGCGCTGCGACGGCGTGATGCAGATTGCCGCGGCCATGGGATCGTGCTCGGCCTGGGCCAAGAGATCCGCGGCGACCCACGCGGCGGTGGCCGTCTCGTCCGCCACGATCAGGACCTCGCTGGGCCCGGCAATCACATCGATCCCGACCAGCCCGAAGACGAGCCGCTTCGCGGTCGCGACATAGATGTTGCCTGGCCCGACGATCTTGTCCACCGGGCCGATCGTGGCAGTTCCATACGCCAGTGCGCCAATCGCCTGCGCCCCGCCGACGCGGTACACTTCGCGGATCCCGAGAAGAGAGGCGGCGGCCAGCACGGCGCAGGGCACACGGCCGTCCGGTCCGGGCGGGGTGCAGAGCGCGATCTCTTCCACCCCGGCCACCTGGGCAGGAATCGCGTTCATCAGGACCGAGGAGAGATACGCGGCGGAGCCGCCGGGGGCGTACACGCCCACGCGCTGGATCGCGTGCACGAGCTGGCCGAGCAGGCCCGTGCCCGGTTCGGTGGTCATCCAGGATTCGCGCCGCTGCCGTGCGTGGAACGCCTGGACCCGCTCGGCCGCGAGCGCCAGCGCGGCGCGGTCCGCTGGATCCAGGCCCTCCAGGGCTGCCCGGCACTCGGCCTCGTCCACGCGCAGCGTCGCCGCACTCAGCGCAGCCCCGTCCAGCTTGGCCGTCCAGGCACACAGGGCGGCATCGCCGTCCTTGCGCACGTCATCCAGGATCGCCCGGACGACGGTGTCGATCGCCGGGTCAGGCGCGGCGCGCCGGTCCCGCAGCGCGGAGAGAAACTCGCTCAACTCGTTGGGGTCGGCGATCAGCCGCATGACACCGCTCCACCTCGGCCGGCCACGCTGGTACGGAGCGCCTCGATGAGTCCCCGAATGGCTGCATACCGGGTCTTCAGGCTGGCCCGATTGACGATCAGGCGCGCCGACGCGCGCAGAATCTCCTCGACTTCGACTAACCCATTTTCGACGAGCGTGCGTCCGGTATCCACCAGGTCCACGATGCGATCGGCGAGGCCGAGCGCCGGCGCGAGCTCGACGGAGCCGGACAGGTGCACGATCTCGACCTGCACCCCTTGCTGGCCGTAATGCCGCTCCGTCAGCCGCGGATATTTGGTGGCGACCCGCAGCCCCGCAAAGCGCACCGGCCGGTGCAGGCGCTGGGCGGGCTCGGCGACCACCAGGCGGCAGGCGCCAAAACCGAGGTCGAGCGGCTCGTACACGTCACGGCCCTGCTCCAGCAAAAGATCCGTCCCCACAATGCCCAGATCGGCGGCACCGTGTTCGACGTACACCGGAATGTCCACGGGCTTGAGCGCCAGAAACCGCAGCCCACGGCTTCCATCATCGACGATCAAGCGCCGGCTGTCGGCAAGCGTCTTGATTTCCGAAATGCCGAGCGCGAGGAACAGGTCCAGCGTGTCCGGGAACAGGCGGCCCTTGGGAATGGCGATCGCGATCGGATCGGGAGCATCCATCACACTTTCACCCGCTCGATGTCGGCGCCGAGGACCGTCAGCTTCTTCTCCATCGTTTCGTACCCCCGATCCAGATGATAGATGCGGGAGACCGTCGTGGTGCCGCGCGCCACCAGTCCGGCCAGCACCAACGACGCGCTGGCCCGGAGGTCGGTCGCCATCACCGGCGCACCTTCCAGGGCCGGCGCACCTTGGACCACGGCCGTGTTCCCGGCGATCGTAATGTCTGCGCCCATCCGGAGCAGCTCGTTGACGTGCATGAATCGGTTCTCGAACACCGATTCGGTGATCACGCTCCGGCCCTCGGCCAACGTCATCAAGGCCATCATCTGGGCTTGCATATCGGTGGCGAAGCCCGGAAACGGCTGCGTGCGAATGTCCACCGGCCGCGGCCGGCCCTGGGCCTGGATGCGGAGCGAATCGGCTGCGGCCTCGACGCGGAGGCCGGTCTCTTCCAGCTTGACCAGGACGGCATCGAGATCGGCCGGCCGACAGCCCCGGATGGTGACGTCGCCCCCCGTGATCGCCCCGGCGATGGCAAAGGTGCCGGTCTCAATGCGATCCGGAATCGTCGCGTGGCTCGCGCCCGTCAGGCCGGGCACCCCGTGAATGGTGATAGTGCGTGTCCCCGCGCCCTCGACCTGCGCGCCCATCGCATTGAGCAGATCGGCAAGGTCTTCGACCTCGGGCTCGCAGGCGGCGTTTTCCAGCACGGTCGTGCCGTGAGCCAGCGCCGCCGCCATCATCAGGTTCTCGGTCCCGGTGACGGTCTGGACATCGAAACTGATCCGCGCCCCATGGAGCCTGCGAGCCTCGGCGTCCACGTAGCCCTTGTCCAGCCGGATCGTTGCGCCGAGCTTCTCGAGCCCCATGAGATGTAAGTTGATCGGCCGCGGACCGATGGCACAGCCCCCGGGCAGCGAGACGCGCCCCCGGCCCTCGCGCGCCACCAGCGGTCCGAGCACCACGACCGCCGCGCGCATCGTCTTGACGAGCTCGTACGGAGCTTCGGGACGGGTGACGTGACCGGCTTGGAGTGTCAGGGCCGCAGGCCCGTCGTCCGCGATCTGCACGCCCATGTGGGTGAGCAGCCGGCGCATGGTCCGGACATCCTGCAGGCGGGGGACGTTGGTCAACTGCAGGGGGTCCGCCGTGAGCAGGCTGGCCGCCATGAGCGGCAGCGCGGCATTCTTCGCGCCGCTTGCGACGACCTCGCCGTGCAGCGGTTTGCCTCCGCGGATGACCAAAGCGTCCATGTCGCTCCACTACACCGGGCAAGACTGAAGAGAACCCGATCCGTTCATCGCAGAGAGACGCAGAGATCGCGGAGAAATGCCATCGTCCTCTATCCGTGATCCGCTACCCGATGCCCCCGGCGCGATGGGCCACAGCCACCCGCGGCCGTCCGGCGAGGTCCGCTACGATGTGCACCTCGTCGTATCGGCCCTCTTGCCCGAAGAGCGCCAGGACTGGCGATGCCTGCTCGTCCCCAATCTCGAGCAGCAAGGATCCACCGGCACGCAGCCGGTCGGGGGTGGTCTCGATGATCTCGCGAATGAGCCGCAGCCCATCGACCCCGCCGTCCAGCGCCAGGCGCGGTTCCCAGCCGATTTCGGGCATCAGGACAGCGAGATCGCCAGTTTTGATATAGGGCGGATTGGCGACGACGAGATCCGCCCCGGCCGGCAGGTGGCCATTGACGGCCCGCCACAGATTGCCGCGAAGACAGTGTACCCGGTCCGAGAGGCCGTGCGCTGCCACGTTCCTTTCGGCAATGCGGAGCGCTTGGGCCGAGAGATCGGTCGCGAACACGCGTGCGTCCGGGATCTCGCGTGCCAAAGCAATAGCCACCGCCCCCGTCCCGGTACACAGATCGACGATCATGGGTCCACGCTTCGCGGTTCGCGGCTCGTCCCCTGATGCTCGGTGCCCGGTGCTCGATGCCTCGTGCGGCTCGCGGCCCGCGGCTCGTGGCTCGCCACCCGGCGCTTGGCGCGTGGCGCGTGGCGCTTCGTCTCGCCAGACCTTCAGCGCGGTCTCGACCAAGATCTCCGTCTCCGGCCGCGGGATCAGCACATCCGAAGTGACCCGAAGCGGAAGCGACCAGAACTCGCGCTCTTCAAGAATATACGCCAGCGGCTCGCGGCGCTCGCGGCGCTGGAGGAGCGTCAAGAACCGGGCGAATTCCTCCGCGACAAGGCGACGCGCGGGCTCGAGCGTAAGTTGCCAGCGCGGACACGTGAGGACGTTCGCCAGGAGACACTCCGCATCCAGCCGGGCGGTCTCGACGCCCGCCGTTTCCAGCAAGAGCGCTGCCGAACCAAGCGCGGATTCCACATCGGGGCAGCAGTCCGCAGGCAGGAACTTGGATGCGAAGCTGGAAACATTCGGCCGATGCAATTTCATGAGAGCGCCTTCAGACGTTCGGTCTGATCGTGGGTGGACAAGGCCTGTAGCAACTCTTCCAGGTCGCCTTCGAGCGTGGCACCCAGGTTGTGCAGCGTGAGCCCGATGCGATGGTCGGTGACACGGTTCTGCGGAAAGTTGTAGGTGCGGATCTTCTCAGCCCGCTCGCCCGTCCCGACCTGGGAGCGCCGGTTCTTGTCGATCTCTTCCTTCTGGCGGCGCAATTCCTGATCGTAGAGCCTGGCCCGCAGCACCTTTAACGCCTTGGCTTTGTTCTTGTGCTGGGACTTCTCGTCCTGGCAGGTGACCACCAATCCGGTCGGCAGGTGGGTGATCCGCACGGCCGAATCGGTCGTGTTCACGCTTTGCCCGCCCGGTCCGGTGGACCGGAACACATCAATCCGGAGGTCGTTCGGATTGATCGCCACGTCCACCTCTTCGGCCTCGGGCAGGACCGCTACCGTGACCGTCGAGGTGTGAATCCGCCCGCTCGCTTCCGTGGCGGGCACGCGCTGGACGCGATGGACCCCGCTTTCATATTTCAGCCGGCTGTAGGCGCCGCGCCCTTCCAGCGAGAAAATCGCCTCTTTGGTGCCCCCGATTCCTGTGCTGTTGCCGGAGAGCATCTCGATCCGCCAGCGCTGCCGCTCGGCGTAGCGGGTATACATGCGCAAGAGCTCCGCCGCAAACAGTCCGGCTTCCTCGCCGCCGGCCCCGGCCCGGATCTCGACGATGATGTTCCGGTCGTCCGTAGGGTCCTTGGGCAACAGCAGCAGCTGGAGCGACGCTTCCAGCGCCGTCCGCTGCGCTTCGAGGTCGGTCAGCTCGGCCCCGGCCAACTCGCGCATTTCCGGGTCAATCGTCTCTTGCAAGAGCGCGCGCGCATCTTCCAGCTCGCGCAGCAGCTTTTTTAGGCGCTGGTACTGCTCCACGATGGGCAGGAGTTCGGCGTGCAGCCTGGCGAACCGTTGATACTGGGCCGGGTCAGCCAGCACGGCAGGATCGGAGAGCTTCTCCATGATCCCGGTGTGCCGGGTTTCAACAGCCTCGAGCTTGTCAAGTAAGGTGGACATCAAATCACCCACACGCGCACGGTCCACAAGGCCGGCGCTGTCGGAGGGCTGCTACAAATGCAGAGCGGAACCGAGTGCCGGCGGCTAGTGGTGGTGCACGCCGCCGGTGGCGTGGCGAGGATGCAGGTGGAGAGCGCCTCCGGACCGGATGGTCCGAAAGCCAGTCAGCGGAAGAGGCCGACAGAGGGTCAGCATGGGGCGATCCTTTCGCCGGTTACGAACCGACCACCGGCTTGCGCCCGTACTTGCGCTGGAACCGCTCGACCCGGCCCTCGCTGTCGATCAGCTTTTGCCGTCCGGTGAAGAGCGGGTGGCACTTGGAACAGATTTCAACCTTCAGCACCGGCACCGTGGAGCGCGTGTGGATGACTTCGCCACAGGCGCAGCTGATCATTGCCGGCACGTATTCGGGATGGATACTGGACTTCATCGAACTCTCCTCGGCAATTGGGTACAATTTAGGATTGTACGTCAGATGGCTTGCCGTTTCAAGGAAAACGTCCTACTGGTTCATGGCCCGCAGGAAATCCTCGTTGCTCTTGGTTTCCTTGATCTTTTCCTGCAACAGCTCCATGGCCTCGACCACGCCCATCGTGCCCAGGACTTTCCTAAGTACCCACATCTTGTTCAGTTCGTTGGGCGAGAGCAAGAGCTCCTCGCGGCGCGTGCCGGAGCGGAAGATGTCGATGGCCGGGAACAACCGCTTGTCCACCAAGCGGCGGTCCAGATGCAGCTCCATGTTGCCGGTGCCCTTGAACTCTTCAAAGATGACGTCATCCATGCGGCTGCCGGTATCGATCAGCGCCGTCGCGATGATCGTGAGGCTGCCGCCTTCCTCAATGTTACGCGCCGCGCCAAAGAAACGCTTCGGCCGCTGGAGCGCGTTGCTGTCCACGCCGCCCGACAGGACCTTGCCGCTGGGCGGCACGATCGTGTTGTAGGCGCGGCCGAGCCGGGTGATCGAGTCGAGCAGGATCACGACGTCGCGCTTGTGCTCGACCAGGCGCTTGGCCTTCTCGATCACCATCTCCGCAACCTGAACGTGGCGCGTCGCCGGCTCGTCGAATGTCGAGCTGACGACCTCGGCCTTGACCGAGCGCTGGAAATCGGTCACTTCTTCCGGCCGCTCATCAATCAGCAGGACGATCAGGATGACTTCAGGGTGATTCTTGGTGATGCTGTTGGCGATTTTCTGGAGGAGGACGGTCTTACCGGTGCGGGGTGGCGCGACGAGCAGCCCGCGCTGCCCTTTCCCAAGCGGCGTGATCAGGTCCATGATCCGCATCGAGATCTCTTCACCCGTCGTCTCCAGCCGGAATCTTTGGTTGGGGAAGAGCGGCGTCAGGTTGTCGAAGAGGATCTTTTCCTTGACCAGCTCGGGGTTCTCGAAATTGACCGCTTCCACCTTGAGGAGCGCAAAATAACGCTCGCCCTCTTTGGGCGGCCGCACCTGACCCGAGACGGTATCCCCGGTCCGCAGATCGAAGCGACGGATCTGGGACGGAGACACGTAGATGTCGTCCGGGCCGGGGAGGTAATTGTAATCCGGGGCCCGCAGGAACCCGAACCCGTCGGGCAAGATCTCGAGCACGCCTTCGGCGAAGATCAGGCCGTTTTTCTCGGTCTGCGCCTCGAGGATCTTGAAGATCATCTCTTGCTTGCGCAGGCCGCTCGCCCCCACGACGTTGAGCGTCCGGGCGATCGAGGTCAGCTCGGCGATGGTTTTTTCTTTCAGTTCAGCGAGGTTCATCGGCGTTCCTTTACGTAAGACCGCTGTTCAGGTTTCGGAGCCGCTCGCGGCAACACGGCAGACGGGCGACCTAATCCGCGCGGCGCATCCGACACAGATACGTCAGCGAATGAGACATAGCCTGGAAAGGGAATGGTGCGTCAGTGGCTCTGCAAATCACCTGTTCGGCCCATTAGGGCAGAGGATACAACCCGAGCCGCGTTGCCTCGAGGCGTGGAAAAGTTTAGGGGATGAAGCGAGGAAATCACGAAGTTAGATCCAGTCTAGAGACGGCCTCAGGGCTTGTCAAGGTTTTTTTCGTGAGAAAATTGCGTCAGTTCCATGTAAACTTGCTGCACCTGTGCCTTCGTGTCTGCCAAGCTGCCTTCGTTGCCGATCACGTAATCGGCCGCGGCGGCCTTGGCCGAATTGGACCATTGCGCCGCGAGCCGCTGGCGCGCGGCGTCCAGAGCAAGGCCCCGCTGCCGAAGCCGTTCCAGTTGCACGTCCTCCGGCGCAATCACGACAACCAGACAATCGAAGCGTCCTTGCTGTCCCGTTTCCAGGATCAAGGCCGCCTCCACGATGCAGACGGCGAATCCACGGGCCCTTGCCTGTTCGATTTCTGCGCTGCACACTTTCCAGACCTCTGGGTGCAAGATCGCTTCCAACCGGCTGCGGAGCGCCGAATCCGCAAACACGCGAGCCCCCAGCCGGCCGCGGTCGATCCGGCCGGCAGGGTCCAGCACCTCCGGGCCGAACGCCTCCACGATCGCTGCGTAACATGCGGTGCCCGGCTCTTGTAGGCGATGAGCAATGGAATCGGCATTGACGACGGCTGCGCCGCAGGCCGCGAACATCTGTCCGACGCTGGACTTCCCCGCCGCGATTCCACCGGTCAGTCCGACGACAACCATGTCACGATCGGATATGACCAATGGCCAATTCCCAATGTCGCGCCGTCGAACGGGCCCCTGAGATTGGTCATTGGTCATTGCGTCATTGATCATTTCGGCATCACTGATCATTGCCGGTCATCCCCAGCGTCGGTTGCTCGAACTGGCGGATTAGGCGGGTGAATTCAAGCTCGCGCAAGAATGGCAAGAGCTGGTTCAGATCCGGCTCGCTGCAGGACAGGTCCGCGAGACGGCACGGCAGCGCCAGGTCGCGCCGGACCGTGGCCAACCGTTTGCTCATCCGAGCCTGTTCCGCGTGCGCCGTCAGCGTTTCGCGGAGCTTTGGCTTCGTGATCTCTCCCAATCGCTCGAGGATCTGATCGAGATTGCCGAAGCGTTGCAAGAGGTCCCGCGCGGTCTTTTCGCCAATGCCGGGCACCCCCGGGATGTTGTCGCTGCTGTCCCCCATCAACGCCAGCAGATCCGGAATCTGGGTCGGCGCGACCCCGAATTTCGCTACGACCTCCACCGGACCCAGCGTGCGCGGCATCAAGGGATCGCGAACGACGACCCGATCGTCCACGACCTGGAGGAGATCCTTATCCGAGGTAATGATCCGGACTTCGTACCCGTCGGTTGAGGCGCAAAGAGCCAGCGCCGCAAGGATGTCGTCCGCCTCCTCACCGGGAATGAGGAGGCGCGGCACGCGCAGGCAATCGAGCAGGCGGTGGACGAGCGGGATCTGGGCCGACAGGTTGTCGGGCATCGGCGGCCGTTGGGCCTTGTACTCCGCGAACTCTCGATGCCGGCTGGTCGGGCCGGGGCCGTCGAACGCGACGGCCAGCGATTGCGGCTGCTCCTCGCGGATGAACTTGAGCAGCATCGTCGCAAAGCCCAGGACGGCGTTCGTCGGCGTCCCCTTGGAGTTGGTGAGGGCGGGGAGCGCAAAGAACGCGCGGTACACACAGGCGTTGCCGTCAATCAGCACCAGCCGCGGCGCGGTCATGGGTTCATCCGTTCTGAAGTCGCCGGCGTGTCCCAAAGAGCAAAGCCGGCCCGCAAGAGCGCCACAGCGATCATCGCGGCCGTGTCGGCGCGAAGCAAGTGTGTCCCCAAGGAGATCGGTTGCCCTCCAGCGCCATAGAGCTGGTCGAGTTCGTCTGGCGACAAACCACCCTCTCCGCCCACGACACAGGCCACCTCCTTGCTGCCCAGTAAATCCCGGCACGCCTCGAGCGCCGGCGTTGCCGCAGGTCGTGTTTCGCAGACCAGGAGCGCGCCAGGCCGGCGTTGGGCCACATACATCGCGATCGTGCACGGATCGGCAATTTCGGGGAGCGTGCGCCGCCCGGATTGCTCCGCGGCTTCCCGGACGATCCGCTCCCAGCGCGGCCGCCGGTCCGCCAATCGCCGCACGCTGTGCACTGCCTCGACGGGAATGACGCGGGCGACCCCGAGTTCTGTCGTCTTCGCCAGGATCGTATCCATGGCGGCGCCGCGCGGTACGACCTGAACGAGGGTGATTGCCGGCACCTGCTCCAAAGCCGATGCCGGCGGGAATTCGCAGGTCAGGCGGGCCGATGCATGGCCGGTATCGGCTACGGTCAGCACCGCCTGCCATTCCCGTCCCGATCCATCGAGGACGATGATTTCGTCGCCGCGGCGTAGCCGCAGTACCGCGACGAGCTGGTGGGCGTGCGCGGTCAGGTCCACCGCGCCGTCCCGGATGGCATCCGGTCGCACGACAAACCGGCGGTGATGCAGGCGCCCCACCTCGATCTCCGTCTCAATCGAACAGCGCTTTGACCTTGTCCCAGAACCCCTGGACGAGCGGGGTACCTTCCCCGTTTTCTAGGTGGGAAAATTGCTCGAGCAGCTCGCGCTGCTTGGCCGTCAGATGTGCGGGAATCTCGACGAAGACGCGCACCAAGAGATCGCCCTGACCGTACCCCCGGACGTTCGGAAAGCCCTTGCCGCGCAGGCGAAACTCCGTGCCCGTCTGGGTGCCGGGCGGCAGCTTGATCGTGGCGCGTTCCGTGATCGTGGGGATCTCGATCTGGGCTCCGAGCGCCGCCTGCGTGAAGCTCACCGGCACCTCGCAGCAGATGTCGTCGCCTTGCCGGGTGAAGATGGGATGCTCCTGGACGCCGATGACGACATACAGATCGCCCGCCGGCCCGCCGCGCACGCCGGCCTCACCCTCTCCGGACAATTTCAGTCGGGTGCCGGTCTCGACCCCGCCGGGGACCTTGACCGTGAGCGTTCGCTCGGTGCGCGATTGGCCGAGCCCGCGGCAGGTGGCGCACGGATGCTCGACGATCCGGCCCTCGCCACGGCAGCGGCCGCAGGTCTGGCTGACCGTCAGGAATCCTTGCGAGAAGCGCACCTGGCCGGACCCACGACAGGTCTTGCACACCGTGGCCTGCGTCCCGGGCTTGGCCCCGCTCCCTCGGCAGGTGGCGCAGGTCTCCAGGCGCGGGACGACGATCTCTTTTTCGGTCCCGGTGGCCGCCTCTTCGAACTTGATCTCCAGGTTATAGCGGAGATCCGCACCGCGGTGCATGCCGCGCGCGGCCGATCCCCCGCGGCCGCCGAAGAACCCTTCCAGGATGTCATCGAAAATGCTGCCGAAGCCGGCATCGAAGTCGCCGAAGCCCTGGCGGCCACCACTGACCCCGGCCGTGCCGAACCGGTCATAGGCCTCGCGCTTTTGAGCATCGCTCAGAATGGCGTAGGCTTCGCCGATCTCCTTGAACCGATCCTCGGCGGCCTTGTCCCCTGGGTTCTTGTCGGGGTGGTGCGAGTGGGCCAGCTTGCGGAAGGCTTTCTTGATGTCGTCGGCACTGGCGTCTTGCGAGACGCCGAGCACGTCATAGTAATCGCGCTTGCGACTCACGCTTGTGCACCTTCAGCCGACGTCGCGTCCGTCGCATGGCGAGACACCCGCACCATGGCGGGGCGGAGCACTCGCCCTTCCAGAAAATAGCCCTTCTGAATCTCGTCCACGACGAGATTCTCGGGCCCCGCGGACTCGACCTGCGCGACCGCTTGATGGATGCTCGGATCGAACGGCTTTCCGACCGACTCGATCGCCTTCACGGCGTGCTTTTCGAGGGCCGACCGGAAGAGGCGCGCGGTCATCCCGATCCCGTCCAGGAGGGCAGCCGGAACGGCCGCCTTCTCCGCCGCGGCGATCGCCCGTTCCAGATTATCCAGGACAGGGAGAAGATCCAGCAACACGGCCTCGGTCGCGAACTTCACATAGTCCGCCCGCTCCCGGGCCGTGCGCTTCTTGTAATTGTCGAACTCGGCCTGGAGCCGAAGCAGGCGGTCCTGCAACCGCGCCAGCTCGTCCGATTGCGCAGGCGCTGCGGCCGCAGGAGCAGAGGTGGGCTCCGCCTCGGGGGCCGCGGACGGCCCGACGGTTTCGACAGGGAGATTGTCGTGAGAATTCATAGCTCCAAACACAACGGGAGGGCCGGAGACCCTCCCGCGTCCATGAAATGGGCGCCAGTTACGCCGCGTGCTCCGAAAGCGAGCGGCTCAACATGGTCGCCGTCGTTTCCACCAAGGCCACCGTGTGGCCGTATTCCATGCGGGTCGGTCCCAGGATACCCACGACGCCGACGATCTGGCCGCCGCGCCGGTACGGGGCAGCCACCACGCTCAGGTCTTGAATTTCCTGGATCGGGATTTCTCGGCCGATGACGACCCGGCAGGCATTGTCCCGGATGCACTCGCTGAGCAGCCAGATCAGCTTCGATTTGTCCTCGAAGGCTTGGTACAGCCCTTTCATCTTCTGGACATCCGCAAACTCCGGTTGGTCGGCGATGTGCGCCGCTCCGGTCACGAACACGTCTGCCTCGGCGTCCATGTCCAGCACCTGCCGCCCGATCTGAATGGCCTGATTCAGCATCCGATCGTACTGCGCCTTCTCGTCGGCCATCTGCGAGAGCAGCACGTCGCGCATCTCGCGGAGCGTGCGGCCTTTCAAGAGATCGCACAGGAAGCGGCCGATCCGGTCGAGGTCCTCCTGCTTGATGGGCTCCTCGATCAGCACGTGCTTGTGGTGGACCAGCCCCGAGTCGGTCAGGAGGATCACCAGCACCCGGGTCGGTGCGAGCGAGACAAATTCGACCCGCTCGAAATGGCTCTCGTTGAGCCCCGGCGCGAGGGCCACAGCCACGTACGGGGACAGCAAAGACAAAAGCTTTCCGGCTTCTTTCAGCAGGTCATCCATTTCGGTCGCCGGCGGGCCGACGTGTTGCTCGATCTTTTCCACCTCCGCAGGCGTCAGGGCAGCGCGGTCCATCAGGTTGTCGACGTATAAGCGATAGCCTTTATCGGTCGGCACCCGGCCGGAGGAGGTGTGCGTCTGGGTCACGTAGCCGGAGTCTTCGAGATCCGCCATGATCATCCGGATGGACGCCGGACTGAGGGCAAAGCTGTATTTGCGCGAAATCGTCCGCGAGCCGACCGGTTCCGCGGTCCGGATGTAATCCTGCACGATCGCGCGGAGCACACCTTGTTGACGAAGATTCAGCATGGAATAGCCTCAGATCTGATACTGGCACTCAACATCAGAGAGTGCCAACGACACTATAAAGCAACCGGCCGATGGTTGTCAAGACATCCTACTCGGCTTCCGAGACACTTGTTTTTGGAAGATGTTCTTTAGATGCAATTAGTTACACACAATTATAAGCAGGTCGTGCCTCGGCGTTGACTTGTTGTGACTTCAGACCTAAGAAGGGGGGAACGCGGCCATCCGATCACTGGGTTGCCTGTCAGTGGATGAGGTCGCCCAGCCGATTCCAGCGGATCATGGAGGGGTGGGTCACGGTGTACAGCACGCTCGGGAGCACGGACTGGTAAGGAATATCGTCACTCCGGACCGAAAAGTAGATGATAAAGGCCTTGCCTTTCACTTTGTGAGCGTCGAGGAACCCCCAGAACCGAGAATCCATGCTGTGGTCGCGGTTGTCCCCCATCATGAAGAGCTTCCCCGGGGGCACCGTCACCGGACCGAAGTGCTGGAGCTCGCCAGACCGTGGGATCGAGCCATCGTCGAACACGGCATACGGTTCTGACAAGGGTTTGCCGTTGATCAAAACCTGCTTGTCGCGCATCTCGACCGTATCGCCGGGCAAGCCGATCACTCGCTTGATAAAGTCGCGCGATTCGTCTTGGGGATACTTGAACACGATGATGTCGCCCCGGCGGATCGGCTGGAAGTAGTAAAGGAACTTGTTCACCAGGATGTGATCACCGATTTGCAGCGTCGGCAGCATCGAGCCGGACGGGATCTTGAACGCCTGCACGACAAAGGTCCGAATCACGAGCGCCAGCAGGATGGCAACGATGAACGCCTCGGCGTATTCGCGCAGCGCCGATTTTGCTTGCGGAAGGGGTCGCACCTCGCTCGCCGCTTGATCCTTCGTCATCCGCACCGTTTTTCCCATAACCGTCTCTCCTCGGCTCTCGCTTTCCACCCCGCACCTCAGGGGCGCGACTCCTTGTCCCCGACCGTCAAGAGGGCCATAAACGCCTCTTGCGGTATCTCGACCCGACCCACCTGCTTCATGCGACGCTTGCCTTCGGCCTGCTTGGCCAGCAACTTGCGCTTGCGCGTGATGTCGCCGCCGTAGCATTTCGCCGTCACCGCTTTGCGGAGCGGCGCGATGCGTTCCCGCGCAATGATCTTCCCGCCGATCGCCGCCTGGATGACGACCTCGAACAGCTGGCGCGGGATCAGCGTCCGCATGCGCTCGACCAGGAGCCGCCCGCGCGGCTGGGCCTGGTCGCGGTGCAGGATGAACGAGAGCGCGTCCACCAGCTCGCCATTGACCAGCACGTCCAGCTTGATCAAGGGGCTCTCGCGGAAATCGAGAAAGTCGTAATCCAGCGAGGCGTAGCCGCGGCTGACCGATTTCAGCCGATCGTAAAAATCCAGCACGATCTCGTTGAGGGGCAGCTCGTAGGCGATCAGCACCCGCCCGTCCTGCAGGTACTCGATCCCCTTGTGCGCGCCGCGCTTCTCTTGACAGAGCGCCAGGATCGGTCCCACGTACTCGGTGGGGGCCATGATCGATGCGGCGATGAACGGCTCCTCGAGCATGGCGATTTCCTGGGGCGGGGGCAGCTTGCTGGGATTCTCGATGCTGAGCACTTCCCCGTCGGTCCGGGTGACCCGATACACCACCGTCGGCGCCGTGGTCAAGAGCGCCACGTCGAACTCGCGCTCGAGCCGCTCCTGGACGATTTCCAAGTGCAGCAGGCCGAGGAACCCGCACCGGAACCCGAACCCCAAGGCCAGCGACGTCTCCGGCTCGAACGAAAACGCGGCATCGTTGAGCTGGAGCTTTTCCAGTGCGCTCTTCAGGTTCAGATAGGCCGCGCTCTCGACCGGGTACAGTCCGGCGAAGACCATCGGCCGGATCTCGCGGAACCCGGGCAGCGGCGACTCGGTCGGGCGTCCGGCCTCGGTAATCGTATCGCCGACCCGGCTGAGGCGCACATCGCGGATGCCCGCGATGATGTAGCCGACCTCCCCCGCCGTTAAGCGCTCGACTCGCCGCATGCCCGGCGTGAAGACGCCGACCTCCGTGACCTCGGATTCGGTGCCGGACGCCATCAGCAGGATTCGCATGCCGGCGGAGACGCTCCCATCGTAGAGGCGGACATAGACGATCACGCCCTGATAGCTATCGAATCCGGAATCGAAGATCAGCCCCTTGAGCGGCGCGTCCGTGTCTCCGCGCGGCGCCGGAACCCGGGCGACGATCGCCTCGAGGATCTCGTCGATGCCCTGCCCATACTTGGCACTGATCGGGATCGCCTCGCGGCCGTCGAGCGCCAACACCTCTTCGATCTCGCCGCGGACCTTGGCCGGGTCGGCGTTGGGCAAGTCGATCTTGTTGATCGCCGGGATGATGGCCAAGTTGTTCCGCATGGCGAGGTGCACGTTGGCGAGCGTCTGGGCCTCGACACCCTGGGCGGCGTCCACGACCAGGACGGCGCCCTCGCACGCCGAGAGGCTGCGCGACACCTCATACGTGAAATCGACGTGTCCTGGCGTGTCGATCAGGTTGAAGACGTAGTCTTTCGCATCCGCGGCCCGGTACACCAGCCGCACGGCCTTGGCCTTGATGGTAATGCCCCGCTCCCGCTCCAGGTCCATGCTGTCCAGGACCTGATCGGACATTTCCCGCGCGGACAGCGTGCCCGTCCGCTCCAGCAGACGGTCCGCCAGTGTGGACTTACCGTGGTCGATGTGCGCAATGATCGAGAAATTCCGGATCTGGTCCATGCGCCCGTTCAACATTGCATGCACGGCATCCGCAACGCACTCGGCAACGTCGAACGGTCTGCGGATCGGATGGCGCGGATCACGAGTCGCGCTCGCGCACGAAGTCCACCACGCGGTGAAGCGCTTGGCAGGCAGGGGATTCGGGAAGGACGGCCAGCTCCGCCCGGGCCCGGTCGAGGTACTCGGCGACCAGTTGCATCGTCGCCGAAACCGCGCCGTACCGGTCAACCAGGTCGCGCAAAACCTGCAGATCCTCCGGACTGGGATCGGTGCAGACGGCCAGCTCCTCGAGCAGGCGGCGGTGCCCGGCAGTGGCAACGCGGCGCAGGTGCAGAATCGGAAACGTCACCTTGCCTTCGCGAAAATCGCTGCCTACCGGCTTCCCGACGCGGTCTTCACGGGCGCTGTAATCCAGGGCGTCGTCCACCAGCTGAAATCCGATGCCCAGATGCAACCCGAAATCGGCAAGCTGGGCCGCGACGGCATCGGAGGCGCCGGCCACCAGCGCGCCGGACCGGCAGGCTGCCGAGATCAGCGCCGCGGTTTTCCCGGTCACGATCCTCAGGTACTCCCCTTCGGTGATTTGCAAGTCATGGAGGCGCTGCAGCTGTAACACCTCGGCTTCGGTCATGGCCACCGCGGCATCGGCGAACGTGCGCAGGATGCGGCGGTCCTGATCGGCCACGAGGTCCTGGATCGCCCGGGCATACAGAAAATCGCCGGCCAGCACCGAGACATCCGAGCCCCAGCGCGCCATGGCGGATGGCTGACCGCGACGCGTTGCGGCATGGTCCAAGACGTCGTCGTGCAGCAGGCTGGCGGCATGCATCATTTCGGCCGCCGAGGCCAGGCGTATGCTGCGCGTTGCCCCGTCCCCGTTTTCCCCGCCGCAGGCGCGCGCAGACAGCAAGAGGAGCGCGGGCCGCAGCCGCTTTCCACCCGATCCTAACGCGTAGTGGGCCACGGTCGCGAGCAGCGCCCCGCGCTCGGCCGCGGGGGCGCGCAGGCACTCCTCGACCGCCGCGAGCTCGCGCGCAACAATCGCAAACAATCCGTTTTGGGTGGCCAGAGCGATCATGGTGACTCGAGTGGAAGCGTAATGAAGGCTCGGCTAGTCTGCCGTGAACAGCGCGTAGCCGCCGTGGGCGTCCCGCAGCGCGAGACCGGGTAGGTCCTCGATCCGCCGCACATGTTGCGCACGGGTGATCACGACGACCGGCCGCTGGGCGTCCCGCATACGAGCAATCGCGTCCGCAAGCTCGGCACGATCGTCCGGTCCGAAAGAGACGACCCGACGTGCAGCGTAGAATACAACGCTTGGCGCATTCAGTCCATACATGATGACGGGATCGTCTGGACCGAGCAACCGCGCGGCGGTTTCGGCATAGGTCCGGAGCGGCGCTTGGACGATCGCGTACGCCTGCGGGGCAATCATCGCGGCAGTGAGAATGAAGATGATCATCATGGCCGCCAAGATCTGGCCGCGCCAGCGCAGGCATGTCGCGCCGGTCACGGTACCGATGAATACGAGCAGTCCAATCGCCCAGGCGATGCCTGTCGGTGGCGGCACACCGTCAAGGACGCCCCGGGTCAGAGGCCGAATCCGATCGAACACGAACGGCAGCAGGCAGAGGCCCGCAGCAAGGGGCAATCCGATTCCGAGCAGGAGCCCATTGCCCAGGCGAGTCGCCCAGCGCGGCGACGTGTCGTCCCCGCTCCCCTCTTTTGTCATCGCGATCGTGCGCCCGGCCAGCAGCGCCAAGGCCGGAAATGCCAGGAAGAGATAGCTGGGCAGCTTGGTTGCAGCCAGGGAGAAAAAAACGAACACGCTGACAAACCAGGCGAGGCAGGTCGCCAGCAAGCGCTGCTGCGGCGCAGAGCCCTCTCCCCTTTTGAGGAAGGTACCGGCGGAGCGGAAGGCCACCGGGAGATACCCGATCCACGGGAAGAATCCGATCAGCAGCACAGGAACGTAAAACCACACCGGACCGCTGTGCCCGGAGACCACCCCGGTGAATCGGCCGATGTTGTGCTTGAACACGAAGCCCTGCACGAAATCCCAGCCGCTCCGTGCCAGGATGAGCGCATACCAGGGTCCGGCGATCATCGCGAACGCAGCCAGCCCCTCCCACCGGAACAATCGCTGGACGCCCTGGCGGAACTCTCCACGAATCAGCAGGCCGCCCCCCAGCGCCATGGCGGGGACGAGCAGCCCGACGGGTCCCTTCGTCAAGCTCGCGACCGCTGCTGCAGCCCACGCGGCCGCTGCCCATCTGCGGCTCGCAACACTGCGTTCGTCGAGGGCCGATAAACCGGCAAACACCGAGCAGCACATCCAGAAGGTCAGGACCATGTCCGTGACGCCGGCGCGTCCGAGCAGCGCAGCGAGCGGAGCCGTCACGAACGCCAGCGGCGCCCACAGGTCTGCCGGCCGTCCAAGCCAGCGCCGCGCCGCCGCGCACACGAGCAGCGTCAGGCCAACCCCCGCCAAGGCCGACCAGCAGCGCACGGCGAACGGCGTCATCCCGAAGACGCGGTAGCTCGTTATCAAAAGCCAATAGAACAGAATGGGCTTGTCGGGACGCAGTTGCCCGTTGAACGTGGGCGTGACCCAATCGGCCCGGACCAGCATCTCGCGAGCGGCTTCCGCATACGCAGGCTCGTCGGCATCGAACAATCCGGTCGCCCCCAGGCGGAAGAAGAAGAGCGTGCCGGCGAGGCAGCACAAGGCAAGCGCAACCATCAGATCGCGGTGCCGTGTGGCGAGCCGATTATTCGTGCCCTGCATACGCATTTACGGCGTCGTGCGGCGTGCGGCGGGGATCCGGGCGTACACGAAGAGCGCCGAGGCGCTCCCAATCAATACGCCGCCGAGGGAATCGGAGGGAAAATGCGCGCCCAGCACGACGCGCGAAATGGCCACCAGTGTTGCCAATGTGAAGAACAGCCACCGGCCCGATGGATACCAGAATGAAAGGAAGATCGCTGTGGCAAACGCGGCCGCGGCATGCCCCGATGGAAAAGAGGACAGCGCGTGCTTCGCCGGGAAGCAAGGAAACTCGGCGAAGAACGTCCCGGCAAGCGGAGCATTCGGACGTGCACGGCAAACCACGTTCTTCACGATCTGCCCGAGCAATCCCGCCCCCAACACGGTCAGCGCGGCAACGAATCCCCTGCGCGTCAATTCGCGGCGGCCGGCGCATAAACCGGCGACCATCAGCGCGACAAAGATGCCAATATCGAAGCCCCCGTATCCGAGCCAAGTTATCCAGGCCATGAAAGTGACGATCGTCTGAATCGGTTGGATACTCAGCGCGGATGACGAGTCGAGCCATACCAGCACGGGAAGCATGGATAATCCGACGATGAGCAAGACTCCGCTTCCGCTGGGAACTGCTCTCTTTTCAGAACCGCGGTTCGGAAGCGGCATGAATCCTCACCACACCAGACAACAGAATCGGTGTGAATGCTTTTAGCATGAACCGGAAAGACGAGCAACCGGGAAGACCGTTCAGAGGATCACGTCCGCTTTCAGCAAAGCAAAACGCCCCAGGGAACCCCTGGGGCGTTTTGCCAGTGCCGGGAAATTCCTAGAAGTCGTACACGAACTGGATGGCGTACTTCTGCACCGTGTCCCCAGCGGTCGGGAAGAGCCAGGCAGCCACGCCCTGGACCTTGAAGCCCGTGTACACCTGCCAATCGGCCTTCAAGTTGAGTTCAGTGCCGAGGCTGCTCTTGCCGACCAAGCCGCCAGACGGGATGTTGGAGTTGTTCCCACCGGTGCCAGGCCGATTGCTCTGGTACCCCTTGCCGAACAAGACCGGGCCGTAGCAGGATGCGCCGGTTTCGCTCAGGCCCGTCGCGCCGGCCGGAGAAGCCGGCCCGTTCGCGTATGCCGGGGCACCGTTGCTGCCGTCACCCGCCCAGGCGCAGTTCGCCCACTTGCTGGTCCAGCCCGCGTAGGCGACGCCGGCCTTCAGGGTCCAGGCCTTGACCGGGTTGTAGGTCGCGTAGCCGCCGATGGTCCAGAGACCGGTCGGGGAGCTCTCGGTGGCCGTGATGATGTCGAACTGGCCGGCGCCCGCCCCGTTGCCGATCAGGTCAAAGAACCCACCAGGGCCGTTCCAGCCGGGGGAGAACCCGCCGGGGAACGCCTTGCTGGTGCCCGAGCCGCTACCGTCGTCCCCGGAGGCATAGGAGCCGACCAGGTTGAACGTGAACGGACCCCAGGCATAATGCGCGCCGGCGTCAATCACCCACCCTTGGACTCTCAGGGGAGCCGGCGTCGACGGCGTGGCCAACCCGGAGGCTGCCGTGCCCAGGTTCATGGTCTGGGCCGTGGCGTTGATGATCCCCGGATAGTAGGTGCCGGCCGCGCCACCCTGCGCCGATTCGTAAACGAAGTCGAGGTCATACGACAGGTCGCCGAACTTGCCGGTGTCGGTCAAACCGATGGTCCACATCGGCCGCTGGCGGTCGGTACCGGGGCAGATCGGTCCCTGCACCGTGGTTGAGGTGAGAGAGCCGGCCCCCGCGATGGTACCCATGTTATCCCAGGACGTGTTGGTCGCCGTCGAGCCCGTGCGCCCCGGCTGACAGACGGTATCGTTCATGCTGTAATAGTAGTAGACGGCCGGGTTCAGCCACGGGAAGAAATTCGCCCCGACCTTCGCGCCGATCACGTCCCAGTTGTTGTCGATCGAGTCCACCCGGTAGCGGGACGCGATACCCAGCTCGGTCTTCATCATGTTGTCGCCGTACCGGTTGCCGGCATCGAGGCGGTACCAGGCCGCTTCGTAGTTGAAGATACCGGCCTTGCCGTAGCCCCGCACGCCCATCGCGGCGTCATCCACGATCAGGCCCTTGGGCTCGTACCAGGGCTGGCCACCCATCCGGATGCGCAGGGGAACGCCCCACGGCACCTGGAAGTCGAGGTAGGCCTGCTCCATTTCCACGTTGATGTCGCGCAGGCCGAAGCCGCCGCCCGACGACGCCCCGGCGCGCACACCCGGGTTGGTGTAGTTGCCGATGTTTCCGCCCGTGTCGGCGTTCAGCCAGTTCTGCATGCTGGGAAAGTTGACCGGGTTTTCCACCGCGCCGCCGTTGCCGAACACGATCTTGCCCCAGCGGAGCTGGAGGACAGCCAGGATGTTCTGGTTGTCATCGCTGAACGTCATCTTCACCCGGAACAGCATGTCGGCGCCGCGGATGTTGTTGCCGGGGTTCGTACCTTGGCTGCTATCGAACCCCAGGGCCGAATAGTCGTAGAAGCGAACGCGCGCTTTACCGCCGAACTGCCAGTCCACTGCCATGGCTGGCGCGGCGAGCATCACGGCGAGCGCCGCAACGGCCACCACCATCAAAATCTTTCTCATCAGGTCACCCTCCGTTTCAGGCGAGATCACAATGATCTTTCAGTTCCGGTAACACCTTCTTGAGAAAGCGTTGAGATATTGTTCGCTCCACATCCCCCCTTCAGGTGGAAACCATTCTCTTCAGCCCCATTGCTGCAGAAAACGCTTCCGGAAAACGCGGTTTATTGCTGACTGCTACTACCCAAGAGCACTTACTTCTCGCACACGCTAGCGCACTGAATATCTATTTGCGGCGGAAAGTATCAATCCATCTAGACGGTTGTCAAGGTTTTTTTCTAAGTGCCATCCAACGTAGGGGAAAGTAAACATAAGTTCCTCTAATTCTCCCTACCGGACCCCCATCACCAGGACCATACACCTGGATTTTCCCGCGCCCATGAAATTCGTCGGATTGATGAGCAACACCAGTTTCTGGCTGCCGGATCCGTCCAGGTCGGCCACCGCGAAATCGGCTATGTAGCCCGGCATCTCCCGGGTTTCCCACATGGCCTGCACTCCCATCCCGTCCCAGTTCAGCCCGAAGACTTTCCCCTTGTCATACAACCGCGTCTTGAAGACGTACCCGGTAGATGGGGTGTTCCGGGCAACGATGAGCTGCTTCTTCCCTTCGCCAAATGGGTCCACGAAGAACATGCGGCCCTGCACCATGAACTGCCCCAGCGCTGTTTCCCCGCCGTTCTCTCCATCCATCCACGAGCCGCCGGTATCGTATCCCACAACGTTCTCGGACCCGCCATACCGATCGCTGCTGCGGAAAATCTCGCCGGTCTTGTCATACACCCGCATGTAATCCAACCGGTCCAGGACCACCGTCTTGGCAGATCCAGAGTTATCGAGATCGGCCTGCAAGAATCCGTAAATGCGATTGGAATCTTTCGGAAGATTCAGCGGGCTGCCCGGTGCCGCGACGTACGTTCCGTTCCGCCAGACGTACTCGCGCACCGGGCCTTCAAACACGGAATGCTGCCCGGCGGCCTGCCCATACAGGTGCGGCTTTCCGTCTGGGCCGTCCAGCACCCGGAAGAAGAGCTGGACGTTATCCACGATCTTGACCCATTTCCCGTCCCGGTACTCCAGGACGTACGATCTCTGGAACGGTTTCTGGTAAGCGGATATCAGGTTGTAGTTGGTCACGAACACCTGCGGCACGCCGGTTCCGTTGATGTCGGCGGCATCCATCCACATGACGTTG